>JAFWTC010000003.1 GCA_017519045.1 Candidatus Methanomethylophilaceae archaeon
CCCAGGAACACGTAGACGAGCTTGAACTTCGCCTTCCTGGTCTTGTGCCTGGCCATGTTCATGCCAGCGAAGGCCCCGAACGGACCTACGAGGGCCCAAAGCAGAAGCGTGGATTCAGGAGTCCTCCACTCGCCCTTCTGGGCCTTCTTCTTGTCGGAGAAGTACGCCGCCATGGCGAGAAGGTTCAGCACCGCGTAGATCACGAGTGCGATGACGAGGATCGACATCGGAGCCTCGCTATGAACGCGTCCACGGACGCAGGGAAGCCGTCATCGTTCATCTGCGGCTCCTTCTTGTTGAAGAACACCGCGTCGGGTATTCCGAACTCCTTGGAGACCTTGGCGCACTGGTTGCGGCCCTTCTCGTCGTTGTACATGCAGGAGATGAACAGCTTGACGTCCTTCCCCTCCAGCGACTTCCTGTTGTCCTCCACGAACTTCAGGACGGGCTTGTAGGGCTTCCCTGCATGGATTCCGGTCCCGAACACCACGGTCTCGTAGCCGCTGACGTCGATGAGGGTCATCTCCTTCAGGTCGAAGAGGTCGGCGTCGACCCTCTTTCCGATGTATTCCGCCAGCCTCTTGGTGTTCTTCGTCATCCCCGATGCGTACAGTATGACCGTCTTGACCATTCGAATCCTCCAAACCTCGGGACGGCAGCCATGGCGCCGCTCTCGGTACGCCACCCCTCATGGCGACTGGATACAAGTAGTTAATCTAACGAGTTTCAACGCCGGTGCCGGCAATAATTATCTACTATCATTATGATACTCTGATATGAACGGTAACGGTCCAAGGTATGACTGCGCCGTGGACGCGGCCATGTCGGTCATCGAAGGGAGATGGAAGACCACCATCCTCTGCATCCTCGCCAAGGACGGGGGGATGAGGTTCTCGGAGCTCCAGAGGCGCATCGGCGAGGTCACGCCTAGGATCCTGTCCAAGCAGCTGAAGGAGCTGGAGTCCGACGGGATGGTCCGCAGGGAGGCCACGTCGGAGGGCAGGACGAGGGTCACCTACTACATCACCGACAAGGGCGCCTCGATAGGCCCTATACTGGCCCAGCTGGCCGCCTGGGGTATGGAGAACCAGATGGTGTCAGTGATCGTCCCCGACGAGGAGGAAAGAACCTGACGTCGGATCCCGGAAAGAAGGCGGGACGCCTCCTCGTCCCCGTTGTCGGCGGCCATCTTCAGCCATTTGGCCGCCTCACCGGCGTCCTTGCCGGTCCCGTACCCGTCCAGATAGCAGCGCCCCACGGTGGCCATCGCGGAGGTGACGCCTTCCATGGCAGCCCTGAGGAACCATTCGAAGGCCTTCTCCGGGTCCGGATCGGAATCCCCAATGCCTTCGGACCACAGGAATCCCAGGCGCTCCATCGCGAAGGCGTCGCCCTGCTCAGCGCCCTTACCGTACCATTCCGCCGCCGAAGGCAGATCCTTCCTGGTCCCGACCCCAAACTCGTGGCAGACGGCTAGATGGAACATCGCGTTCACGTTGCCGGACCTGGCCGCGGTCCTGTAGAGGGCGAAGGCCTTGGCCTCGTCCTTCTTCGTCCCGAGACCCTCCTGTATCATGTAGGCCAGGTTAGTCCTGGCCTCGGAGCTGCCCTGGTTGGCCGCGAGCCTGAACAGCCTGACGGCCTCGGCGTAGTCCTTCGGAACGGATATCCCGTCCATGTATGCCAGTCCCGCGTACAGCTGGGCGTCCGGTATCCCGTCGCGGGCGGCGGTTATCGAGAGCTCGGCGGCGCGCTCCGAGCCGATCCCCTGGTACTCGCCCTGCATGAACAGCCTGACCATGAGCGTCATGGCCTCGGTCTGCCCGGCGGCGACCGCCTTCTCCAAGTACATGTATCCCTTCTCCTGGTCCTCGTCGACGTCCCATCCGAAGAGATACGCCATCGACAACGCATAGAGTCCGTCCGGGTCGCCGGAATCGGCCATCGCCCTCACCTCGTCGATGTCGAGCTCCGACTCTCCGTCCCTCGTGTGGAGCACGAAGCCCCTGCCTTCACCGTCCATGCCGGGACGTATGCGGAGCGCCCTTTAATGCCTGAGCCTGGCCAGGTCCGCCTTTATCCTCTCGTAATCCGGGAAGGCACGCTCCTCCCTCCTGAAATCGGCGTCGTGCTTCCTCATGCCGATCCTGGCTCCCTGCCTGACATGCAGGAACTCGTGGTACATCACGAAGTCCAGGCAGTCCTCCGGCATGGCGTCGGTGTCCAGAGCCTTGGAGATGGCGACCACCCTGAACAACGAATGGCAGGTCCCGAGGACGGACACGGAGGGATGGCGGGACCAGGTCAGGTACACCCCTTCGGAATCCTTCCTGTCCAGCATCCCCGCTCCTATCAGCCTCTCCAGGGAGTCCGCGAGGCTGCGATGCTCCCCTTCCGTGGACAGGGTGAACCTGCGGTTCCTGTCTAGGAACCTGGGCCTCTGCGAGGATATGAACTCCTCGGACGATATGTATTCAATGAACTTCCGCGGGGGCCCCGACCTCTTGGAGAGCAGGTATCTCAGATAATCCTCGATGACTTCCAACGGCGCGTCCTCGAAGTAGTCCGCCATGGTCACCTTGACGAGGTTCCCGTCCGTGCAGTAGCGGCAGATGGTGCTGGACATCCGGACGAAGTCCACAAACACCGCCATCCCCCCTATTTTTACGAACCTCACCTCTCCTTCCTCCTGGGGACGACGATGTCCTTCTGCCTCCGCTTGCCGGCCTCGGTCCTCTCCACGAACAGCCTCCGCCCCTCTAAATCTTTTCCGCAGTGATACATGACGGTCGACAGCGTGGATGGGGTGGGGGTGAACACCTGCACCTGCTCCGGATTGAGCCTGAGCTCCCTGCGGCAGAAGGCGGAAAGCTCCCTCATGTCGGACTCCGTGCACCCCGGATGCGCGGCGATGAAATAGTATGTGAGGAACTGCCTCTTCCCGCATCTGGCGTTGGACTCCTCAAACATGCGCTTGAACTCCAGGAGCACCTTCCTGGGGGGCTTCCCCATCAGTTCCAGCACGCGGTCGGACACGTGCTCCGGGGCCACCTTCATCTGGCCTGAGACGTGAGCGGAGGACAGCTCGTCCAGGTATTCCGCCCCGTGGACCCGGTCGGCGACCACCATGTCGTAGCGGACGCCGGAGTTCACGAAGGCCTTCCTGACGCCGTCCGTCGCCGAGATCTCCTTCAGCAGACGGATCTGCGCCGAATGGTCTATCTTCAGACGGGGGCACGGGCTGGAGCCGAGGCAGCGACGGTCCCTGCATGCTCCCTTCACGGACTTCACGTCGCAGTCTATCCCGTACATGTTGGCGGTCGGTCCCCCCACGTCGCGTATTATCCCGTTGAATCCCGGCTTCGACGCCATCCTCCTGACCTCGCGGAGTATCGACTCCTCTGAGCGGGAGACGACGGCGCGCCCCTGGTGCATCGCGATGGCGCAGAAAGAGCACTCCCCGTAGCATCCGCGATGGGTGGTTATCGAATTCTCAACTGTGTCCATGGCCTTGACGTGGCCTTGTCTGGCGTAGTAGGGATGGACTGCGTTCTCGTAGTCGGACTCGTACACGGCGTCCAGCTCGGGGGTGGTGAGCGGCCTCTGGGGAGGGTTGTGGACCAGAAGCCTGCTCCCGTGCCTTTGGGCCATCCCCTTCCCCGAGACGGGGTCGCAGTTGTCGCGGAACTCTAGGAACATCCTGGCGAACGCGCCGGGATCGGCTGCGCACTCCTCGTAGGAGGGAAGCTCCAGGAACCCATCGGGGGCCTGGGAGGACGCGTAGCATATCCCTTTGACGCCTTTCCAGTCCTCCCCGTCCCTCATGCGGCATGCCAGCTCCAGGCTGGAGAGCTCGCCCATCCCGTAGACGATGGCGTCTGCCTTGGCGTCGAACAGGACCGACCTGCGGATGGCGTCCGTCCAGGCGTCGTAGTGGGCCACGCGCCGGAGGCTGGCCTCTATCCCTCCGAGGACCACCGGCCTCCCCTTGGCGTGCCTCTTGATCAGGTTGGTGTACGCGATGCAGGCCCTGTCCGGGCGGCGTCCCGCCATCCCTCCCGGGGTGAAGTCGTCGTCCTTCCTACGGCGGTTGAACGACGTGTAGTTGGCCACCATCGAATCCACGCACCCGGACGACACCGACCAGAAGAGCTCCGGCTCCCCCAGCATCGTGATGTCCTCGGGGCCGTCCGTGCGCGGCTGGGCCACGATCCCCACGCGGAACCCATGGTCGATCAGCCAGTGTCCTATCATCGCGGACCCGTTGAACGAGTTGTCCGTATAGGTGTCGCCGGAGACGAGGACGACGTCGAGGGAGTCCCATCCCCTCCGGCGCATGTCCTTCTCGGTCGCGGGTATGAACATCTCATCCTTCCGCCGTCTTGTCGGCGAGCTCCTTGGCGGGGCCGTATCCGGCGTCTGCGGACGCGAGGATGAGGTCGTACTCCTCCCCCTCATATGAGGCCCTGGCCTCCCCGCGGACTATCATCACGCCCAGGTCGTACATGCAGGCGGCGTCGTCCATGTCGGCTCCGGCGCGGAAGTACTGGCAGGCCATCTCCATGTCGGCCTCGACCCCGTCCCCGTAGTAGAAGCGCTCCCCCAGCTGGCGGACCGCCTCCGCGCATCCTCCCTCGCCGGCGGCCTCCAGCAGCCCCATCGGATCGAGGTCCGGGATCCCCGCCTTCCCGTCGAAGGCCATCATCGCCATGTGGTAGAAGGCGGGAGGATACCCCAGGTCGGCCGCCTGGCGGTAATACGTCATCGCCGTGGCAGGGTCCTCCGGGACCAGGATCCCGCCCTCGTACATCAGGCCGAGGTTGCACATGGCGCTGCACTCCCCGTCCTCGGCGGCCTCCTTGAGAAGCGCGAAGGCGGCGGCCTCGTCCTTCTCCATGCCCTCCCCGGAGAGCATCATCGCACCCAGGCCGGCCTTGGCGTCCGGGCTTCCCAAATCAGCGGCCTTCCTCAGAAGGGACAGCGCCTTCCCGGGATCGGCTTCGACGCCCCTTCCCTCATGGTATAGGACGGACAGGGCGTACACGTGCTCGGGATCCCCGGACTCGGCGGCCTTCTGGATAAGCGAGAAGGCCCTCTCCTCGTCGGGCTCCACGCCGCGGCCGTCCAGGTAGAGCATGCCCAGGTCGTACATCCCTGCCGGACATCCCTGCTCCGCGGACAGACGATAGAAATGCAGGGCCGCGGAGACGTCCTCGTTGACGCCGTCGCCGTCCTCGTACATGTTCCCCAGCACGTCCTGGGCCAGAGGATGCCCGGAGGCGGATGCCTTCCCCAGGAGCTCCAATGCCTTCGCCAGGCTCTCGGCGTCCTCGGCCTCGGTGTACAGCCTGTATCCTTCCTCGAAAAGAGCGTCCGAATCGGTCATAGCTCCCTGCCCATCCTGTAGTCGTCCATCACGAAGCCTCCGCCGATGTCGGTGACCTGCTTGCGGAGCTTCCTCAGCCCCATCCCCTCATAGAATCCTATCGCATCGAGGTTGTTCCTGTTGACGGTGAGCTCCATCCTGTCCGCTCCGACCGACCTTCCGGCCTCGAAGGCGGTCTCCAGGAGAAGCCTGCCGTAGCCTTTGCCCCTCGCCGCGGCGGACACGTAGAGCTTGGAGACGAAGAGGAGCCCGTCCTCGATCTTGTATGACAGGTACCCCGCGTCCTTTCCGGAGTCCCTGGCTATGACGTAGGCATACCCCTCCTGCAGCTGCCTGCGGACGGCGTCCTCGGACTGGAACCTGTATACCATGTACTCGGTCTGGCCGTCCGGGATCATCCCGACGTACACCTCCGGCCAGATGGACGCCGCCATCGTGGCTATGGACTTGACGTCCTCATCGGTGGAGGCGCGGCGCAGCCTGGACATCGACCTCACCGCCGAAGCGTATCCCAGGATGCCGCATTCGAAGTTCACTCCGAACCTGACGTCCGTGCCTGCGGCGTAGGTCCTGGCGATGCTCCCGACGGTCATGTCCACCGCGGTTCCGACTGTGTCCGCGAGAGACAGCCCGGATTCCAGCGCTCCGACCAGGGCGGACCCGAACACGTCCCCCGTGCCGTGGTAGTATCCCGGAATCTCGGGCCTCATCACGCTTCCGGACTCCCCGGTGTCGTAGTCTTTGTAGACCGCCCCGACCTTCCCCTTCTCGAAGCTGACCCCGGTGATGACTATGCGCCTCGCCCCCAGCTCCTTAGACTTCTCCAGCACGTCCTCGACGTACTGGCGGGTGTACGGGCCGTCCTCGTATGGGAATCCCAGCATGAACGCCAGCTCGGTCAGGTTGGGCATCAAGAGGTCGGCCTTCTCGCACAGCCTCCTCATCCCGGCGGGGAAGTCCGGCCCGAACACGGAATAGAGCTTGCCCCTGTCTCCCATGACCGGGTCCACGTAAATCCTGGCGCCCTTCTCGGCCATCGGGGAGATGAGCTCCTCCACCAGGTCGATCTGCTCGAAGGATCCCAGGAATCCCGTGTATACGGCGTCGAACGTTATCCCCTCGGCGTCCCAGTGGGCCCCTATTGGCCGTATGTCCTCCGTGAGGTCCCGGAACGTGAACCCGGTGAACCCTCCGGTATGAGTGGACAGGACGGCCGTTGGAAGGACGGAGCACTCGACCCCGACCGAGGATATTATCGGAAGAGCCGCCGTCAGGGAGCATCTCCCGACGCAGGAGATGTCATGAACGGCCAGCACCCTTCTCTGCTTCATGCTCATTCATATGCTGATTCGTTAAAATCGTTTGCAGATGATGCACCTAGCCGATGTCGTCTTATCCAAAACGTCCGACGAATAGACTGCTTGGCGGAACGGCATGGTTCAAGTGGCGAAACATATGGACGCTTTATATCGAAACTCCGCCCGTAGGCAGGCAAACTATAAATTCAGAGCCTGACGGAAGCCTAAAAAATGAAAGAGATGCCTCTGTAGACAACGGATTGTGTTCGAAATCCAATGAGACGCATCTGTCTTGTCAGACGTTGTAGATCGAACTCAGTATGTTCATGGCCCCCCTCGGGCCCAATATGGTACCATTGTTGAAGTGGAATCCTCTGGATTGCGGGAATCCCAAATCCAAGCTGCGCACGAACATTCCGGATAGCCTGCACATGTTCGCATAATCACCTGAAGAGGCCATGAGACCTCCATTCTCAAGGGGGGCGTCAAGAGCTGAGGAAAGATGCAGCGATTCCAACATCCCCTCCGTCTTGCGCCGGGCCTCATCCGTGCCATAGGGCATCCTCACGGAATCCGGAATCATTGAAAGATACTTGAACAGCCATCCGACCAGGGGATAGGCCACGGAACTTCCTGCATCGATGCAATAATGCATTCCGCGGGTCTTGGACGCTTTTATCGGATCGGACCTCAGAATGCGGCGCGCCTCCATATCCGTCCGGCGAACGTACTCCAGCGCGTCCGATGGATCCTTGCCTGTGAGATCGGCCACGGCCCCTATCCATTCCTTCGTGGCGTCGAATCCCACAGGGGCGAAACAGCAGCTGTTGCACTCGATTCCGAACCTATCGCGATATAACTCGGCAGTCGAGACGCAAAACTCCGGGAACACGGATATGTCGAACTCGGCTGTGGAGGAACGCATGACGTCCTCGTACGAGCACCCGCTTCCTATCGACGACGTCACCCGGAGGCCCATCATCCCAAGGATCCTGGAGACCTCTTCCAAGCTGCCCTTCCAGTCCCTACATAGAATCGGCAGCCCCAGCAGATTGACCGTGCCCGGGATCTTCTCTTCCTTCCGCGGGCTCAGGAACTCCACGTACTCCCTGCACAGCTCGTCGAAACCCTCGTTCATCGGCATGGACACAAGATGCTTCCTGAAGGGCATGGCGCGCCCCTCCAGCCCATGCCCCGAGATGCAGCCCTGGATATCGTCCCCTATGAGTGCCGTCGCCGGAGACTCGATGACTATCATCCTGCTTCCGCCCTTCGCCACCTCCTCCAGCGCTTCGGCTAGGTTGTAGGAGCCACCGTAGATGTAATCGTCCTCGTCTAGGAACGTGCAGGGGATACGTGGGCTTCCGAAGTAGAACGCCCTGTCCCTCGGACACGACAGCGCCCCATCCCGGGGATACAGCTCCTGTGCTAGCCTCATGTACCGGAAACGACAGCCTCCGGGACCATGCAAAACGGTCTCCACGCCCTCGAACCCCTCGGCGGCCATTAGTGCCCCAACCAGCCCGTCCGGACGAACGGAGGTCACAGGTCCCGCCTCCATTCCTCAGTCCTGCTGAGAACCATTGCGTCAGCAAGGGCGGACGCGGCTGACTCCAAGCCGTACATGCCCAAGAATCCGTCCATCGGTACGCAGAACCTGCAGTCCAACACCCTCAGGGATTCGGAATCGGTGACCATCAGGTCCACCCCGTCTCCTTCAAACGAATCCAATATCGATTGCTCCGTGCAATCCGTGCGTATTTCGTTGCAGCCGGCCGCCGGGATGCTTTTCCTCTTGCTATTAGTGCTGCCGAATGCGACAAACGCTATTTCCATCCCCAGATCACGCATCAAGTCGCAGAGCCATCCCACGTCGCGAGGGGCCCTGAAATACATGGCTGCACGTGTCCCTTCCAGACGTGGGCGATTCCTAGCGACCAGCTAGGCGTATTTCTCCTTCAGATTTTCCACAGCGGCCGTCGCGTCCTTCCCGAGTTCCTCGCCTAGGTATGCCACCCATTCACACGTCTTCTCGAAACCGATGGGCGCGGGAACCTCGAGCATCCTTATTCCGAACCTGTCCTCCACCTCTTTCCCGAGGACCTTGGCCAACCCCACGTTGGACATCATGAGGTTCACTGATCCTCTGCGGAGATTGCGAATGTCGTCCAGGTCGCACCCTCCGATGAACATGCAGTTCACCCTCAGGCCGAACAAGTCCAGGAGATCCTGCATGGACTTCATCTTGTCCTTGTAGCTGAGCTTCATAAAGGACATTCCAAGCACGTTCACCATGGACGGGTCCGGCTGCACGTCGAGACGTACGTACCTGAGAAGGGCGACGGACGCCATGTAGAGCCCCTCCCCCATATGGCCGGTCATGTTGCCGTCGCACGGCACTAGTGTCACCGTCACCCCGGAATGGGATGACTCGGCCTCCTCGACCGCGGACTCCACATCGTCCCCCATTATCCCGGCCATGCAGGTGGTCACCACCATGATGTCTTCGGATCCGTCTCCTATCATCTCATCAAGCTTCGCCCTAAGGACGCGGACTCCTCCGAAAATCGAGTCCATGTCGCGAAGCCCGGTACAGTGCATCTTGGCTCCTGACGGCGTGAAATCCAGGGTGCGCTCTGAAGCGTCGCTGCTGAACATGCGGTCATGGAAAGACGAGAAAATGTAAGCACAACTGTCCGGCGAATGGAGCAATATGTCGATTCCTCTGACGTAATAGCCGATATCCACGGCGCCGGCTGCAGAACAGGTCTCCAGCGCTCTGCCGACCTTCATAGGGCTGCGGATGCGGCCCCTTGCTGGAAGAGGCTGTGCGGGACGCTCGCCTCTCGCTATGGCAGCCATCCCCTCCTCGTCCAACGGATGCGGAGGATGCATGCGCTGTCTGTCATCAGAACATGATACTATTGCTTCCGCAACAGCCCTGACCGCCTCGCAAACGTCCGAATCTGGGAAAAGCACACCCAGTGGCTCATTCATACGCTCGCATTCGGCAACAAGCCTAGAACGAGGAATCCATGAAACCACTGGCAGCTTCACAGCCTCGGCGAAAGCCGATACCATCTTGACCTCAGCTTCCCCGCCCCTGAGATTGGCTACGATGCCAACGATTCTCCTCTCTGTGCCGGACAGGGCCAATATGCCCCGTAGTATATTGTTGCAAGCAAACAACGACATGAACTCCCCAGACGTAACCAATACGATTCCATCGGAACGATCTGGACGCATAGGTATGGCAAAACCGCCACATACAACGTCTCCTAGGACATCGTACACCAAGAAATCAGGGTTTGATTCCATAATTCTGGCATCACGCATGATACCAAAAGCCGTGATGATACCTTTCCCGGCACAGCCGATGCCAGGCTCTGGACCTCCTGATTCGATACACAATACCCCTCCCTTGCCTACGACGGATATTTTGTCTGGTTCACCTACTCCCTTACGAACTAGATCCAAGACAGTCTCCTGACTCCCATCCGGCAGCAATAGACGGGTTGAGTCATGCTTCGGATCGCAGCCTACGTGTACGGTACGACCTCTGGAAGCTAGAAAGAAGGACGTGTTGGAGGATACAGTCGACTTTCCTATACCGCCCTTCCCGTAGAATGCAACCCTGAACATAAGGAACAATCCTTCGACGGCGGCAATGCCTCTGTCGTCGACCTAAGATAAATTAATATTATGTAAAAGATTTGGATGTTACATCCAATGTCCAAGTCCGACGTGCCAATCCCGAAATCGCAGTCCGATCTGGACGACATGATGCGGCAGAAAAGATCGAAGTCCCTCTTCACCATCGTCATGTTATGCCTAGCCATCCTGGTCATCTTCTTCTGCAGTTTATTCGTTGGATATGCGCAGATAACTCCGCAGGATGTAATCCACATTTGGATGGGAGACGGCAGCTGGCAGAACACTTACATCATTAACCAGATCAGGATGCCCCGCGTCGCATGCGCCGCCGTGGTAGGTGCGGGTCTGGCCGTCGCAGGCATGGCCATGCAGGCCCTGTTCAAGAACCCGTTGGCTTCACCTTCTGTGCTGGGAATCTCCAGCGGAGCTGCTTTTGGTGCCAACCTCTGTATCGCCTTCGGCATCGGAGCCGTTTTCGGCTCGTTTTCAATATCGGTCATGGCATTCATTTGTTGTTTCGTGACTCTTCTCGTGGTGTTCGCAATCGCCACGACCAGACACGGAACCCCGACGATACTCCTGCTCTTGGCAGGGGTTGCTGTAGGATCGTTCTTTGGAGGAATGACCTCATTCCTACAATTCTTCGTAGACGATGCAGACATCCTGCAAAGCATGGTCTACTGGGCCATGGGAAGCTTCGCCAAATGTGACTGGCTGGACTTCAAGGTAAGTCTCCTCATCGTCGGAGTCGGTGTCCTTATGATCATGCTGGAGTCTAAAGAGCTTAACCTGATCACCTTAGGCGACGAACAGGCGAAAGCCTTGGGTGTGAATATCCCCAGGATGAGGGTGATCGTGCTCATTGCAGATGCGCTAATCGTGGGCGGATGCGTCTCGATATCCGGCACTATCGGTTTCGTCGGCCTGATAATCCCCCACGTATTCCGTACGTTGGTGGGGCCTGACCATCGGTACCTGTCGATCATTTGCGTGCTCGCAGGGGCAATATTCCTGATGATTATGGACGTGGCCGCAAGATCGTTCTCGACCATGGACATCCCGATAGGCGTCCTCACATCCCTGTTGGGTGCCCCCTTCTTCGTGTATATCATGAGGAAAAAGAAGAATGAGATCTGGTGATCGGATGGAACTCACTGTCAACGGATTGGACTTCAGCTACGGTTCCAAAGAGACGTTAAGGAACGTATCGTTCGAAGCTCATCAGGGCGAGGTTCTAGGCATCCTAGGCGAAAACGGATGCGGGAAGACTACCTTACTCAAATGCATCAATGCCATTCTCAAGCGCGACCGTGGCGCCATCCTGTTATCCGACTACGACCCTGCGATGTTCTCTGAAAAGACCCTGGGGCGCGCTGAAGACGGGCGCATCGATGTGAAGGACGCAAGCACCAAAGAAATAGCGCGCACAATGGCGGTTGTTTCCCAGTCAGCTACGATCAACTTCCCGTTCACTGTGCTTGAAACCGTCATGATGGGGCGGTACTCGAAGGGTACGACCATCGGAAACGCCTCAGAAGATGACAGAAACTTGATTTTTGACTGCCTCAGGGATGCAGGAGCACTGGAGCTCGTCCACCGTCACGTCAACGAGCTTAGCGGCGGAGAACTCAGAAGGGTGATGATAGCACGCGCGCTTGTCCAAAGTCCTTCCGCCTTACTCCTAGACGAGCCTACGCTGCATCTAGACGTCATACATCAGATAGAGCTCATGGAACTGGTCTCCGAACTCGCCAAGACTCGCAACATACTGGTCCTGATGGTGACTCACGACATGATGTTGGCCGCCCGTTACTGCGACAAGATCATAATGATGGAAAAAGGGAAAATCATTGAATCTGGAACGACAGAGGAAGTTCTCACAGCAGAAAACCTGGACAAGGTTTTCCATGTGAAATGCAGAGTAGAAAAAAATCCGGAAATCCGTGGAACAAACGTGATTATAATCGGAAAATCAGATAGGGATAAGAAATGATTAAATGCGGGGAAGAGCCCCCGCGGTTTTGGCTTCAAGCATCCTTGATGCGAAGCGCTTCCTTCAGATTGAAATGTTCTTTGTCACTCGGATGGTACTCGGAGACATAGATGATGATATCAGGCTGAGCAGTCAGAATGACCTCCTCCTGAACCTCCTTGTTTCCGCTATGTGTAACGCAGTTCTTCATATGAAACAGATCGATGAGTTCCTGAGCGAGGGTCTGAGACCCGCGAACCTTGATCTCACCAGTATTCACGTAGCAAACGGAGCGGGTGTAATCATAAGCCGACTCCTTCTTCTCAGCCTCCTGGCTGATCGCCCATAGGTTGAGCCTGATCTTGTCGACGATGCTCTGAGCCTGGTCCCCGTAACCGAGAATATGGCTGATAGCCTCGATTCCGGCAAGAATAGCAGGGAGATCGGCAACATTGAACAGGACGTCCTCCGATCCGAAGGTACTCATCTGCTCAGTGAGCCACTGGTCCGCCTCAGACCCGACAGAAGCCATGCCAAGGAAGCAAACGGTCTCTCCCTTGTCCTTGATGTCTCCGAAAACGGTCATGTACTGGTCTTTATTAGCCAGGATATTGGTACAAGACTTCATGTATACGCCATGCCACTTCTCGGAAGGGACGCCGTACTGAACTGTGAACTTATTAGCCAAGCCGTTGTCACCGGCGCAAATCTTGTTATAAAACTCAGTAAGCACAGCCTCATTGTAATCTGTATATTCAGTGCCGTGAGCAGTCGCCATGATCGTATAAATAGTGGAAGCAAAAGATGCAGCACATATGATGCGGTCAGGCAACTTCTCGAAGACCACGGGCTTATGAGTGTACACCTTGCTCGTGTCCTCTAAAGTGCTGGAGACCACCAAACGGCCCTGACTGTCGTAGGATACAAGAGAATCGTAAGCAAGGAAACTCTTAGGAACGTCGGATAGCTTGTACTTGGAGTAATCCATATCCTCTCCATAGATGGTCTTGTACCAGTAATCGGCAACACGAAGAACGTACGCGCTCCCAGTCATGTTTGAAGAGGAGGTATTAGTCAGAACGGGGTTCCAACTAGACCAACCTTTAGCCGGATCAATCGGATAGTACTGCTTTGAAATCTTTGATGCTGGCTGGTCATTCCCGCCATTCGGGCCATCGTTCCCGCCGTTATCAGAAGAGCTACCGTTTCCCAAAGCTAGGAAAGCGGCGACACCCGCAACCGCAACGATAGCTACCACCGCGATAGCGATATAGACTTTATTGTCCATATTGGAGCATACATCCAATATTATTAAAATGAAACGGGAATCCATTTGGATTTCAAACTAACTCATGGCTTTTTTTCTTCTCAAGAGAATCGTTCGCTCAGAATCCTGTCAAAATACCGAGAAAGTGAATGCCCAACAGATGACTTCACAATTATTCAGATAACCATCATAAACGTGGAACGTATGCGCCAGAACATGCGCGGATCGTCCGAAGCCTACCTGGAGAAGGCGCTCTCCGAATACAACGAGGCTGTCAACGCCCTGGAGCCCGGAGGGGACTCCGAAGAGCTTCTGGAAGCCTACGTCAACCGGGGCCGGGTGCTGTCGATGCTGGAGCATTACACGTCGGCCATGGACGACCTTGAGACCGCATCGGAGATGGCGTCCAGGATCGGGGCGGACGACGGCACGTACGTCAAGATGTACGCCGCCCTGGGGGAGCTCTCGGACCGCTTCGGCATGGATCCCGTGAAGCCTCTCGCCAAGGCCGCGGCCCGCCTCGGGCCCGTAGGCCCTGCGTCCCGCCATTTCGACATGCGCGGGCTCGTCCGCACCTGCATCTCCTCCGCGGAGATCCTCATGGACGCCGACGACTACGTGACGTGCATGCCGTTCCTGGAGAAGGCAGAAGCCTGCACCGCATCCAAGATGGACACGTGGTCCCTGAACCGCAGGATGGAGATCCTGAGCCTTCTCGGAGAGGTCCGCTCGGAGACCGGGGACCCGGAAGGCGCCGAGGAGGCTTACGGGGAGGCGGCCGGCATCGGGGAGTCCCTCATGAGGAAGAACTCCCTGGAGGACCTGGAGCTTCTCGCCGCGACCTACATGGCCAAGGCCGAGTGCGATCTGGACCTGGGGATGCTGGACATGTTCGTGTCCGACTCCGACAAGGCGATACTGGTCATCAGGGAAATGAGGGAGCTCGGCCTGATCGACAGCGTCGCGGAGGCGTCGGACATCTGCCACAACGTGTCGTCGGAGCTCATGAAGGCCGGAAGGACGGAGGAGGCCGAGTCCTACCTGATGAAGGCGCTCAGCCTTTCGATGGACGAGGCCAAGCGCTTCTCCGGCGGCGGGGACGGCGATGGGGAAGACTTCTGAGCACCCTTTCATGCCGTACGTCCCCCGCGGATGCCAGGACGACATCATCAAGGACATCGCGAGGACCTTGGACGAGGGACGCCACATCGTTCTGGAGTCTGGCACCGGTACTGGTAAGACTATAGTGTCATTGGCCGGGGCGCTGGAGCATGCCAAGCCGCGCGGGAAGAGGATAGTCTACGCCACCAGGACGGTGAGCCAGAGCGACCAGGTGATGAGGGAGCTCAAAGCGATCCGCGGGATTTCCGAAGTCTCCGGCATCGTCGTCACCGGACGCGGGAGGTCATGTCCCAAGATGCGCGGGATCCAGGGGATGGACTCCATACCTCCCCACGTCCAATACGCCATGTGCCAGGAGATGAGAAGGACGGGAAGATGCGGAATGGGCCAGTCCCCGGACCCGGCACTCATGGCGCGCCTCTGCGACGAGGAGTTCCCGACGTCCGGGGAATTCGACAGGATCTGTTCTGAGCAGGGGCTGTGCCCTTACGAGGCCAGGAGGTCGATGCTGGGCAGGACCGACGTCGTGGCCGTGCCCTACGCCTACGTGCTGTCCAAGGAGATAAGGGACTACTTCCTCGCCGGCGTTTCGGACGGGGATCCGGGCGGCATGACCCTGATCATAGACGAGGCGCACAACTTCGCCGAGCACGCCAGGGAGTTCGAGAGCTTCGCCATAGACTCGAAACTCGTGAAGTCGGCAATGGAATCATGCAAGGACGACATGGAGGTCATGCCCGGCATCTCCCTGAAGGGATTCATCGGAACCTTCTGGGACCGCGTCCGCTCCGAGTCCATGGAAAACATAGGCCTGGGCCAGAGCGAGCACATGTTCAGGAAGGAAGGGCCGGAGACTTGGCTCATGGAAAGGTTCTCGATGGACCGCTACAAACTGGATATCGCCGTATCCCGCATGGCGGAGATCGGAGAAGCCGAGACCGCGGCGATGATAGAGGGAGGCAAGCCGGGAGCGTCCCCGATAGAGCTTCTCGGCGTGAAGCTGAAACTGTGGTGCGACGGCGCCTCGGAGCGCTATGTTAGATCCGTCCGCGTGGACTCGGACGGCGAATACCTGCGCGCCGCATGCATAGACATAGCCGACGTGTCCGATTTCCTCAGATCAGTCCCGGGCGCCGTCCACATGTCCGGGACGCTGCATCCCCTCGACCAGTACGCCAGGGTCCTGGGGCTTCCGGACACCGCCAGATGCCGCACGTATCCGTCTCCGTTCCCGCCGGAGAACCGCAAGGTCATATACTCCACGAAGGTCACGACCAGGTACTCCGTGCTCAAGAACGATCCGACCATGACGGACAGGATCTGCGATTCCATCGTACGTCTCTGCGAAGCGTCTTCGGACAACACCATGGTCTTCTTCACATCCTACTCCGCCCTGAGGACGTTCCGCCCTAGGATCGAGAAGCACGTGTCCAGACCCTCCTATTGGGAGGACGGCGACGCCAAATCCACCTTGAAGAGCCTGAAGGAATTCAAAAGCAAAAAGGGAGGCGTGTTCTTCTCGGTCATCGGAGGCTCGGTCGCCGAAGGCATCGACTTCCCTGGAGACGAGCTGAGGTTCGTCATCATCGTCGGGATACCGTACACGCCGCCGTCCTGCGAGCTGGATGCGGTCTCGAGGAAGCTGGACGAGCGCTACGGGGAAGGGAAGGGCTGGGCGTACGCCAGCGAGGTCCCCGCGGTGAGGCGCATGAACCAGGCCATAGGACGCATGATCAGGACGGAGACCGACTCCGGCCTCGCCGTGATCCTGGACAGCCGGGCATATCGCTACGAGAGGGACCTGGACGCGGTCCCGTCGGACGACCCCATGTCCTATGCAAGGAGATTCTTCTCCCGCCGCAGGCACCTAAGGACCCGACGGGATAACGTTATAACCGTCCCGCCGATGAGCATGCATGCAGAACCTGTTCTGTCCGCGGTGCAAGAGCCTCCTGCCTCCAGGAAGCTCCAGGTGCCGCTCCTGCGGAGCCCCTTCGGACGACGCCTCGGTCAGCAGGCAGACCTGCCTGTTCGACGGCATGGAGCGCAAGGACGAGCGTCCGGCGCCCAAGACCACCAGGGTGGACGGTGCCCCTTTCATGCCGTACGAGCCGCGCGGATGCCAGATGATGATCATAGAGGACATACGCAACGCCCTGGCGGACGGGCGCCACGTGGTCATGGAATCGGGGACCGGAACAGGTAAGACTATAGTGGCACTAGCATCCTCGCTGGAGCATGCCAAGTCCTGCGGGAAGAAGGTCGTCTACCTTACCAGGACGATCTCGCAGAGCGACCAGGTGATGAGGGAGCTGAGGGCGATCGGCACGATAAAAGACGTCTCCGGAATCGCAGTCACCGGCAGGAACAAGTCGTGCCCCCTTTACCGCGGGACTCCGGGGTTCGAGAACCTGTCGCCGAACGTCCTCTCGATGATGTGCGACGAGAGGAAGCAGAGGAGCCAAAAGGGCCAGTCCGGCGGCTGCAGGTACTACGACCGGGTGAAGGCAGAGCTGGATTCCATCGAGGCCTACTGCAAGCGCGAGTACCCGACCTCCGAGACGCTGGACAAGTACTGCGAAAGCCTGAGGGCGTGCCCTTACGAGGCCAAGAAGGCGCTCATGCGCAAGATGGACGTGGTCGCCGTCCCGTACGTCCACCTGCTGTCCAAGGACATCCGGAACAACCTTCTGGCAAACCTCAACACCGCCGGCGACGCGACCGGGATAGTGCCGGTCATCGACGAGGCGCACAACTTCATAGACGCCGCCAGGGACGAGGAGAGCTTCGTGATAGACGCGAGGATGGTGGACGCGGCCATAGATGAATGTAGCACTATAGGGAGAAATTCCGTGCTGCCAGGCGTCTCCGCGGCGGACTTCCTGAAATACTTCAAGAACTGCATGCGCGCGGTCGCCACGGAGAAGATGGGGCTGAACGTCAGGGAGTACGTGTTCGACGGAGACTACATCGAGGAGAGGATGATGTCGAAGTTCGACATCGGACGCGGAGACCTGTCCCTGGCGATAGACGAGGTCATAGACATAGGGGAGGAGCGCAGCCAGCGTCTGATAGAGGCGGGAGAGACCAGGGTGTCCGCCATCGAGACCCTCGGCCTGGCCATGCGCAACTGGTGCACAGCGTCCTCCAAGAGGTTCGTCAGGACCATGAAGATAGACCAGGACGGGGAGTATCTCAGCGCCTCGTGCATAGACCCGTCGGAGATCTCGTTCTTCCTCAGGGGCATCCCCGGCGCGATACACATGTCCGGTACGCTTCAGCCGCTAAACCAGTACGCCAGGGTCCTGGGGCTCCCGGACACGACCAGGTGCCGCACGTACCCGTCGCCGTTCCCGCCGGAGAACCGGAAGGTGATCTACGTCGAGGACGTCACCACCCGCCAGTCGGACATGAAGAGCGACCCAGGGATGCAGAACCGCATCGAGAGATACATCGTGAGGCTATGCGAATCGGTGGACAAGAACACGCTGGTGTTCTTCACATCTTACAACAACATGAGGGCCATGCGCCCGTACATCGAGACCCATCTGGACAAGGAGATGTACTGGGAGGAGGCCAGGAACCTCAGGAAGACCATGGGCAGCCTGGAGCTGTTCCGCACCGGGAGGAACGGGGTGTTCTTCTCGGTCATGGGAGGCTCCGTGGCGGAAGGCATAGACTTCCCCGGAGACGAGCTCTGCTTCGCAATCATCGTCGGGATACCCTATCCCCCGCCGTCGCCGGAGATGCAGGCCATGTCGGCGATGTACGACGAGAGGTACGGCGCCGGGAAGGGATGGGTCTACTGCAGCGAGGTCCCCGCCCTCAGGAAGATAAAGCAGGCGGTGGGACGTCTGATCAGGACGGAGACCGACAGGGGCATGGCGGTCATACTGGACAGCCGGACGTCCCGCTACGCCAAGCAGCTGGACGCCGTCCCGTCCAAGGATCCGACGGGAGACGTGACCAGGTTCTTCATCCGCCGGTGAAGGTCGCCACCAGGGTGATCACCCAGGCGACTGACGTTATGAAGATCCCTCCCAGGACCTTGTTTATCCCTACATATCCGGAATACTGGTATCCGATGACGAACAAGGCTACGGCGGAACATACAGAGGATGCGAAGAGGGCATCGTAAGCTTCGTCGAACAGAAGCAGCGGCGGAACCACCACGAGCAGCGTAACCACGGTCGCCAGGAAGCAATAGACCGAGCTGACCCACATCTGCCTCCTGTCCTCCTTTAGGCCCTTCTGGTCCTTCAAAGGCTCGACGGCGACCTGGAGCCCCACCCTCCTGATCCCTTCCTGGCGAAGGAGCCCCGCCGGGCTTCCTCCGAACTCGTACTGAAGGATCTCGGCAATCGCCTCTGGGCTTTTCCCGGAGGTCAGGATCTTCTCCATCCTGTGCTGGTCCATGACGTCTATCATGTAGAAGAGCACGGCGTCTATCGCCCCCCAGGTGAAGTCCATCCCCACCATCAGGATGATCAGGTCCTCCACAGTGGAGAACTTCAGCACGTCGAACCTGACGGCGGTGATGAAAAGCAGCGCCATGATAAAGCCATAGAGCATCTCCTGCAGGGCCAAGGATGAGCCCGTGTGACGCGCTATCCTCCCGAATATCATGGATGGAAATCGGCTGGAGCGTATTAACCCGTTTCTGGAAAAGAAACAAATACTGATTGGACGTAGGCGAGTGCGTTGCGGAGGTAGCCCAGCTGGCCCACGGCGCCGGTCTTGAAAACCGGTGGAGAATCTCCCCGGGAGTTCGAATCTCCCTCTCCGCGCCATCTTACCCTTCTATAATCCGCATCGATGCGTCATTCGTCGTCCTGATCGTCATACAACTTGATGTCGAGCACGCCCATGCGCTCGGTAAGCGGAGTGGAGAGCCGCCTGTAACGCTCATGGTCCTTATCTATAGACCGAAGCCTGGACCTGATGTCGCGGAATGCTCTGCGGATCAGCAAGAGATCTTCCTCTATCTGCTCTCTGGGAATCTGCATCAGCTGCGCCCAGTCGCCAGGGATCACCGGCTCCTCGGGGAAATCCTCCAGCCCCTCCTGCTCATCTTCCTTGTAGTTCGGACTGTCGGGATGATAATTGGGAAGAACGGCCTCGCCCCTTTCGCACATTCCGTCGAATACCGCCTCAGCGGCATCGTCATTGACGCCGTAGTTCATCATGTCACCCCCGGTGACGCCCAGGTCCTCGACATCCCTGTTCTTCCACATGTAGCGGCCGATGATCAGGCCCCACTTCTCATCCGGAACGAGAAGGATTTCATCATTAAAAGTGCCGAAGATGTCCCACCCGGCCAATGAATGGACGAGGTCGGCGTACACTCCGAGCTGGTATCTGGCGGCGACGTACTCTATGATCAGCTCCTCCTTGGAAAGCGTAGAAAGGTCCGCCGTCTCCCATCTGCAGAGCGTGTTGAAATAAGGCATAGTACGAAAACAGATTGCGTAAAGATATAACGAAGAGTTACGACGCCCCGAATTCAGAAGGGAGACTTCCTCAGGTTTCTAGATCGAGGGCCGCCGAAGCCGACGGCCCCCTTGGTTTCATTCAGATGTCCTTCTTCCAGTCTTCGGGGATGGATTCCGCCATGGATTTGGATGCGGACCTCCTCGCATGGGCGACGACTTTGCCCACGGCGGAGAACATCCTGGCGGATCCCGCCTCGCTGCACTCGAAGTTGGCGGCGCGGTCGGCGTCGATGCCGATCTTGGCCGCCTCGGTGACGGAATCGATGTTGGCTCCGATGAAGAGGAACTCCCATCCGTCCTTCTTGCGGGTCTCGATGAGGTTCTTCACGACGCTCTGCCTGTACTCCCTGCTGGCGTTCTCCAGGCCGTCGGTGATTATGACGAAAAGGCTCTTGGCGGGCCTGGCCTCCTCCTCGGTCCCGTCCTGTACCGCTTTGATGTGGTTCACGGTCTTCCCGACGGCGTCCAGAAGGGCGGTGGAGCCCCTGACGTAATACTCCTTGGTCGTCATCTCGGGAACGTCCTTGAGCGGCACCCTGTCGTACAGGACCTCGTACTGGTCGTCGAAGAGGACGACGGTGACGACGGCGTCGCCTTCCTCCTTCCTCTGCTTATCGACCAGCGAGTTGAATCCGCCAATGGTGTCGCTCTCCTTGCCACTCATACTCCCGCTTCTATCGAGTATGAATACCAGTTCCATAAGATTGGGGTTCATGGCGGTAACACTGACGGGTGCGTATTTAACCATATCTCCTGCATCCATTTCTCGGTGTTTCCGAAGGGCAATCGACAAGGATATATAGTGAGCCGTGTTAACACGTGTCACGGTAATCGAGATGTTCGGAAAGAAGATCAGAATAGAGAGGATCATAGACAGAAACAGCGGAAACGCGGTCATCGTCCCGTTGGACCACGGAATCAGCATAGGGCCCGTCCAAGGCATCATAGACATGAAGAAGACGGTGAACGACGTGGTCATGGGAGGCGCCACGGCCGTCCTGATGCACAAAGGGATGGTCCCGCAAGGGCACAGGACCTCCGGACATGACGTCGGCCTGATCCTGCACCTGTCGGCCTCCACCGATCTAGGGATAAATTCCAACAACAAGGTCCTGGTGGCCACCGTCGAGGACGGCATGAAGCTGGGGGCCGACGCCGTCTCCATACACGTCAACGTGGGCGCCGAGACCGAGCCCCGCATGCTCGAGGACTTCGGGAAGGTCTCCAGCCAGTGCATGGAATGGGGAATGCCCCTGGTCGCGATGGTATACCCCCGCGGGCCTTCGATCACCAACTCCTTCGACCCCCATGCCATAGCGCATTCCGTCAGGGTTGCGGCGGAGCTCGGGGCGGACGTGATCAAATGCAGCTACACCGGCGACATAGACTCGTTCAGCAGGGTCGTCGAAGGCTCCATGGTCCCCGTGCTGATCGCCGGAGGCCCCAAGATGGAGTCGGACATGGACATCCTCAACATGGTCCACGACTCCCTGGAGGCCGGAGGACACGGAGTCTCCATCGGAAGGAACGTGTTCCAGCACAGGAACGTGAAGGGCATGATGTCAGCCATCTCAGACATCGTCCTCCACGGTGCGACCGTCAAAGAGGCGGCGGAGCATATAAACTGAGACGGGCGGGGCCTCTCGAAAGGGGCCCGCTCGCTGCTTTTGAATCAGGGCGGATTGTCCCTGATCAATAGAGACAATTGGAGCAGTCGGCTCCCACCATCTCCGGTACGTCGCCGAACATCGCCACCTTCCCCTTGCAGACGGCCACGCACCCCTTCACGCCGGCTATAGTCCCTATCCTTTCCACGGCCTCGGCCATACCGTTCGGGCCGTCGACCATGTTGCCCAGCGCGGTGGCGCAGCAGTCTGCTAGAATAACGTCGTCGGAGAACACTGTGCAGAGGTCGCTGGACCCCAGGGAGACCGACGGCCCTATCCTGGCCGACGATGAGCATATCCCCGTTATCCCTTCGGAGCGGACCATGTACGCCACGTCCTTGAAGACGCTGTCATCGGCGTATATCCCTATGGGGACCGGACGTCTGGAGAAGAACGCGATGTCGCCGCCGTTCTCGACGATGGCCTCCTCCGCCCCGGCCTCGACCATCCTCTCGACCGCATGGACGGCCACGGCTCCCGCGACCCCCGCCATCGGCCCCACCCCGGAAAGGACGGACGCGGCGCACATCCTCCGCACCAGCTCCGGATCCTTGGGATCGGGAGGATACGGGTCGTAGGTTATGCCGAAGAAAGGGTCCTCGACGATCTTGCGACTGATCTGCTCCCTGGCCTCGAACACGGCCTGCTCCGCCACGCGTATGTAAGGCTCATCGGAGACTATGGTGACGATCGACTCCTCGACCTGGAAGCGGGACCTCATATGTTGAGCTTGAGCGCCTTCACGGAGCAGCTGTCGATGCAAGACCCGCAGGCGATGCAGGTGTCGATGTCCAGATGGACCTCCCAGGTCACAGGGTCGAACGCGAAGGACCTGGTGGGGCATTGGGAGATGCAGGCGCCGCAGCTGAAGCACCTCTCCTTGTCGCGGAGGATGTGCCTCTCCAGCTCCTTGACCACGAACCCGAGCTCCTCCAGCCTCGCAACGCCCGCGTCCGCCTTGGCCTGGTCGCCCTCGATTATCATGATCATTATGCCGCTGCCGTCGCCCTTGATCTCGGCCTTGAGGACGTTGGGCTTGAGCCCGAACTCCGTCGCGAGGATGTAAGTGACCGACTCCTGCACGTTCATCTCGTCGAACTCTATCTTCACCTTTCTGACCATGCGATCGCCCCCTTATCTCCAGCGGCTTGACCTTCGACTCGCGCGGAAGCATCATGGAAGGCTGGTTGAGGAGGAACTCGCCTTTCTCTATCCGGTCCTTGAGCTCCGAGGCGACCTTCTTCGCGCCGGCGTACGAGGACATGGACGAGGTCCTGATCGACTTGCCGTTGTAGTCTATCTTGCCTGACCTCAGCTGGGCGTAGCTGTACCTGGCCATCGGGGTCCTCCCGCTGGGAAGGCTGTAGTCCAGCATCTCCGCAAATATCTCCTCGTCCGAGATCGCGGCCCTTCTGATGACATCCGCGTTCAGGACGGGCAGCGGAACCCCGATGCCTATTGCGAGGGATATCCCGTATCCGGTGATGTCCAGGCCGCGCACGTACCTGGAGTCCATCTGCTTCATGTCGCCTATCACGGCAAGAGTCCTCGCGCCGGCGACTGGGACCCCGTTGACCTCCTCGACGTTCGTCTTGAACTGCGTCCCCTGCCAGGAGACGTATCCCTCCCCTCCAGCCAGGAATATCCTGGTCCCGACGCCGATGACGTCGCAGTGAGGGTCGTTCAGAAGCGGCGAGAGCTGTCCGGCGGAGCTGTAGGAGGCGTTCCTCATCTTCGGGAGGAGCTTCCCCATGTAGGTGTAGATGGTCCTGTCGGAGGTGTTGACGGCCACGGAGTAGTTCTGGTAGGCGTTGCGAGGGTTGTACAGGTAAGCCTCGTTGAGGTCGTCGAGGGTGACGTGGGTGTCGATCTCCTTCCTGACGTAGCAGTCTGTCCCGGGACCCCATGCGCGGAGGTGGATGCTCTTGCCGGCGATCAGGTCCTCGATGACGTGGGCGCCGCCGTATCCCCTGGCCGGGTCCTCGGTCATCTGGGTGGCGCCGATGTAGGTGTCCACCGCCGCCAGGCCGCCGTAGGCCTGCACGTCGTTCAGCAGGATGTTGGTCATCCTTATGGGCGGCGTGGAATGCCCGAAGTTGAGGAACGCCCCCGAGGAGCACATGGCTCCGAACGTTCCGGTGGTGACGACGTCGACCTCCTCCGCCGCCTTCTCGGCGCCCTTCTTCCTGACGAGGTCGATGACCTCCTCCGCGGTGCAGACCACCGCCTTCCCTGACCTTATCCTGTCGTTGATCTCCTCGTAGGTCTTAGACATGTCAAACGCTCCGTGCCTCTCGCGCGCGATAAGGAGTCGAATCGTCGGAAAGCTTATAATCTCTTCTCAAAAAACCGACGGAAGGCCAGACGGTTATATACGTTCCGCCGATACGGAACCGGAACGAGACCGGATGATGATTTACCGAGGCTGACCCGTGATGAGCCCTATGAGTTCTGACGGTCGTTCC
The DNA here is from genome assembly GCA_017519045.1 of Candidatus Methanomethylophilaceae archaeon. Classification (GTDB taxonomy): domain Archaea; phylum Thermoplasmatota; class Thermoplasmata; order Methanomassiliicoccales; family Methanomethylophilaceae; genus Methanoprimaticola. The sequence continues at coordinate 24,324 of JAFWTC010000003.1, forward strand.
GCCGAATAGTCGGACATGCCCATGTACAGTATGAGGTCGGACAGCTTCATGCCGTCCTCCCAGTGCATCACGTAGTTGCCTTCCGACGTGGTGCCGATCTTCGGCATCCTACGGTAGAGGATGGCGTGGCGCCCCTTGAACTGATGGTCGGTCGGTATCGTGAACACCCTCCACGGATCCCCCCTCACGCCCTTCAGACGGTAGGCGTAAATCGGGACCAGGTGGGACCTGCAGCAATCGTCCAGCATCCTGTCGGCCTGCTCTATGAGGCGCTGGCTCTTGCTGAAATGCAACGTAGTGTCGGAGGAGCTCTTGACCTCTATGGGGAAGGAGAAGTCCCACCTGAGCGCCACCAGGTCGACTCCCAGGGAGCCTGCGGCGCGTATCACCAGGAAGGGCTCTAGCGGTATGCGCATGTACCCCGCGGTCTCCATGGAGCTGCAGGTCTTGACCATCTTGGAGACGGCCTTCTCCTCGCCTGCGAGGAGGGACTTGAGCTCCCTTTCGTAAACGTCTCCCGGCGCCGCCATAGTCCGTTTCATCTCTATCAAATATATAAAGGAAGAGAAGGGGTGACCGAAAGTGGGTTGGGGCCGGAGCCCCGTCCCTTCAAGGCGAGAGCCTGCTGGGGTCCCTGGGGAAGAGGATGGCCTCCCTGATGTTCGGAAGGTCCAGCATCTTCACCAGAAGCCTCTCGACGCCTATCCCCCATCCTCCGTGGGGAGGCATGCCGTACTTGAACGCGTCGAGGTAGAACTCGAAGTCCGCGGGGTCCAGGCCCTTCTTCTCCATCCTCGCGACCAGCTTGTCGTACCTGTGCTCCCTCTGGCCTCCGGAGGAGATCTCCTGGCCGCGGTAGTCCAGGTCGAACGAGAACGAGTAGGGCGTGCCGTCCTTCTCCATGATGTAGAACGGCTTGGCCTCCTCCGGGTACTCGGCGATGAAGTAGAGGTCCGCGCCCTTGGCCGCCATGTGGTCGCCGACGATCTTCTCGCCCTCGGTCCCCAGGTCGTCGCCCTCCTTGAGGGGAAGCCCGGCCTCGTTGACTATCCTGAGGCACTCGGAGTAGGTGAGCACGGGATACGGGCGGGACGGCACGGCTATATCCTTGCCGAGGACCGCGAGCTGCTTGGCGCCCCTCTCCTTCATGCCCCTGAGCACGCGGTCGATGATCTCCTCGATCATGGCCATGACCTGCTCCTCGTTCTCTATCCAGGACATCTCCCCGTCGAAGGAGATGAACTCGGTGACGTGGCGGTTGGTGTTGGAGCGCTCGGCGCGGAACGCAGGGGCGATCTCGTAGATGCGGTCCAGGCCGGTGCTCATGAGGATCTGCTTGTACAGCTGGGGCGACTGGGCAAGGTACGCCGGCCTGTCGAAGTACTGGATCTTGAAGAGCTCTGCGCCTCCCTCGGCGCCGGCGGCGGAGATCTTCGGGGTGAAGACCTGGGTGAACCCGCAGTCCCTCACCGCCTCCTCTATCAGTCCGACCATGATCGATTTCAGCTCGAATATCGCCCTGACCTCCGGCTTCCTGAGGTCCATGAACCTGTGGTTCAGGCGGGTGTCCATCTCGACGTTGACCTTGTCGACCACTCCCATCGGGAGAGGGACGGCAGCTTCCGAGTAGATTTCAGCGGAGGTGGGTATGATCTCCAGCCCGAGCGCGGTCTGGCTGCTTTCCTTCACGTCCCCGGTGACGGAGACGACGGTCTCCCTGGGAAGCTTGGTGAGAAGCCCGAAGAGCTCGGGGTCGATCTTCTTCTTGGGCATGGTGACCTGGATGGTCCCGAACCTGTCGCGGAGGGTGAGGAACGAGATTCCTCCCATGTTCCTGACGTCCTGGACCCATCCGCGAACGGTAGCGGTTCCGTCCTCCACCCTGACGCTCGAAGAGTCTCTTATCAATGGCATGAGCCGTGCGAATGGATAGGCTGTATTTGACGGTTGACACTCGAAATCGCTTCGCCTTGCCCTGGTTCGTGACCGCGTCCATCTTCGCGGCCAAGGCGTCCTGGTCTCCCAGGTAGTACTTCCTGAGGAACCTCATGTCGCGGTCGAACTCGTAAACCAGCGGAACCCCGGTCGGGATGTTCACGCCTACTATCTCCTCGGGGGCCATGCCCTCGAACATCATCACCAGGGCGCGCAGGGAGTTCCCGTGGGCGGCTATTAACACCCTGTCCCCGGCCAGCATGCGGGGCTTGATCTCGACGTCGAAGTACGGCTTCACGCGGCGGACGGTGGTCTCCAGGCTCTCGGTGAGGGGGAGGTCGTCCTTGCTGACGTTCCTGTAGGCGTCCTGGAGCGCAGGGCTGCGGGCGTCGTCCTCGCACAGGGACGGGGGGCAGACGTCGTAGGAGCGCCTCCACAGCTTCACCTGGTCCTCGCCGTACTTGGCGGCCGTCTCGGACTTGTTTAGCCCCTGCAGCGCGCCGTAGTGGCGCTCATTGAGCCTCCAGGTCTTGATCACTGGGAGCCACTCCCTGTCCATGGATTCCAGCGCTAGGTTCAAGGTGTGGATGGCGCGCTTGAGATAGGAGGTGTAGCAGACGTCGAAGTCGAAGCCCCCCTCCTTCAGGATCCTCCCGGCGGCCCGGGCCTCTTCCCTTCCCTTCCCGGTGAGGTCCACGTCGGTCCATCCGGTGAAGAGGTTGAGTTCGTTCCATTCGCTCTGGCCGTGGCGCAGGAGCACGAGTCTGAGAGTATCCGACATCCGTTCGCCTCGCATCGGCGATTACGGTCGCCCGATATAAGAGTCGCCATGGCGTCCGCGTCCATCAGTTCGAATGCCGGGTCCCCGGGATCACCGGCGGCGCAGACGGACGCCCTGTATCCGACGGGGGCAGCCAGCTCCCTTATGCGGTACGGACGGGGAAGCCAGACATCCGAAATGCCGCCGTCGCGGACCACGCGGAACGACTCCGGGGGGATCGACATCCCCAGGCCGACGGCCTTCATGTAGCTCTCCTTGGCCGTCCACATCCTGCAGAAGAGCGCCTCCCTCTCCCCTTCCGGCATGCGGGAGAAGACCTCTCTCTCCTCAGGCATGGCGACCGCCGCGAGAAGGTCCAGGTTCTCCCCCTCGGCCTCGATGTCGATGCCGACCGGGACGTCCGCCACCGCGCATGCGACGTATCTCCCGGAGTGGGAGACGTTGAAATGGACCTTGTCTCCGACCGCGCGGGGCTTGCCGTTGGGGTCCACCCTCACCACGGCGTCGTAGGTCATCGAGATCCAGCCCATGAACAGCCCCGCCACGGCGGAGAGGCGGCGGTCCCTCTCGAACAGGAAGGAGGAGGCCAGCTTGGCCCTCTCCTCCGAGAGCGCGGACATCGCCAGCCCGATGTCGACGCCGTACGCGTCGGCGATCATGCACCTCATGGCGATCACGCGAGGCGGAACGGGACCTCGGACCCCTCTTCCAGCGCCTTCATTGACTTGAAGCAATTGCGGACCATGTCGCTGATCGCCCTGTCGTAGTAGAACGCCATGTGGTGCGTCAGCAGGACGTCGGGCCGCGAGCGGAGCCTCTCCATGACGTGGCCGCTCATGTCCATGCCCCTGCAGTCGTTGTAGTAGTAGCCGAACTCGTCCTCGATGACGTCGAGGGCGGCACCGCCTATCGCTCCCCTGTCTAGCGCGTCCAGCAGGGCCTCCGTGTCGACCAGAGGGCCCCTGGCGGTGTTGACCAGGATGGAGTCCCTCTTCATCAGCGAGAGCTCCCTCGCGCCGATTATGTGGTGGGTGGCCTCGTTGTGCTCCAGATGCAGGGACGCCACGTCGCTTGCCGAGAGCAGTTCGTCCAGGCTCACGCGCTCCCCCAGCCTGTCGGCCTCCGGGGACGGGCTGCGGTTGTAATAGAGGACCTTGCACCCGAACCCGGACAGGTCCCTCATGACCGTCTTGCCGATCGCGCCCGCGCCTATTATCCCGACAGTCAGGTCGCACAGCTGCCTTCCCATGAGCCCTTCCAGCCTGAAGTCATCGACGGCGTTGCGCTCCTGGATGCGCTTGAGTTTCCTGACCGCGGCCAGCATCATCATGACCGTGTACTCGGCGACCCCGTCCGAGCTGTAGGTGACGTGGGAGACGGCCATACCTATGCTCCTGGCGTGGCCGATGTCTATGTGGTTGTAGCCGATGGTGCGGGTGCAGATCATCCTCACCCCCAGCTCCTTGTACCTGTCCATCATCTCCGCGGTTATCACCGTCGTGATGATCGAGACGAAATCGCTGCCCTTCACGAGGTTGCAATTGTCCATGGTGGGGGATTCCTCGGTGAAGCCTAGCTCCATGCCGAATTCCTCAGCATACCTCACGAAAAGCTCCTCCTCGTCGAACCTACGGCAGTTGAACACGAACACCTTCATGCCCTGGTCACCGGAACCTCGGAGATTCGGATACTATTTAGCAATGACTACGAAAGCCGGATCCGAGTGTCACTCCGCATTGTAGTTATACAAGATGCCTGTACGACGCGCGTGGCTGGAAAGGCGACGTCGATGGCGGCGGTGGCGTCATGCGCCGTGATATGGGGAATGATAGGCATCTGCACCGACAGGCTGGCCGGCGCCGGCATGGACTCGGTCCAGATCAACGCCGTCAGGGCCCTGATTTGCCTTCTAGCCATGTGCGTCGCGGCGGCGCTCTTCGACAGGAAGGCCTTCAAGATAGACCTCCGCGGACTTCTCCTGGTGGTTCCCGCCGCCCTCACAAAGGTGTTCATGGACGTCCTCTACATCCAGGCGCAGACCATGGTCGGGTTCTCCGCGGCGGGAGTCCTCCTGAGCACCAACTGCTACTTCGCCCTCGCCATCTCCTACCTCTTCTTCAGGGACCGCATACCCGCCCGCAGGATCGTCGCGGCCGTCATCGGATCCGCCGGCTGCGCCCTCGCCGTAGGCATAATGACGGGCGTCGGCGAGGTCAGCATGATCGGCATAGCGATCGGCCTCGGAGCGGGGTTCGGCGAGGCCCTGCACGCCGCCACGTTCAAGCTCGTCATGGACAGGGGCCACAGCGAGATGACCGCCCTCCTCTACGTGTTCGTCCTCAGCACCGCCATCCTGATCCCGTTCTCGGACCCCGTGGGGACGGCGGAGATCATGTTCTCCGACACCTCGGTGCTGGCCGCCTCGCTGGCGATAGGCCTTGTGTTCACCGCCCTCCCGTACTACCTGTACTCCAAGGGCCTCAAGGGCCTGGACATAGGGACGGTTTCGATTATCATGTTCCTGGAGACGGCCACGGCCTCCATCATAGGCCCCGTCCTCTTCGGGGAGACGGCCACAATATTCTCCGCCCTGGGCGTGGCGATGATATTCCTGTCCGTCGTGATCCTGAACGCCGGAACGGGGAAAACGGATAAGGGACGACGGCATCGCCCGACGCATGTGGAGGATAGGCGACATAGCCGTCGACGGACGCGTGGCCCTCGGCCCGATGTCGGGTTTCACGTTCCCCAGCTACAGGGACTTCATGAAGCCCTTCGGCGTCGCCGTCTCGTTCACCGAGATGACCTCCTGCATGGGCGTGATCCACGACAGCGAACGCACCGCGTCCATGTACCTGGATTTCAAGGGAAACCGCCCCATCGGCCTCCAGCTCTTCGGCGGAGATCCGGAAAGCCTGGCGGAGGCCTCGGCCAAGGCCTTGAAGACGAACCCCGGGATCGACTTCATAGACGTCAACATGGGATGCCCGGTCCCTAAGGTCCTCCGCAGCCGCTCCGGGTCCGCCCTGATGGAGGATCCCGCGAGATGCGGGGAGATAGTGAAGGCGGTCAAGAGGAGGACCGGGATCCCGGTCACCGTCAAGACCCGCCTGGGCAAGAGCATGGAATCGATCAACTTCCGTGACGTGCTGGACAACGTCATCTCCGCCGGCGCCGACGCCGTCACGCTCCATGCCAGGACCGTGAAGGAAGGATACTCCGGGACCCCGCATTTCGATCTGGCGGAATCGCTTCAATCCGAGATCCCCGTCCCGCTGATAATCTCAGGTAACATCTTCTCCCTGGACGACGCCGTATCCGCCGTCAGGACCACCGGGGCCAAAGGCGTCATGGTCGCCCGCGGAGGCATAGGGAACCCGTACCTCGTCACCCAGATCGACACCTGGTTCCGCGAGGGCAGGAGGCTCCCGGACCCCACGGTCTCCGACCAGATAAGATGGTGCAGGGAGCTCTCCGACGCCGTAATAGAAGAGAAGGGGGAGGAGATCGGCGTCAGGAAGCTCCGGAGCATCGCCCCGAAGTTCGTGTCCGGGTGCAGGATGTGCAACGCGTACCGCCGCATCCTGGCCACGGAGCCGGAGACCCGGGAGGACCTCTTCAGGATCCTGGACGTGATAGAGGAGAGGATGGGCTCGCAGAAGGCACGTGTAGCGTGCGAGCACAGGGAGGATTGAAAAGGGCAGGAGCCGAAGGGTTTTCCGGCAGGGGGCCCCGAGGGGAAAAGAGGAGCCGCCCGGAGGCGACCCCCGCCGTTCGGAATCAGCTCTCCATTCCGAGCCTGATGGCCTTCCTGTTGCTGTCGATCAGGGCGGCCTTCTTGGGAGGGATGCTCTTCTGGAGCCCCTTGTCCAGGTTCTCCTCCGAGCAGAACCCGGTCTCCTTGAACATCCTTCCGAGGATGACCATGTTGGCCGCGCCCTTGAGCCCGTTGGACTCCGCGATGCCGGAGGCGTCCAGGTACACCGCCTTGACGTCCGTGCGGGACACCTTCTTGGCTATTATGGAGCTGTCCACGATGATCAGCCCGCCGGGCATCACGTCGTTCTCGAACTTCTCCAGCGAGGGGAGGTTCATGGCCACCAGCACGTCGGGGGTGACCACCAGCGGGGACCCGATGGCGCGGTCCGAGAGGCAGACGCTGCAGTTGGCGGTCCCTCCGCGCATCTCCGGCCCGTAGGACGGGAGCCAGGAGACCTCCGAGCCCTCCATCATCCCCGCGTAGGCGATGACCTTGCCGGTGAACAGGATCCCCTGCCCGCCGAACCCGGCCAGCAGAATGTTGAGGTCGGTCACTGGCCTCCCTCCCCGACGTCCTTGTAGACTCCGAGCGGGTAGTACGGGAGCATGTTGTCCCTTAGCCACTGGATGGCGTCCTTCGGGGACATCCCCCAGTTGGTCGGGCACGTGGAGACGACCTCGATGATGCAATACCCCTTCCCGGCCATCTGGTACTCGAACGCCTTCTTGATGGCCCTCTTGGCCTCCTTGACGTTCTTCACGCAGTCGACGGTGACCCTCTGTGCCAGCGCCACGCCGTCCAAAGAGGACAGGAGCTCGCACACCCTGATGGGGTTCCCGGCGGTCTTGACGTCCCTTCCGTACGGGGTGGTCTGGGTGACCTGCCCGGGCAGGGTGGTGGGCGCCATCTGGCCCCCGGTCATCCCGTAAATGGCGTTGTTGATAAACACGGCGACGATGTTCTCCCCCCTGGCCGCGGCGTGGACGGTCTCGCCCATGCCTATCGCGGCGAGATCCCCGTCGCCCTGGTACGTGAAGACCACGTCCTCGGGCCTGGCCCTCTTCACTCCGGTGGCGACCGCAGGCGCGCGTCCGTGGGGGGCCTGCACCATGTCGCATCCGAAGTAGTTGTACGTGAACACCGAGCATCCGACCGAGGCGACCCCCACGGTCCTTCCCTCGATCCCGAGCTCGTCGATGACCTCGGCGACGAGCCTGTGCACTATCCCGTGGGTGCACCCGGGGCAGTAGTGCAGCGGCACGTCCAGCAGCGCGTGGGGCCTCTCCCCCTTCACGGTCATCGCTGGACACCCCCGTTCGTCTTGACTATGGCATCAAACACTTCCTTCGGCGTGGGAATCACCCCTCCCGTGCGCCCGTAGAACCCGACGGGCTTCCTGCATCCGATCGCGAGCTTGACGTCGTCTACCATCTGCCCCATGGACATCTCCACCGACAGGAACGCCTTCGCGTGGTCCGCGTGCTTCGCGAGGAACTTCTCGGGGAACGGCCAGAGCGTGATGGGCCTGACCAGGCCCGCCTTGATACCCGCCTTCCTGGCCATGTCCACGGCCGAGCGGGAGACCCTGGAGGACGCCCCGAACGCCACGACGATTATGTCGGCGTCGTCGGCGAGGTACTCCTCCGCCCTCTGCTCCCTCTCCTTGATCACGGCGTACTTCTCGTACCTCGCCTTGACCAGGTCCTCGAGCTCCTGCGGGTTGATGTAGAGCGAGTTGATGACGTTGTGGGCCCTCTTGCCGCCGTGTCCGCGGGCGGCCCACTCCTTGGAGTCCTCGATCTCCCTGTGCTCCGGGAGGGCGACGGGCTCCATCATCTGTCCCAGCATGCCGTCGGAGAGTATCATCGCCGGCATCCTGTACTTGTCTCCGAGCTCGAAGGCGCCGGCGACGAGGTCGACCATCTCCTGGACGGTGGAAGGCGCGAACACGAGCATGTGGAAGTCCCCGTGGCCGGAGGCCTTCGTGGCCTGGCAGTAGTCGGCCTGGGACGGCTGGATCCCTCCGAGCCCGGGCCCGCCGCGCTGGACGTTGACTATGAGGCAGGGGACATCGGACCCCGCGATGTAGGAGATCCCCTCGGCCATGAGGCTGATCCCCGGGGAGGACGTGGAGGTCATGACCCTGACCCCCGCCGCCCCTGCGCCGAGGACCATGTTGATGGATGCCACCTCGGACTCGCCCTGGAGGTAGACCCCTCCGACCTTGGGCATTCTCTTGGACATGTACGCGGCGACCTCGGTCTGGGGGGTGATGGGATATCCGAAGAAATGCCTGCATCCAGCCGCGATGGCGGCTTCGGCGATGGCCTCGTTCCCTTTCATCAGGACCCTCTCGGCCATGCTCATACCTCCACCCTTATGGCCACGTCCGGGCACATTACCGTGCAGGAACCGCATCCGCTGCACGAGGACTGGTCGGTCACGTGGGCGGGATGGTACCCTTTGCTGTTAGTGATGCTCCTGTCGAGCTCCAATACGTGCCTGGGGCATGCGATGACGCACATCTCGCAGCCCTTGCACCTGTCGTTGTCAACCGTTACTTTAGGCATCTGACTACCTGCTTATTCCCATGGCGCCCTAACGTAGACGTCTATCGGGTAGATGTTCTGTATTTTATTTAAGAGGTTGATTCCGCGCGGGACGGCGGTGAACCTTAGCGGAAGGCCGGTCAGCCTGGCGACCTCCTCCGCGAACGCCGCCGATTCCGACACGACGCGGGCGTCGGTGCGCTGCTTCAGATGGGAGTTGTTGGCGACCGCCGTGGCCTTGAGATGCGACGCGGCCTCGATCTCGCGAAGTATCTGCACCGCCTCCTCGGGACGGGTGGTCAGCGACCTGTACCTGTTCACCACGTACAGGACGTCCGGATCGCAGGCGGCCAGCCTCCCGGCGTAGACGCCCAGGGCCGTGGCCCCCGCATCGTCCCCGCCGGCGTCCACTATCACCCTCTCCCCCTCGTCTATCGCCCCGGCGATCTCGCCGGGAAGGGAGGGGGTGTCCAGGTTCGTGTTGGCGAAGTTGGGCCCTACGACCCTCACGCCCTCGCCGGCCAGCATCCCGGCGTAGTCCGCTGAGCGGAAATAGGGGTTGACGACGTCCATGTCGATCAGGACGGGCCTCTCCCCCCGCCTCGCGCTGTCCAGGGCGAGGTTGATGGAAAGATTGGTCTTCCCGGCCCCGTAATGGCCGCAGACCACCGTCACCCTTCTCTCCAGCGGAAACATGCGACTCCATGCGCAAACAGTATTTTACTGCTATGTGCGGACCTCCGGGCGATGGCTGTATAGTACGGCATTAAATTGGATGAATTGGAGTGTACATCCTATTAAATAGAGTGTAATGAATAATCGTCCAACTCGCATTCCCAACAAGAATGAAAACGGGTGACACTATGAGCAGCAAGAACATCGGAATCATTCTCGCAGTGATCGTCGCGATAGCAATCATCGCGGCCGCGGTCTTCCTGATGTCGAACAACGACAACAAGGACAAGACCGAGTACACTGTGACCTTGAACCTTGACGGCGGAGAATCCGCCAGCGTTTCCGCAGACAGCGGATGGAAATACGACAGCGCGGCCGGCACCTGGTCCAAGAAGTTCGGATCCAAGGCGGAGTTCCCGATCATCGAGGACCCCGTCAAGATCGGCGCCGAGAACGTCAGATACAAGTTCTCCGCATGGAACCCCGGCCTGCCCTCCGTCGTGCAGGAGTCCAAGACCTACACCGCCGTCTACACGACCGAATACGTCGCGAAGATCCTCGTTGAGGACCAGTACGGAGTCTACTTCTGGACCGAGGGAATCGGAGAGACCATCGCGGACTGCATCGCGAACCCCTCCCCCGGAGTCTCGTTCACCGTGACCGACGCCTCCTGGGGCAAGTTCGTCAACGCGATCAACGGCCTCGCAAACACCGAGGACTACAGCAAATACTGGAGCATCTACAACTACAAGGACGGCGCATGGACCTATTCCGAGCTCGGCGTATCGGCCATGAAGACCAGCGAGAACCCCGTGGTCGGATTCTTCTACGTCGAGGCCGAGACCGTGGAGCCCTACAGCGTCATCGCCGGCGGGCCCGACAACGTGGCCGTCCCCTCCGTCTCCTCCGCCAAGGTCTGGGACGGGAAGACCGACGGGACCACCTTCTGCATCCAGAGCGCCTCCGGCCTGTACCTCTACATCAGCGACGCGACCGGAGAGAAGATGTCCGAGAGGTTCAAGGCGGCCACCGCCACGTACAACGTCCCCTTCGAGGAGAGCAAGCGTGGCGGGATAAGCTCCCTCTTCGGAATCGGCAGCGTGCCGAAGACCGACTCCGAGGGCAACCCCGTCACCGACCCCGAGACCGGAGCCACCATCTACAACTACTGGGCCCAGTTCGGCATGTACTACCGCGTCTGGGACTACATGAGCACCTCCCTTCCCAACACCAACGCCAACGACTTCGCCCAGATGGCCATCGTCTACGGCGACGGCGGAATGGGATCCGCGTCCGGACTCACCGCCCCCGTCTACTACGACGGCAAGAACCTCCCCGTCGACACCGTGAAGATCCTCGTCGAGGACCAGAACGGGGTCTACTTCTGGACCGAGGGCACCGGCGCCACCATCGCCGACTGCATCGCCAAGCCCACCCCCGGGGTCTCCTACGTCCTGACCGACAGCACCTTCGGCAAGTACGTCCAGGGAATCAACGGCCTCGACGGCGCCCTGGACTACAGCAGCTACTGGGCGCTCTACACCCTCAAGAACGGCGAGTGGGTGTCCTCCGACCTCGGAATCTCCTCGCTCGAGACCAAGTACAACCCCGTCGTGGGATTCTTCTACGTCTCCACCGGCGAGGACTACACCATCGTGTCCGGCGGACCCGACAACGTGGCCGTCCCCTCCATCTCCTCCGCCAAGGTCTGGGATGGAAAGACCGACGGGACCATCTTCTGCATCCAGGGGGAGTCCGAGCTGTACTTCTACATCAACGACGCGACCGGATCCACGATGGCCGAGAGGTTCAAGGCCGCCACCTCAGCCTACAAGATCCCCTACGAGGAGAGCGCCTACGGCATCAGCTCGATCTTCGGGATCGGGACCGCGAAGAAGACCGACTCCGAAGGCAACCCCGTCATCGACCCTGCCACCGGATACGAAGTCTGGAACTACTGGGCCCAGTACGGCCTCAAGAACGACGCGTGGGCCTACATGGACACCACCCTGCCCAACACCAACGCCAACGACTACGCCCAGATGGCCATCGTCTACGGCGACGGAGGCATGGGCCAGGCGGTCGACATATCCGCCCCTATATACGTCCCCAACTGACGTTGAGCGACCGTCAAACCCCTTCCACCAAACCTTTTACCTCACATACATGAACAAGACGCTGTCCAGAGTCCTGATCACCGCCGTGCTGGTATTGGCCGGCGCCGTGCTGGCTATCGCAGCCACCCCTTCCAGCGAACCGCATGCCGCCCAAGGCGTGATACTCGATTTCGGAAACTACGATATCTATTACCAAGGGGTGGACGACCCCGGCAGGGACCCGGTAGACTCGCTGACCGAGCTGTGCGACTACTACTCC
>JAFWTC010000029.1 GCA_017519045.1 Candidatus Methanomethylophilaceae archaeon
CCTTCTGCCAGCCCGGTCTCGCGTCCTTCTGCCAGCCCCTCGAGGCGGCCCTTCCTCTCGTAGGCCGCGCAGTTCATCCTCAGGTTCTCCTCCTCGTCGAACATCTGCTCGTAAACCCCCATGATCTCGTACCTCCTCGACCAGACGAACTCCCCGACGGCTCCGCAGCTTTTGCAAGCCTCGAAGGCCTCCAGGACCGCGGCCCTGTCGCAATCGGCGTCCCCGGTTATCTTGCTGTCGATTACGCCGCAGACGTCGATGTAGTCCTTCAGGAGGCCCCCGGCCGGGACCTCCTCGGACCTCGAATCGTCCAGGAGGTCCTCGGGAAGCCCGCCCAGCCTCGTGACGCGCGGGCGCCCCCTCCCCACGTGCACGACGTACGCCTCCCACCTGGGAAGCGAGCCGCTCCCGACGTCGTACACGGTCATCCCGTTCTCGGAGAGGTAGTCCTGGAACGTCGCGGCCAGGTAGAACAGCGTCCTGAGACGCATTGCCCCCATCGGGTAGCTCTGCGCCTCCGCCAGGCATATGAGCCTGTCCCCCACCGAGAACCCCAGGTCGTTCGCGTACCCCTTCGCTATCACGCGCCTGAGGGTGCGAACCCTCACGTCACCCTCCAAGGACTCGGAGTCCTCCGGATGGAGCTTCCTGTACAGCCTGAACACGTTCGCCCTCTCCTCGAAGAACGCGACGAACACCGAGTCCTTCGCGTTCCGCCTCACGTCCCTCCACTTCCCGTCCATCTGGGTCTCTCCGGACGGGAGACGGCCGCGCCAGGGTCTTGAAGGGGCATGCGTGCGTGCACGGAACGGGAGGGTTCCCTAAAGCCTAGACGGAAAAAAAACGTTGAGACGAACTCCAACCAGTATAGATAGGGATCTGATCAAAAATGATATCCGAGCTCGAAACGCTCACCGGACGTATTTCACTGACGATTCCGCTCGTTGAACCTGAGGACAGTCGGCGCAACACTCGTTAATCGATGGCAACATGCCATTCTGCTTTAATCGTCGCTTTATGATTATAAAAAAGTGCTCAAATTGCGTTAAGATATTCATCAGTTAACAGAGCCATCTGGTTTGACACTGCCTAATATCATCAGGCACATACGAATTGCTGCACCAAGGTGGAAAAATTCCTACAACGATACCACTACTACGAATATCCAACACTGTTAGGAAAACAATTCATTTCCCCATGCCCGCTGACTCCATTCTAGAATTATATAACCTGATTATGACCTCAGAACTTCAATTAATAACCATCAATTCTCAGAATTCAAATCAAGATAAAAGGTATGGAGACGATAGTCGGATCAAGAATCGCTCAGAAACTCTTCGAGCCACCACTTGTAAAAACCGATTCTTTGGTCGGCCAGGTCATTTAGAAACCCATCCCACTCGGTAAGAGGCAACTAAGAGACTATGAATACGAGGGCGTCAGCAGCATTGAGAATTGTCTTGTCTATGATTCTACCGCAAGTCTCAAAAGACGTTGAAATCTCCAAAGCACCGATTAGGGCTTCGTAGCAATCTGAAACAACTGACGCAATGTGATTCAATTTATTTTCAACATCTTGACTCCTATCGGATTTCGACACGAGTATAAGATTGTGAAAATCTGCCCCGTTTTCCATTATACAAAATGGGTACGTCTTATTATTCCAGAGGTGTTGACACAACTTGGACATGCGTCCCTCATCCATCCAAGAATATCTTTTGAAAATGGCTTCGGACACATGAGCTTTGATGATCGCATCGCCTAGGAATTCGAGACGCTCGTAATCCTTCAACCCAGGGTTCTCTTTCGCATATCCCGGTGTAGTGAATGCTTGTACCGCCAAATCAAGAAGAGTCTCATCAACAACGGAAATCTCAAGTACGGATTCCAGATAAACGCGGATTTCCTCCCGACCCGTCTCGAATGATTTATCGTAAAAGACCAAAGGCCCATTGACCTGCGTGTTCATCCATCTGCCTTCTTTTCCTTAAGATGACGTACTACTGAAAACTATCCAGATTGTATTTCAAATCTTCATCGATGAAACAATATCTTCATAATGCGCATGGATATGACCGCCGATGATCGATGGAATGACGATAGCCGACGGACACGCCCACACGTACATGGACGGCCTGGCCGACAAGATCGTCTCCTCCTTCACCGAGCTGCATCGCATGGAGCCCTCCCCCTCCCTTGGGAAGGGGACCGTCGACGACCTTTCCAGGAAAATGTCCGACGACGGCGTCGATTACACCGTACTGGCGAACTTCGGCCCCGTGAAAGCCATGGCCAAGGTCAACGGATGGAACCTCGAGACCGCCAAGAGAAACAGGAATCTCATCCCGCTGGTTTCCGTGCATCCAGGGATGGATCCGGTGGAGTTCCTGTCCCTGATCGGATCCGGAGCCAAGGGCGTGAAGATGCACAACAGCATCCAGGAGTTCGACCCCTGCGACCCCGGATTGGACGGAATCTACCGCATATGCTCGGACAAGGGGCTTCCGATCACGTTCCACTGCGGAGAGGTGTCCAGGGTCCGCCTGAACGGCTACGCTGACATCGGTAGGATAGAGGATGCGGTAGCTTCCCACGAGGACGTGACATTCATCCTCACGCATCTCGCCGAAGGTGACCCGGCGACCGTGTTCCGCTTAGCCGATAAATACAGGAACATCGTCTTCGACACGTCCATCGCCTTCTCCGGAGAGCATTGCATCCATAGGATACACGACGATTTCTGGGAGGACGACCGTAACGCCGCCGAAGCGTTCAGGAGGATCGGCTGCGAAAGGATCGCGTTCGGTTCCGACTACCCGTTCGGAAACCCCATCAGCGACGTGCGCCGCATCCTAGGCTTGGATCTGACGAGGGATGAGAAACGGAGGATCCTCGGGGCCAACACCTTGGCGCTCTACGGAATCGAATGAGGACAAGAAGCCTCGTCCGAGGTCCTCGCCGATGACGGGCCGAAGCCCGGGATCAGCTGGAGCCCTCGGACTTCGGCTCCTCGTACATGTACTTCTTCCCCAGAGGTATCAGAATTCCGCCTATGGCGTTGCCCGCGATGACCACCAGGATGAACGCCAGCGATTCCAGCGAGAAGGCGTGCGCGGAGCAGAAGTAGAACATGTCCGCGATGCTGTGCTCGAATCCCGCAAGAATGAACACCGGCACGCAGATGAAGGTGGCCAGCGGGCCCTTCCCGGTGAGGAACGTGTCCGCGGCGATGAACATCAGGATTCCGCACATCACGCCTTTGAAGAAGACCGTGAGCGGCACGAAGGAGTCCAGCTTGGCGGCGGCGAGGACCTCCGCGCCCTGGAGCGGGAGCATCATGCCCACTATAAACGTGCCGATGAAGTTCCCGGCGATTATCACCAGCAGGTCGAGGACGTACGACGGCGGCTTCTCCACGGCGTAGCCGACCTTTCCAGTGTAAAGGTCCATCTTGTAGGTCAGGATGGTGTAAAGGCCGACCGCGAACAGTATGGCGCCCACCCACTTGACCTCGCATCCGATGTAGACGCATCCGCCTATGGATATGCACATGCCTGCAAACACGGACCTCACGAGGCATTTCTTGAAATGGCCTTCCATGTTAACAACCCCATGATGAGCGGACTGCGTTTAAACGTTGGCGACGCCCCCGCTCAGTTTTTATAATCGCCAGGCCGTCGAGAGACTCGAAGATGAAAGGGAACCTCGCCACTTTGAAGAAGATATGCCGCTACGCCTCCTTCGTCATGACCGCCGGAGCGGCGATCCTGTCCGTGATGCTGGCCGCATTCTTAGTCCTCGGGGTCGGCTCCGCGCTAGGCATGGAGTCCGCGTCCGGGTTCTTGGAGGCGTGGACCGGTGCGGATTCCTCAGACTCCGTCGGATTCGCGGCCGCTTTCGCCGAAATGGCCCTCATCCTGGCCCTGGGGATCGTGACCGTAGTGGCCGTGCGCGGGTTCATGCTCTCGATATACAGGGAGCACAGCCCCTTCACGGAACGGAACGTGGACGTCATGAGGCTCCTGTCGAAGACGTACCTTGTAGCATCCGTCCTGATCTCGATAGCCGACTGGTTCGCCAGGGGGAGCGTCGCCGTGGCCACGTTCCTGTTCTTCGGGTCGGTGCTGGTCGGAGTGGTGATATACTGCCTGGCCCTGGCGTTCCGCTACGGCGGGGTCCTTCAGAAGGAGTCCGACGAGACTCTGCGAGGTCGGAGATGACGATAATACTCAGGCTGGACAGGGTGATGGCGGACAGGAAGATGTCCCTCAACCAGCTGGCGGAGAAGGTCGGGATATCCAACGTCAACCTCTCCAACATCAAGACCGGGAAGATCTCCGCCATAAGGTTCTCGACCCTCAACGGGATCTGCAAGGCCCTGGGATGCCAGCCCGGGGACATCCTGGAATATGTGGAGGACGAGGAGGATTAATCCTCCGCCGCCAGCTCCCTCTCCATCCTCCTCCTTCCGAAGAGGACGGAGTCCATGAACGCCACCCAGAGGACCTCCACGACGATGGAGGTCGCTATGGCGACCATCGCGACCGGGGCCAGGCCGGTGGGCCCGAGCACCGCCATGCAGGTGGCGATGGCGATCCCCTTGTTCTTGTAGGAGGTCATGAGGATGTCGGTGACCCTCTGATGCCAGTGGATCCCCGCCTTCTTCTCGACCGTCTCCACGGCGCACCCCAGCCCGAAGGACCTGAGGGCGGCGATCAGCAGGAACGCGACGAATATCCAGGCGTCCCCCGCGAACTTCGTGGACCCGACCGAGAGCCAGACCAGCAGGAAGATGCAGCAGTTCAGGAACACGGCCATGTAGTCCTTGTTCATCTTCACCTTGACCAGGAGCCTGGAGGCCAGCAGAGGGATGGCTATGAGCTCGATGACAGTGATCACCACGTTGGTCATGTCCACGACCTCGCCCAGGGTCGCCCATACGACCAGGGGGATCCAGGCCAGCGACAGGACGTAGACGATGATCGTCCCCCTCATCGCATGCTCCATATCCCCGTTCAGGATGTACGACAACGGACCTACCGAGGCCGCGAACGGCGTGGCGGCGATGAACACCAGGCCCATGGCTTGCGCCCCGAACTCCGTGTCCTTCAGGAGGTAGTATCCTATGAGGGGGATCGCGGACGAGACCACCAGGCCCAGCAGGGCCGCCCTGGCGACGGACCTTCCGTACTTGACTGGGTTGAGGTTCTGGTAGGGTATCCTCGAGAGCGAGACGGTGAGCATGACGGCCAGCGTCAGAACGGTCAGATTGGAGCGCACGTCGGCGCTCAACACGTTGCCGGGGAAGACCCCGCCGAAGTTGGTGGCCAAGGCGACCACGAGGGCCAAGGTCATCATGAAGGCGCTGCTCTTGAGGAGCGTGATGATCGACATCGACCGAGTGATTAATGATTATCATTTTATATTTATCGATAATCATTAAATTATTATTGGATTCCGTTTTTATACGGAAAACGCATGGGGCCGGTCATGTCGGATGTCAAGCCTGTCAAGGCCGGATGGTACAACGTCTTCAGGCCTTGGACGCTCCATGGCGCCATAGTGCCGGTGCTCATCGGAGGGGCGGTGGCCTACCACGACGGGAAGTTCGTCCTGCCGATATTCCTCCTGGTGCTGGCCGGCGGGATCCTGCTTCAATCCGCCGCTAACATCCTGAACACCTACGGGGACTTCAAGAAGGGGGTGGACACCGTCGAGAACGAGACCCGCTCGCCCGAGCTGGTCACCGGCAGGCTGAGCCCCAAGTCCGTCCTCAAGGCCGGGGCCGCATGCATCGGGGTCACCTGCCTCATAGGCCTGGTCCTGCTGGTCCACGCCGGATGGCCCATACTCGTCTACGGCGTCCTGGGGGTGATAGGCGCCGGGACTTACACCGTCTGCGGCTCCTACAAGTACCTAGGGCTGGGACAGGCCAGCGTCTTCCTGATGATGGGGATCCTGATGCCCTTGGGGACCTACTGCGCAATGCGGGGGGACCTGTTCTCCATGGAGACCTTCCTGCTGTCGCTTCCCAACGCGTTCATGATAACCGCGGTCCTCGCCGGGAACGAGATGCGCGACTACGAGGAGGACAGGAGGAGCGGGGTCGGGACCCTCTCCCAGCACATGTCCTACGAGAACGGGATGAGGCTGTACCTCTTCGAGAACGCCGTCGCCTTCCCCATCCTGGCCGTATTGATCATCCTGGGATACGCACCTTTATGCACTGCCCTGGCATTCCTGACGCTGTACGACCTCTACAGGCTGGTATCCAACAGCAGGCTGGCGTCGACCGACGGGCGCGCCTCGTTCATGCTGGTGCCTCTGGCGTTCAAGCTGAACTGGCACTTCGGAGTCCTCCTGACGGCCGGATACCTGATTCAATACCACGTGCTGCCTTTGGTGATGTGAGATGGCTGAGGAAGAGCTCAAGAAAGGGAACCAGTTCGAAGGCAAGGAGGAATACATCAAGGACGTGTTCACCGAGATCGCGGACTACTACGACGAGATGAACGACATCATGTCGATGGGCATGGTCCAGGGCTGGCACAGGTTCATGATGAAGAAGGCCGGGGACGTCTCCGGCAAGAGGTGCCTGGACGTCGGCACCGGCACCGGGGAGATCGCCTTCCACGTGGCCAGGACCGCCGGGGCCGGCTCAACGGTAGTAGGCGTGGACATCACCCCCAAGATGCTCGAGATGGCCGAGAAGAAGGAGAAGGAGATGGACCTCCCGGTCAAGATCGACTGGAGGGTCGGCGACGCCTTGAATCTGGACTTCGAGGACGGCTCCTTCGACCTCGTCACGTCCGGATACATGCTCAGGAACGTCACCGACATACTCAAGGCGGTATCCGAGATGCACAGGGTCCTCGCCCCCGGCGGGAAGGTCGTGGTCGCGGAGCTCTCCAAGCCGAAGAACGCCGTCGTCCGCTTCTTCTACAACATCTACATGAAGAGAGTGAAGAGGTACGGCCGGAAGTACGACAAGGGCAAGTCCATAGACGGGAGGCAGTCGGCCTACCAGTGGCTCACCACGTCCATCGAGGGCTTCCCCTACGGCGAGGACATGGTCAAGATCTTCAAGAAGGCAGGATTCGAGGACGCCAGGTTCTACGTGAAGTCCTTCGGCGCGGTCAACATCTACGTGGGGTCCAAATGAGGGAATACTCCCTCTACATCTTCGACTTCGACAACACGCTCTTCGACACCAGCTACGGGATCAGGGCCATCCTGGGCCGCGCGCTGCCGTCCGTCGGAGTGGAGTACGACGACTCCATGTTCCCCCGGTTCGTGGGGATGACGATGGAGCAGGTGTTCGACGAGTTCGTGAAGGACGAGAGCAAGCGCGAGAGGTTCTACGAGGAGTTCATGGCCGTCGTCCGCAGCGACGTCTACCTCTCCGCCAGGCCGTTCCCGGAGACCGGGAGGGTGCTCAAGGAGCTGAAGTCCCGCGGCAAGCGCATCGGGATAGCGTCGGGGAAGCAGAAGTACAAGATCGAGACGCTCATGGAAAGGCACGGGCTGGACGGCATCGCCGAGGTCGTCATCGGATACGGCGAAACCGGGCTTCACAAGCCCCATCCGGACCCCATCCTCCACGCGATGTCCTTCTTCGACGTCCCTGCGGAGGAAACGGTGTACGTCGGGGACAGCCCCCACGACCCTGTCGCCGCGAGTTCCGCGGGAATCGACTCCGTCATAGTCAACAGACGCGACGGGCTCGCCCCGGACGGCATACCCTGCACCTGGGAGATAGGGTCCCTCGAAGGGCTCCTCGACGTCTTTGGGAATTCAGACGCGTGAGAAGCTCGTATGCGGGCTCGTATCCCGCGGACGCCGCGCGGGCGACCCATCCCACGGCCTCCTCGAATCCCAGCCCCGCGTTTCCGGACAGCCCCATCGCTCCGAGGTTGTACATCGCGGTAGGCTCGCCCTGCTCGGCGGCCGTCCTGAAGCGCTTCTCCGCCTCCTTCGCATTCCCGGAGTCCATCGCCATGGCTCCGAGCATCGTATGGGCCAGGACGAATCCCTTGTCGGCGGCGGACCCGAACCATTCCGCGGCCTTCGCCTCGTCTGCGGCGCCCAGATATCCGCCGTGATAGAGCAGCCCGATGTTGTACTCCGCCTTGACGTCGCCCTTGAGCGCGGCGGTCAGGAAGTATTCCTCGGCCTCCTTGTACTCGCCCCTCTCGAAGCATATGCCGCCCATGCACAGGCATGCGTCGGAATCCCCCTGGTCCGCTGACAGCCTGAAGTACCTCTCGGCCTCCTCCTTGTCCGCAGGGATCCCCTCCCCGGCATCCAGCATGAAGGCCAGGTCGTACTGGGCGTCGGACTCCCCCATGTCGGCCGCCCTCCTGTACAGGGACGCCGCCTTCGCCTTGTCCACTGGCACCCCGTCGCCGTTGCGGCACATGGACGCGAGGACGCAAATCGAATCCGCGTCCCCGGAGTCGGCCGCTTTGGAATACCATTCGGCAGCCTTCGCCTTGTCCTCCGGGATCCCGTGCCCCGAATAATGCATCGCGCCCAGGTTCTTCATTGCCTTGGCGCTTCCCATCCCCGCGGCGCGTTCCAGATACGAGACCGCCCGCCCGGAATCGGATTCTGACAGGAGGAACCCCAGGTTGCACAAGGCGCTCGTGTCGCCCGACTCCGCGGCGATAGACAGGAGCCTCTCGGCTTCGGCCAGATCCGCGCGGACGCCTTCCCCGACCATGAGCATGTATCCGAGCGAGGCCGTCGCCGGAACGCTTCCCATCCCTGCGGCGCGCCTGAAGAGCTCGACGGCGGACGGAGGATCTGTATCACGGACGGCGCGGGCCTTCTCCAGGACGTCCTCGGCGGTTTCTGGGACAATGTCGGAATCCATGCAACGGCCATGGAGAACCAAAGGATATCTGTTTTGGAACTCCCGACGCGAGCCGAAAGGACCTTGCACGCTTGTTTTTAAGCGGTTCGCGCATGAGAGGGCATGAAGAGGCTGCTGATATTCGATCTGGACGGGACGCTGTCCGACTCGTCCGACGGGATCCTCCACTGCTACAGGAGTACCGGGGAGGCGTTCGGCAGGACGGACATCCCCGAGGAGGTGCTGAGGACCGGCCTGGTGGGGCCGTTCGCCGAGAACATGAAGAGGATAGTCGGAATCCCCGACGAGAGGCTCATGGACGGCGTGAGATTCTACGTATCCGTTTTCGCCAAGGAGGGCTTCGGCATGGTGAAGGGGTTCCCGGGGACCGCGGAGGCGCTCGAGGAGCTCCGTTCCGAAGGATACGGGATGTGCGTGGCCACCCTCATGGCCGAGGAGTTCTCCGAACTGGCTCTGGAGAAGCTCGGCATACGCCCGTTCTTCGATCACATCAACAGCGCCAGCACCAAGGTCCCGGTGACCAAGGCGGAGCTCATCAGAAGATGCCTCGAGGACATGGGCGCCGAGCCGGGAGACGCCGTGATAATCGGCGACAGCCTGGACGACCTCAACGCGGCCGAGGCCGTCGGCGCCGGGTTCCTCGGAGTCACCTACGGGTACGAGCTCACGGAGGAGCTCTGCAGGGAGAAAGGAATCCCCTCGGCGTCCGAGCCCGCCGGGATCCCGGAGGCCCTGAGGCGCTTCAGCCGAGTGGGATGCCCCCGAGGGGGCGTTCAGAACTTCTTGGGCCTCTTGCTCTCGTACACGGCGCGGATCGCCTTGTACAGCATGTACACGTCCGCCTTGGAGACGACCTCCACGGGCGCGTGCATCGAAAGCACCGGGACCCCGATGTCCACCGTGTCTATGTTGTGGACGGAGATCTCGGACGCTATGGTCCCGCCTCCGCCCATGTCGATCTTCCCGAGCTCGCCCATCTGCCAGACGACGCCCTCCTCCCTGAATATGCTGAGGATGTAGTCCATCATCTCGGCGGAGGCGTCGTTGGTGCTGTACTTGCCCCTGGCGCCGTCGTACTTGGAGACTATGGGGCCGCAGTTCAGATAGGCGCAGTTGTTGGTCTCGTACACATCTCCGAACGCGGGGTCGAAGGCGGATCCGACGTCGGCGGAGAGGCATATGGAATTGCGGAGGACGTGCCTGACCTCCGCTCCCTCGGACTGGGCCAGATCCTCGACGAAGTCCCTGAACAAGAAGGACCTCATCCCGGTCACGCCGTCGGAGCCGGTCTCCTCCTTGTCGGCGAAGATCGTCATGGTTGTATACTCGGGATCGGCCGTGTCGATCTCGGCCATGAACTCGGCGTATGCGCAGGAGCTGTCGTCCTGGCCGTATCCGGCGACCATGGACCTGTCGAATCCCATGTCCCTCGCCTTGAACGCGGGGACGGCGCAGAGCTCCGCGGACTCGAAGTCCCCCTCCTTGATGCCGTACTTCTCGTTGAGGATCGCCATTATGGCGAGCTTGACCTTGCTCTTCACCTTCTCGTCGTCGAACGGCCAGGAGCCTATGAGGATGTTGAGCTGCTCCCCCTCGATGACCTTCGAGGCCGTCTTGGACATCTGGTTCTGGGCCAGGTGGACCAGCAGGTCGGTGATGCAGAACGAGGGCTCCCCGTCCTCCTCTCCTATCCTGACCTCGACGGAGGTGCCGTCGGACTTCATGACCACTCCGCGTATCGACAGCGGGACCGTGGTCCACTGGTACTTCTTGATGCCGCCGTAGTAGTGGGTCTTGAAGTAGGCCATCCCGGCGTCCTCGAAGAGGGGGTGGGGCTTGAAGTCCAGCCTGGGGCTGTCCACGTGAGCCACCGAGACGCGGATCCCGTCGATAACGGGCCTCTTCCCCTTGGTGCACATCAGGATGTTCTTCCCGCGGTTGACCTTGTAGAACTTCTCTCCGGCGGCGTAGACCTTCCCGGGGACGTACTCGGCGTATCCGCGCTCCTTGAGGATCGGGATGACGTACGAGACCGCCTCGCGCTCGGTCTTGTTGGCGAGGAACCTCTTGTAGCCCTCGCAGAACTCCGAGGCCTTCTCCAGCATCCCGGGGTCGATCTCGCCCAGGCTCTTCGGCTTCCTGAGGATCTCTTCGGCCAGCAGCTGGCCTTTGGACTTCTCTTCTTCCATGCCCTCGATAACCTTGGACTGCGTACTTCAATATTGCCTTCATAGGGCGCCGGCGCCCTTGGCGGCCTCGATGCACTCCCTGCATCCGCCGGGCTCTATCCTGGGAAGCCCGATCTCCAGCAGCCTGAGGACCTTGTGCAGGCACTCGGACATGGTCTTGGAGACCATCTCGATGTCGACGGGCTCGTCCTTCCAGACGTCGTAGTCGGTGACGGTGGCGAGGCTGCAGTAGCACATCCCGAGCTCCCTAGCCAGCTGGCACTCCGGGACCGCGGTCATGCCGATGATGTCGGCGAAGTTCCTGAACATGCTGCTCTCGGCCCTGGTGGAGAATCTGGGGCCCTCTATGCACATGTACCTCCCGCCGAGGTGGTACCTGATGCCCATGTCCTCGGCGGCGCCGGCGAATATCCCGTTCAGGTACTTGCAGAACGGGTCGGGGATGGAGATGTGCACGACCTTGTCGTCGAAGTAGGTGTAGTCCCTCTTCTTGGTGAAGTCGATGAACTGGTCCGCGATCACCAGGTCACCGGGGGCGAAGTCCTCCTGGAGGGACCCCACAGCGCAGGCGGATATCACGAACTCGCATCCCAGCTGCTTCAAAGCCCAGATGTTGGCCCTGTAGGGAACGGAGGACGGAGGATACCTCTCCTCCCCGATGCCGTGGCGGTACAGGAACGCGACCTCCACGCCGGCTATCCTGCCGATGGTTATCGCGGAGGACGGCTTGCCATAAGGCGTGTCCGGACGGACCTGCTCTATGAGCTCGAAGGTGTCCTGGTTATAGATCCCGGTTCCTCCGATAATCGCGATCCTAGGCCTGTGGCCCTCGTGCATCATCTTGGACGCGGCGGGCTTCCTGTATCCGCATTTGAGGCAGACGCAGCCCCCGTCGTCCGTGGCGTTTGTCAGCTCGGCGCCGCATAGTGGACAATCCATGCGCGTTCCACAGGATTCGACGTATAAAGATAGTTCTGTCCTCGCAGCCTGTCCTTCTCCTCGTTGAAGGCCCAGGCCAGAACCGCGGATACGGCCGCCAGGACGGTGCCGACCGCCATGGTGAACAGGAACCCGTCCATGAAATCCATCGGCGAAAGCTCGGATATTAGCGCCCCGGGGACCCCGGAGCCTATGGAGAACAGGCCGGAGTACAGCGCCGAGCCCAGGGCGGAGCCGAAGTAGATCACGAAAGACACCATCGGGGAGACGTCTCCTCTCTCCTCCTGGCTGACGCTGTCCACGATCCTGGTCCCGAAGGAGCCGCCTCCGAACCCCCAGATGACGCCCAGGAACACCACGGAGACCATCATCGGGATCGGCGAGTAGTCGCTGGCCAGCAGGAGGACGCCGGTCATGACGACCGTGGAGACCGCCCCCAGGATCACGTAGTGCCTGCTCCCCCTCTTCGGGACCATCCTGCCGACGGGCACGCACATGACCAGCGTCACCACCGACTGGACGCAGAGGACCAGCCCGGTGGTCACCGCGTCGTATCCCAGGACGATCTGCATGTAGAACGGGAGCAGGTAGAACACTCCCATCCAGCACAGGTTTATCAGCAGGAACACGGCGATGGCGGCCACGGTCGGAGACCTCCTGAACGCGGAGAACCTGAGGACCGGGTCGGACGCCCTCCTCTCGCGGATGACGAAGAGGATGAGCATGGCCGCGCAGAGCAGCAGGATTCCCGCGGAGGCGGGGCCGAATCCGTGGGCCGGGATCGACTCTATCACGTACAATCCGGCGACCATGGCGACGAAGAGGAAGGCCGACCCGATCCAGTCGAATCCGGAGCGGTCGAACTCCCCGTCCTTGGGGACGGCCTTGGCCGCCAGGAACGCCCCTGCGACGCCTATCGGGACGTTGAACAGGAATATCCAGCCCCAGTCCAGCGATTCGGTCAGCACCCCTCCCAGCACCGGGCCGAGGGCGCCGCCCACGGAATAACCGAGCACCGATATGGAAAGGCCCAGCGCCGTCAGGCCTTTTGGCAGGTGCTTCACCGCGATCATTATGCCCGACGCGGACAGCATCCCTCCGCCCACTCCCTGGAGGGCCCTGAAGGCGAGCATCGTCCAGAAGGAGTCCGAGAACGCGCACAGCAGGGAACCGATTCCGAATACCGCGAACCCGCCGACTATGACGGCCTTGAGCGCCCCGCGATCACTGATCTTGCCGAAGATCAGGATGAGGCCGGCCATCATCAGGAAATAGATGGTGATGACCCACGACGAGTCGGCGGCGCCTATGCCCAGGTCCTCGGCGATCTCCGGAAGGACCGTGGTCACTATGGTGCCGTCCAGACCGTCGACGAAGGCGGCCAGGGCTATAGTCGCGAACAGCAGCCGGACGGCGGTCTTGGATTCTTCCATATGCCTTCTCTTCGATGGCGGATGCGCTTGATGGCCTCGAAAGGCGTTACGTTCAGGGCGAGATCGGCCTCGGCCTCGGTCATCCCTGCTCCCAGGGCGACCGTCCTGGCCGCGGCCTCGTCCATGAGGTTCTCCGGGGCGTGGGCGTCGGAATCGATGACCATCGCGGCCCCCGCCTCCCTGGCGACGCCGACGACGTGGCCGTTGGTGATGTTGTGGCCCATCCTCCCCGTGATCTCTATGAGGACGCCGTTCTCCTTGGCCAGGCGGGCCTCCTCCAACGTCAGGAATCCCGGATGCGCCAGGACGTCTATGTCGGGATTCTCTACCGAATAGCGGTTGGTCCCGGGCTATACGGGCTCGACGACGGTCTCGCCGTGGACCACGACCCACTCCGCCCCGAAGCCCCTGGCCGTCTCGGCGACCCTGGCGATCTTGCATGGCGGCACGTGAGTGATCTCCACCCCGGGGATGACGTCGATGTAGTCCTCGCAGAGCTCGACGGCCTTCACCACGTTGGTCACCACCCACTCCACGTTGGTCATGTCCACGTGGTCGGTGATCGCGATCGCATCGTGCCCGAGGACCATCGCCCTCCTGACCAGCTCCGCCGGGATCAGCTCCCCGTCGCTGTAAGTGGTATGGGTGTGCAGATCCGCCCTCATTGGGCCCTCTCCGACAGCTTCTCGTAGACTTTCTCCATGGGCAGGCCGGTCTTCTCTATGGCGACCATCGTGTGGTAGATGAGGTCGGCCAGCTCCCAGGCCATCTCGTCCTCGTCATTGTCCTTGACCGCGAGGGCGAACTCCCCCGCCTCCTCGATGACCTTCTTGCACATGCGGGTCTCGTCGTCGAAGAGCTTGCAGGTGTAGCTCTCGTCGGAGGGGTTCTCATGCCTGTCCTTTATGACGCGCCTGAGGTCCGGTATGATGGCCATGGTCTGCGACGTGTCGCCGTAGACGACCTCGTTGAAGCAGGACGGGGCGCCGGTGTGGCATGCGACGCCGGTCTGCTCGACCCTGACCAGGAGGGTGTCGGCGTCGCAGTCGGTCTGGATCGACTTGATCCTCTGCACGTGGCCAGACTCCTCTCCCTTCCTCCAGAGCTTTCCTCTGCTCCTCGACCAGAAATGGGTGTATCCGGTGGACCTCATGAGCTCCACCGCTTCCTCATTCGCCCATGCGACCATCAGGACCTCGTTGGTAATCCAGTCCTGGACCACGACCGTTATCAGGCCTTTGTCGTCGTATTTCAGATTCATCTTACTGCGATCCCCCTGTCCCTGAGGTACTGCTTGACCTCTCCGACGGTGCACTCGTTGTAATGGAAGATAGATGCGGCCAGCGCCGCCGAGACCCCCGTCTGGAGGAAGACGTCGGCTATGTGCTCCTTGGAGCCGCACCCTCCGGACGCTATGACGGGTATGTCCACGGCATCCGCGACGGCGGCCGTGAGAGGGATGTCGTATCCGGTCTTCACCCCGTCGGCGTCCATGGACGTCAGGAGTATCTCCCCCGCGCCCAGGTCCTCGACCCTCTGGGCCCATTCCACGGCGTCTATCCCCGTGGGACGGGTCCCTCCGTGGGTGAACACCTCCCAATGGTCCCCAGACCTCTTGCCGTCTATGGCGACGATGACGCACTGCCTCCCGAAGTTCTCCGCGCATGCGGTTATCATGTTCGGGTCGGCCACTGCGGACGAGTTCATGGAGACCTTGTCCGCGCCCGCGTTGAGGACATCCCTCATGTCCTGGACGTTCTTTATGCCGCCTCCCACCGCCAGCGGGACGGTGAGGTTCTTGGCGGTCTCCGAGACCACGTTCAGCATCGTGCGCCTGGCCTCCAGGGATGCGGATATGTCCAGGAAGGTTATCTCGTCCGCCCCCTGCCTCTCGTATTCGACCGCGAGCTCCGAGGGGTCTCCGACGTCCCTGAGCCCTTTGAAGTTGATTCCTTTGACCACCCTGCCGCCCTTCATGTCCAGGCAGGGGATTATCCTCTTCGCCAGCATCGGCTGTCTCCCCCCAGCTTCACCGAATCCTTGGTGCTGAGCTCCGTGTCCCTGGGCTTCACGGCCTCCTTCAGGGCCTTCCCCAGCGATTTGAACCCGGCCTCTATGACGTGGTGGTCGTCGAAGCCGCGCATGACCACGATGTGCAGCGTTATGCCGGCGGACATTGCGAAGCTCCTCATGAAATGGTGATACTCCGGCGACGGGCATTCGATGTCCGCGTACGGCCTGTCCACCAGGTCCAGCGACGTCATAACCAAGGCGTCATCCATCGGGACCACGGCGGTGGCCATCCTCTCTATAGGACGCCCGTCCAGGGCCTTGGAGAACGCCTTGCCTATGGTTATGGCCGTGTCCTCTATGATGTGGTGGTCGTTGTCCCCGTATGCGCTCACCTTCAGATCGAAGGAGGCGTACCTGGCGAGGGTCTCGACCATATGCTTCAGGAACTGGATGCTGCTCTCGACCTCGAACCTCCCGGTCCCGTCCAGGTCTATCTCCGCGGATATCCTGGTCTCCCTGGTGCTGCGCTCCACTTTAGCTGTCCTTCCGGCCATCGTACCGTCCGCTGATACGTGTCGACGTTAATAATTATGCCCGTTCAGGATGCGCGCGATGATTCCTTCAGAAATCGTCAGCGGACGTGTTGCATGGACGTATTATCGCGAGGTTCGGGCACTCCATGCATATCCCGAGCTCCCCCGTGTATCCCTCCAGGACGTACAGCGCCTTGAGGAGGCCGCACTCCTTGACGAAGCGGCAGATGGTGCAGAGGCATGCGGTGACGTCCTCCCCGGCGGCCACCTTGTCGGCTATGCGGGATATCTCCCTGTAGAAGTCCGAGCGGTACTCGCTCCTGTCGATGACAGAGTTGCCGCCCCTGACGCCCTTCAGGTACTGCGAGACCGCGGCGTTGGTCACCCCGAACAAGGCGGCCACCTGGACCTGGGTCATGCCGTGCCTTCCGACGAGCTCCTTGGCCAGCGCCCCCCTCGCCGTGGGCAGGACATGCATCACTATGAGTTCGCAGGGAAGCTTCATCCTGACGGTTATCGGCGTTAAGACGATAAAGCTAACGCGGTTCAGGCCTTCCAGGGGGTGTCCCATTCCCACGGACGGATCATGCCTGTGTACATGGCCAGGCCGACCACTGCGCCCTCTGCCCCCGCCTCCGAAAGGATCCTGGCGTCCTCCTCGGACGTCACCCCTCCGGACGCGATGACCTTGCAGGGGCACCTTCCGATGAAGTCCCTCGCCTGTTCCGCGTCGATGCCGCCCCTGCGCCCCTCGACATCCACGTTGGTGTTCAGGACCGCCGCCAGAGGAAGGTCCGCGATGCGCTCGAACATGTCCTCCACGGAAAGCTCGGCGGCCTCCTGCCATCCCTTGATCGCTATGCATCCGTCCTTAGTGTCCATGGAAAGGACGATCCTGTCCGGGAAGTCGAAGGCCATCTCCTCCAGCCAGTCCGGGTCCTTGACCGCCTTGGTCCCGACGATCACGCGGTCCGCGCCGGCGGAGACCAGCTCCTCCACCTTCTCGCGGGTCCTGACGCCCCCGCCTATCTCCACGGGGACCCCGTACTCCTCGATTATCCTCTTGAACACGGGGACGTTGTCCTCCTTGCCGAAGGCCCCGTCGAGGTCCACCAGGTGGAGATACCGGGCGCCCTTGCCTATCCATTCGCCCGCGACCTTGACCGGGTCGGGCATGACTATCTGCTGGCTTCCGGGAACGCCGCCCACCAGCTGGACGACCTGATGGTCGAGGACGTCGACCGCCGGGATCACCCTCATCTCTGGGCCTCCGCGAAATCTATGAAGTTCTTGAGGGCCCTCATCCCGGTCACGCTGCTCTTCTCCGGGTGGAACTGCGTCCCGTAGACGTTTCCCTTCCTGAACAGCGAACCGAACCTCGCTCCCTCGTACTCGGTGGTGCCGATGCAGACCGGCTCGGAGGGCTCTCCGCAGTAGGAATGCACGAAGTAGAACATCCTGTCCGGAGTCCCCTCAAGTATCGGGTCGTCGGTCTCGACGGAGTTCCAGCCCATGTGCGGAAGGACCTTCCCCTGCATCCTGACCACCCTGCCGCGGTAGAATCCCAGGCCGGGCCTGGAGCCCTCGTCGCTTCCCTCGAACAGTATCTGCGTGCCTATGCATATCCCGAGGGCGGGGACCCCCGCCTCCAGCCTGGAGCGGATCCCGTCCCTGTACGGGAGCAGCTTCTCCATCGTCCTGTCGAACGCCCCGACGCCCGGGAACACTATGCACTCGGCGTCCAGGACCTTGGACATGTCGGACACGACCTCGACCTCCGCCCCGCATCTCTCCAGGGACCTGGTGATCGAATAAAGGTTCCCTACCCCGTAGTCGGTCACGGTGACCTTCAACGGCATTGGGACAGCACCTCCTCGATCCTGCTCAGAAGCAGCGCGTTCTGCTCCGCGGTCCCCACGGTGGTCCTGACGCAGTTCTCGGTCCTGCGCTTGGACCCGAAGTCGCGTATGAGTATGCCCCTCTCCTTTAGCCCGGAGACGAGCTCGGCATGGTCTATCGGGGACCTCGCCATTATGAAATTGGAATCCGACGGGAACGGCTCGAACCCTAGCCTGCGCAGGCCGGCGGCCAGCACGGGCCTCTCCCGACGGACCGCCTCCACGCTCCTGCGTATGAAATCCTGGTCCTTCACCGCGGCGATGGCCGCCCCCTCGCTCACCGCGTTCAGCGAGTAGGGGATCTTCACGCACATCATCATCTCCGCCAGCTTGGCGTTGGCTGCCGCATATCCCACGCGGAGGGCCGCCATGGCGTAGGCCTTGGAGAACGTCCTCAATACTATTAGATTATCGAACTCCTCGACCCGGCGTATCATGGACTCGGTCCCGTATTCGGCGTAGGCCTCGTCCACCACGACTATGCCCTCGGAGCGCGAGAGCACCTCCTCCAGGTCCTTGGTCCTGAAGGAGTTCCCTGTGGGGTTGTTGGGAGACGGCATTATCGCGATCTTCGCCTTCTGCGCGACGATCGCGTCCACATCGAGCTGGAAGTCCTCTGTGAGATCGACCTCGACCGCGGAGCCGCCGTTGAGCTTCACGAAGTAATCGTACAGCGTATATGAGGGGACGGGGACGGCGCACCTGTCGCCCCAGTTGGTGAACGTCTTGAACGTCACATCCAGCATCTCGTCGGAACCGTTCCCGGCTATGAAATTGTCCGCCTGGAGGCCGTAGAGCTCGGCCAGGGCCTCCCTCAGGCCGTCCGAGTAGGTGTTGGGATAAAGGTCCAGGCTCCACCTGCCCTCTGACAGGTACCTGGTGGCCGCGGGGTTGGGCCCCATCGAGTTGGTGTTGGTGTCCAGCCTGAGCTCCCCGTTGAGCTTGGGGTTGTAATACCTCTCGAATCCCCTCGCGGTCTCCCTCATGATACCGCGATCGGCTTTCATCTCGGCTCACCAGCCTTTCCAAGGGCATGGTGAGGATGCCCTTCGCGCCGATGCGCTCCAGGTCGGAGATTGCGCCGTAGACCTTGTCGGAGTCGATCACGGCGTGGACGGCAACGTAATCGGGATTGCCGGCGATCTCCAGGACGGTAGGGCCGCCTATGCCGGGCAGGATCCTCCTGACCTCGTCCAGAGACGACTTGGGGACGTCGGCCATGATGTACTTGCTTCTCTCGGCCGCTATGACGCTGCGTATGGAGCTGAGGACCCCCTCTATCTCCTTCCTCTTGGAGGACAGGGCCTCGTCTGAAGTGATGACTGCCGCCTGGGACTCGACTATGGTCCCGACCTCGACCAGCCTGTTCATCTTGAGCGTGGACCCGGTGGAGACCAGGTCGACTATGTAGTCGGAGATGCCCAGATACGGCATGATCTCCGCCGCGCCGGACACGAGGATGACGTTCACGCTCTTCCCTTTGGACTCGAAGAACCTCCTGGTGACGTTCGGGAAGGAGGTGGCTATCCTGCTCCCGTCCTTTATGTCGTCAACGCTGCGGACCGGGGACTCCTCGGGAACGGCCACCGCCAGCCTGCAGTATCCGAATCCGAGGTCCAGGACGTCCTTGAGGTCGTGGCCCGACTCGGCGAGCTGGTCCAGGCCGGTTATGCCCATGTCGATGGCTCCCCTCGCGACGAACTCGGGTATGTCCTGGGCGCGCACGAACATGACCTCGATGTCATGGTTCCTGATCTTGACGTACAGCTTCCTGCCTATGTCCTCCCCCATATCGAGGCCGGACTTCACGAGGAGCTCTATGGTCCTCTCGTTCAATCTTCCTTTGTTTGGCACACCAAGTCTCAGAGTCATATGAACCAGCGACGGGTTTCGTAACATAGGGATATAGATAAGCCTGTTGGATGGAATCCCCGCCGTCATACAGAAGAAGGAATCGGGGGACGGGGCCCCCGGGTTTCAAAGGATGCCCTTGGCCTTCGCCAGCTCGGCGTTGAGGACGGACCCTCCAGCCCCTCCCCTCAGGGTGTTGTGGGACATGACGAACGCCTTGTAGTATCCGTTGCTCTGCCTGAGCCTTCCCACGGTCGAGGCCATGCCCCTGGCGCGGGCGGGCGTCCCGGCCATGGCGTCGAAGGCGGGCTGGGGCCTGTTCTCCTCGGTCCTGACGATGACGGGCTGATCCGGGGCGGAGGGGAGCCCGAGCCTCTGGGGCTCTCCGCGGAACCCGGACAGGGCCTTCGAGAGCTCGTCCAGGGAGGGCTGGGCCTCCAGGTCGAGGACGAGCGACTCCAGGTGTCCGTCGACGACGGGGACCCTGGCGCAGTTGGCCATGACCTTGAACCCGGCGTACCTGAACTCCCCGCCGGAGTACGTTCCGAGCATCTTGGCCAGCTCGGACTCCATCTTCTCCTCCTCGTGGCTTATGAAGGGCACGACGTTCCCGACGGCGTCGAGGGACGGGACTCCGGGATATCCTGCGCCGGAGAGCGCCTGATAGGTCGACACGAAGACCTGCTTGAGGCCGAACGCCTTGTCGATCGCCACGAGGGGGAGGGCTATCCCGGTGGAGGAGCAGTTGGCGTTCGTCACGATGTAGCCGCCGTCGGCGTAGGTGGGCTGGTCCTTGATCGCCTCGAGCTGGTCCGGGTTGACCTCGGGGATGAGGATGGGCACGCTCTTGTCCATCCTGTGGGAGCCGGCGTTCGTGAACACGGCCACTCCGGACTGGGCCAGCTCCGTCTCGGTGGGGCCGGCGAGGTCCGAGGGGATCCCGCTGAAGGCCACCCTGCAGCTCTTGGATATCTTGGAGATGTCCATGACCTCGATCTCCCTGTCCATGGTCTCGTCCAGATAGACGTGGTCCCTGACCTTGAGGACGTCACGCAGCTTCTTCCCCTTCGACCTCTCGGAGGCGTAGAGGCCCTCAATCTCGAAATAAGGGTGGTCCTCCAGCATCTGGATGAACCTCTGACCGATCATCCCCGTTGCGCCGAGGACCGCGACGTTAATCTTGCCCATTTGCAGCACTTCCTGAAATATGGACGGGGCCATTCTATGATAACAATAAAAAGATACGCATGAGCCATGCGTGTAATGCCATCACCCATCCATCGGCAAGAAATAAGACGATGAGTTGCATGTCGGCCCATGGCGTACCGCCGCACCCGGCCGTGCATCATATGCGGAGTCCGCGACGGGGCCATATCGACGGCGGACGGCTGCGTCTGCGAAGAGTGCATGCCTGCGGACCTGGTCCCGGAGGCCTCCTCCCTGAGAAGGAGCAGGCTGGTGATCTACCGCAAGACGCACCCCGACTGGGAATCCTGCGCGGAAAGATGGGATGAGCCCGCGGAGAGTCCCTACGAGGCCGACCGCAGCCGGGCGATAACGCAGGAATCCCCGCCGATCCTGTGCGACGCCCTGAACGAATCCATATCCAACGCCGAGTCGATGGATCTAGCGGTGTCGTTCATAAGGTCGTCCGGCCTGAACCTGCTCATCGACCGCCTTCGCGAGGCGGCCGAGGCGGGCTGCGTAATAAGAGTGATAACCACCGCGTACATGGGGTTCACGGAATACGAGGCCGTGATGGAGCTGGCGGGCCTCCCCAACTCAGAGGTCAGGATGGAGCTCAACGCCGGGGCGTCCAGGTTCCATGCCAAATGCTACCTCTTCACGTCACCGGACGGGAAGGGGACGGCGTACGTGGGCTCGGCCAACATCACCAGGAGCGCGCTCACGTCCGGGGAGGAGTGGATGGTCGCCATAAGGGAGGACGACCTCCCGATGGTCGTCGACGACCTGCGTCGCGCATACGGTAAACTATGGGAATCGCCCTACCTGACGAGGGTAGACGATAAGAACCGCGCCAAAGTGGAGATGGCGTTGGAGAGGAGAGGGAAGTGAGGTCATGAAGATCGGATTGGAGCTCGAGGTCAGCAGGATAGGATACGTCCTCTACAGGAACGGCATGAACCCCGTCATCAACGCGACGGCGGAGGCGGGGGAGGACCTCAGGAACGTGATCTTCACCGTCAGGTCGGACCCCCCCTTCATCGTCGAGGACTCCTTCAAGATAGACGGCCTGGCCTCCGGGACCAGACTGGACCTCAGGGAGCACATGAAGATCTCCCTCGACCCCTCGCTCCTCATCTCCGCGGCCGACGCCGTCCCCTGCCGCGTCACCTTGGAGGCCTCCCTCGACGACGGCTCCTCCGAATCGGAGTTCTGCGACACGGAGGTCCTCCCCTTCGAGTTCTGGCCCGGATTCGAGTACCCTGACCTCATAGCCTCGTTCGTCACCCCCAACGCCGAGCGCCTCACCGACGTGCGCGCCTCCGCTTCCGACATCCTGAAGGAATGGGGCATGGACCCTTCCCTGGAGGGATACCAGGGCGACAGGGACCGCGTCGCGGCGATGACGGCCGCCGTATACGTCGCCATCCAAAGGATGAACGTCAGCTACGTGGTCGCCCCGGCCGGATTCGAGACCAGCGGCCAGAGGGTCCGCCTCCCGGACGTGGTCGTGTCCTCGAAGGAGGGGACCTGCCTGGACATGTCCGTCCTATACTGCTCGGTGCTGGAGTCAATCGGGATCAACGCCTTTGTGTTCCTGTTCAAGGGCCATGCCTGCGCCGGATTCTGGCTCGTGGACGAGCATATGGCCGACACCGTCAGCGTCGACAGCTCGGCAATAACCCGTCTTATACGCAACCACGACGCCTGCGCGGTGGAATGCACGTTCATGTGCGCCCCTGGGAACACCCCGTTCGACGACGCCTGCAAGAACGCCCTGGACAGGCTGGACGACGCCGACTCCTTCATCTCGGCCGTCGACGTGAGGAAGTCGAGGGCGTCCATATCCCCGCTTCCGACCCGCAGGTTCGACAACGGGATCTGGACCGTGGACAGGGACGAGTCCTCCGGGGCCTCGGCGGCGCCCAGGTCCGTGGGGCAGGTCTACGAGGAGATAGAGGACAGGACGCTCACCCGCGTGGACCTCTGGAAGCGCGAGCTGCTGGACACCACCAGCAGGAACCCGCTGGTAAACATGAAGGTCGGCGCCAAGGCGGTGCCGCTGCTGGTGTCCGACGTCGCGGCCTTCGAGGACATGTTCTCCGAGGGGGGCCAGTTCACCATATTGTCCAAGCCCCAGGACTGGAACGGGTCCAAGATCTACGAGGAGAGGCCGTTCGAGACCGAGGCGTACGTCTGCAACTACGAGAACGCCTACCGGGACGAGGTGGCCAGAGGATGGGTCAGGACCCCTCTCGGGGAAGCCGACACGACGGCCTCGCTGAAATCCATCTACCGCCTCTACAAGAAAGAGATGGAGGAGAGCGGATGCAACTCGCTGTTCGTCACCGTCGGGGTCCTGAGATGGTACGAGATGAAGGGGGACAAGATCCCGCGCTACTCCCCTCTCATACTGATCCCGGCGGAGCTCATCAAGAAGCAGAAGGGGTACACCGTCGTCAGGTTCGACGAGGAGTCCGTGTTCAACGTCACGCTCGCGGAGAAGCTCCGCCAGGAGTACGAGATAAACATCCCCGGGATCGACCCCCTCCCTCTGGACGAGCAGGGCGTCAACGTGGACCGCATAACCCAGAACGTCCGCAGATGCATAGAGGGCCAGGAGGGATGGGAGGTCCTGGACGGGGCGGCGCTGGGCGTGTTCTCGTTCAGCCAGTACGCGATGTGGGTGGACATCGACAGGAACATCGACCGCCTCCGGGAGAACCCCGTCGTGGACGCGCTGGTGTCCGGAAGCGTCTACCATGCCGACGCGGAGCTGGACGCAGACGCCGACCCGTACGGGCTGTGCCTGACGGTGGCCGCGGACGGCTCCCAGATAAAGGCCGTCAGGGCCGCCGGGGAAGGGAAGACGTTCGTCATGCACGGGCCCCCCGGGACCGGCAAGTCGCAGACGATCACCAACCTGATAACCAACGCCATGTACCAGGGCAAGACGGTCCTGTTCGTGGCCGAGAAGAGGGCGGCCCTGGAGGTCGTCCAGAAGAGGCTGGACGGCATCGGTGTCGGAAACCACTGCCTGGAGCTGCACTCGGACAAGACCGAGAAGACGAAGGTCCTGGAGCAGCTGAGGAAGGCGATGGAGCCGGCCAAGGAGTACGACGCGGCCAAGCTGGACGACGTGATAGCCAACCTCAACTCGATGAGGAGCAGGCTGGACGCCTACGTCACCGACCTCCACAAGAGGCGCGAATGGGGGTTCAGCGCATACGAGTGCATCTCCCGCTACGAGGCGTACGACTCCTCGAAGGCGAAGGACCTCAGGATATCCCCGGACGCCGCCCTGTCCATGAGGCCGGAGACCCTGGGGGAGCTGGAGGACGACCTGCTGAAGGCGCACCAGGCCTACGGGATAGCCCAGAGCATGTGCGACACCGGCGCCCTGGAAAGCATACACGCGGACGTCCTGGCGGCGTCCCTGCAATTCGACATAGAGGAGGCCATGGACGACGTGGCCCGTGCGGCGGAGGAGATGGAGGCCGTCGGTAAGGAGATGGCCGCCTCGGGCATTCCCGTCGACCCCCTCGACGCCGAGGCCACCAAGCGCCTTCTGAAGGCCATAGGCGACTCGGACGGAGAGATGGCGTCCAACCCCGACCTCGTGAACATACCCGGGAAGTCGGCGAGGATCGCGTCCCTGCTGGACGACGTCTTCCTCGCGTTCCGCGGGATGGATCCCATGGACGCCCGCGCCGACGCCGCCCTCAGGCTCCGCACGGACGCGGAGACCCTCGTCTCCCTGCTGGACGACGCCGAGTCCAACGGCTGGATCGCCCGCGCCGACGCCGTGAGGAACGCGGCCGTGGACGTGTCCAGGTACTGCTCGGAAGCCGTGGCCATGCGCTCCGACATGGACAAGGTGTCCTCCCAATGGAGACCCGGGGTCTACGAATTCGACCAGAGATACGGCATTCAGAGGAGCTGGAACGAGGCCAACGGCAAGATGCTGTTCAAGGGCGGGGCCAAGAAGAAGTTCATCTCGGACGTGTCGCCGGTCCTGAAGAACCCCGGGGCGGACTTTGACTCGCTATCCGTCACCGTCAAGTTGATTTCCGCGGTCTCCTCCAAGCTTTCCGAGCTCAAGAGGATCGCAGGCTCGGTGGAGAAGGCCAAAGGGGCCGTCGACGACCTCAAGACTGGATTGAACGAGGCCTCGTCCCGCGCGACGGCCGCCATTGTGTCGGCGGAGGCCGCCGGCATGGAGCCGTCCGAGCTCGCCAAGGCGTACGGAAACGCCGAATCCTCGAAGGCCCAGGTGAACAGGTACGTGTCCGCCTCCGAGGAATGGGAGAAGGCGAGGGACAGGCTCGCCGGAATCACGAAGACCGATGCGGACCTCTCCACCGTCGGGAAGTGCTCCGAGTACTGCGAGGCCGTCCGCCCCCACCTCGGCGGCATCTTCGACTGGGCCAACTGGAACTACTACGCGTCCAAACTGACCTCGGAGGGGCTGGGGTCCGCATGCGACGCCATCAAGTCCGGAATGGACGCGGACGCGGTGGTATGCTCGTCGTACAGGTCCATCTACAAGACCATGATCAACATCTGCCGCCAGGAGTCGGAGTCCCTGCGCATGTTCAACGCGCCGACCTTCGAGGGGCTCATAGCGAAGTTCAAGAAGACCGACGCCTCCTACACGGAGATAAACAAGAACATCCTGAAGTACAGGCTGTACAAGAACGTCCCCCGCAACATGGACAGCTCCGTCCCGGACTCCGAGGCGGGGAAGCTCTACAAGGCCATCAACGGAAGCCGCATGAAGAAGTCCATAAGGACGCTTCTGAGCGAGATCCCCCACATGCTCCCGAGGCTGTGCCCCTGCCTCCTGATGAGCCCCCAGTCGGTCTCCCAGTACATCACCATGGACTACCCCAAGTTCGACCTTGTGGTGTTCGACGAGTCCTCCCAGATAACCACGAGCAAGGCCGTGGGGGCGCTGGGAAGGGCGAAGGCCGCGGTCGTGGCCGGCGACAGGGAGCAGCTGCCTCCGACGAGGTTCTTCCAGAAGAAGATAGAGGCGGACGAGGGCGAGGAGGAGATCGAGGACATGGAAAGCTTCCTGGAGGACTGCCTGGCGCTCAACATGCCCCAGACCTACCTCGAATGGCACTACCGCAGCACCCACGAGAGCCTCATCGCATTCAGCAACAAGATGTTCTACGACGGCAAGATGATGACCTTCCCGTCCCCCAACGACCAGGAGACCAGGGTGAGCATGCACTTCGTCGAAGGCGGCGTCTACGAGAAGAGGAGGCGCTACAACCAGGTAGAGGCGACGGCGGTGGTCGACGAGATCTACCGCCGCGTCATGGATCCGAAATACGACGGCACCAGCATCGGGGTGATCGCGTTCAGCATCAGCCAGCAGAACTGCATCGAGGACGTCCTCGACGAGCGCACGGCCAAGGACTCGAAGTTCTTCGCCAAGCTCAACAAGATGCCGGAGGACATGTTCATAAAGAACCTGGAGACCGTCCAAGGGGACGAGAGGGACCTCATCCTGTTCTCGATCGGGTACGGCCCTTCCAAGGACGGGGTCGTCGCCCAGTCCTTCGGACCGATAAACCGCGCCGGAGGAGGGCGCAGGCTCAACGTGGCCGTGTCCCGCGCCAGGAAGGAGATGATCGTGTTCTCGTCCATGAGGTACACGTCCATCAAGCTCACGCCCTCGTCAAGCAGCGGAGTCCGTGGAATGAAGGAGTTCCTCAGGTTCGCGGAGAACGGCGGACGCTTCGGCGACCAGGACCGCAGCAAGCCGGTGGAAGGGGAGTCCAGGATAATAGATGACATCTCCGAGGCCCTCAGGCCCTACGGCTACGAGTCCCACTACGGGGTAGGGAACTCCGGATTCAAGGTGGACCTGGCCGTCATAGACCCCGACGATCCGGAGGAGTACATCCTCGGCATACTGGACGACGGGGACTCCTACAGGGCGTCGGAGAACACCAGGGACAGGGAGTTCGCCAG
>JAFWTC010000030.1 GCA_017519045.1 Candidatus Methanomethylophilaceae archaeon
CAAGAACAGAGGAGCATGGCATGCCCGCACCGAACCATGAGACCGTCGGCTTCATCGACATCGGCACCAACTCCGTCCATCTTTCGGTGGTGAAGTACTATCCGGAGACCACGGGCGCCTCCGTGTTCCAGGACAAAGAGATGATCCGCCTGGGCAGGGGGCTGTACTCCGAGGGATCCATAGGCAAAGACACCATCAGGGACGCCGCCTTGATAGTGTCGAGGTTCGCCAGGATATCACGCAGCATGGGGGCCGACGAGATAGTCGCCGTCGCAACCTGCGCCGCCAGGGAGGCCCC
The DNA here is from genome assembly GCA_017519045.1 of Candidatus Methanomethylophilaceae archaeon. GTDB lineage: Archaea > Thermoplasmatota > Thermoplasmata > Methanomassiliicoccales > Methanomethylophilaceae > Methanoprimaticola. The sequence continues at coordinate 299 of JAFWTC010000030.1, forward strand.
GGACGGCGGAGAGCTGCTGAGGGCGCTCTCCCCGTACGCGGACGTCAGGGTGATACCAGGCCCGGAGGAGGCCAGGCTCATTGCGTTGGGAGTCTTCGGCCCGGAAGGGCCCGCCGAGAAGTCCATGGTGATAGACATAGGCGGAGGAAGCACCGAGGTCGCGATCCGCGAGAACGGCAGGGACCTCTTCCTGGACAGCCTCAGCCTAGGGTCCGTCAGGTTCGCCTACGGGCTCGGCATAGATTTCTCGGAGAGGCTGTCCGACGAGGACTACAGCGTGGCCCTGAGGGAGGTCGATACCAACTCGTACCACGCCGTGGGCATGGTGAGGGAGGCGGGGTTCAAGAAGGCCTACGGGTCGTCCGGGACCATGATGGCCCTGGCCGCCATGTGCGCCGCCAGACGCGGCGACGGAGACGCGTCCTACATGACCCTGGAGGAGCTCCGCGACCTCATGAGGATGCTTCGCGGCCTGGGCTCCGAAGAGAGGTCGGAAGTCAAAGGCCTGTCCAGGAACCGGGCCGACATCATCATAGCCGGAGGGGCGATAGCCGACGAGCTCATGTTCCTCATGGGCGTGGACAGGATCGAGATATCCCCGTACGGCATCAGGGAGGGGCTTCAGCTGGACCTCGTGCTCTCCAAGGGGCGCACGGTGTTCGGGGCCCGCGAGACGTCCGTCAGGTCGCTGGCGTTCAGATGCGGATGCGACAGGAGGCACGCCGAGACCGTCGAGAGGTACTCGATGCTTCTTTTCGACGAGGCCCGCGGGATGAGGCTCCATACGATGTCGGAGGACATGAGGAGCCTGCTCTCATGCGCCGCCTTCCTCCATGACATAGGGGAGGTGGTCAACTACGAGAACCACAACGTCCTCTCCCAGATGATGATCGAGAACTCAGACATGGTGGGGTTCGACATGACCGAGCTCCATTGCATCGGACTGATGGTCAGGTTCCACCACAAGAAGTTCCCCGGCCCCAAGGACAGGACCCTCAGAGGCCTTCCTCCTAGGACTGCGTCGGACGTCAGGCGCTGCGCCATGTTCCTCAGGATGGCCGACATACTGGACCGCCACAGGACCTCGTCCGTAGAAGGCCTGGAGATGTCGATGGAGGACGGCGCGGCGACCCTGCGGTTCGACTGCATGGAGGATCCCACCATGGAGGTCTGGCGCCTGGAGAAGATAAAGGACGATTTCGAGAAGCTCTTCGGGCGCAGGCTCAGGATCGTCCCGTCGGTGAAGGGTCCCGAGTCGTCCGATGCTGCGGCCGACCCGTCGAAGTGAACGGTTCCGCATCGATTTTCGTTAATTGGATGAATTACCCAGTGGATATAATGGAAATTTTAACTAATCAATTTCATGCTTTTCAAGTGAAAAACGCTCCGAGAACCCAAATTATATAACTTCGTATTCATTGTGTGAGATAAAGCAGGAGACGTCTCCCCTTGCATTGGCTAACGCCTTGATGTCGCCTGCTCCCCTCCTTTTTCGGAATGTATTTGTTCCATTCCGCGGCTTATGGCGCATGGTCTCAGAGGAATTCCTCGGCACAGCCCCCTTCACGGACGCGCCCGCCGTGAAGAACGGGCTCTGCGTCATCTGCAAGGGGTCCAGGAACCTTTGCGGAAGGAGCAGGTGCCCCCTGATGGCCAGATTCTATTCCTCCCGCCCGTCCATGCCGGAGATCGAGACCAAGGACGTCGGAGGCAGCAGCCCCCCGTCCGTCTTCGTCGGACGCTACGGATACCCGAAGGTGGACATCGGGCCCCTCCTTCCCCAGGAGTACGGGGACACCTCGCTTCTGGACATGCCGGAGAGATGGGTGGGCAGGTCGCAGGCGTCGATAGTGGACATGCGCTTCAGGCTGGTCCGCGGCAAGTACAGGATAGACGCCAAGGACTTCCGCAAGGCAGGCAGGATCGTGGACAGCGTCCAAGAGCTGGCGCTGACGGCGAGGCCAGTGGACGTCGAGACCAACTTCACCAAGAAGCCCAAGGGAAGGCCGGTTCTGGACGACGCCGTCCAGCCGTTCGGCCCGTCGGCGAGGATCGAGGACATGACCGTCGGGAACGGGAGGTTCGAGCGCAGCCTCGAGCGCAGCTTCTACGACACCGACATGCGCGCAACTGACGCGGTGATAGCGTCCTACAGGTCCGGGACCAGGGTGACGGAGATAGAGAAGGCGTTCTCGGTGGGCACCATGGGGACCGACAGGAACCGGCGCTTCGTCCCCACCAGGTGGAGCATCACCGCCGTCGACGACATAATCTCCAAGGACCTCGCCGAGCGCGTCAAGCACTTCGAGACCATAGACAAGTACAGGGTCTATTTCTGGAACCAGCTGGACAACAGGTGGGCGATCGTCATGATGCCCTGCTCCTGGAGGTTCGAGATGATGGAGGCCTGGTATCCCAAGTCCAGCTGGAACCAGTCGTCCTCCCGGGTGGATTTCGAGGTCGACCACGAGGACTACGGCGGAAGGACCAGGTACGCGCTGATGGGCGGCAGCTACTACGCGGCCAGGCTGGCAGTCTGCGAGATGCTGGAGAGGGAGCGCAGGAGCGCCGGCGTGGTCGTCATGAGGGAGATCCATCCCGGATACGACATCCCCCTGGGCGTCTGGAACATCCGCGAGAACGTCCGCACCGCGCTCATCTACGATCCCGTGGAATCCGACACATTGGAGGGCTTGTGGCCCCACATCGACGCCTACATGGACATAGGGCACGACGAGTGGAAGGCGCGGTCGGAGCTGATAAGGGAATGGCGCGTCCAACGCAGGCTGGACGAGTTTTATTAAAAAAAGAGCCGGGACGGGCCCGGCGTTTGGATCACTCCTCGAAGAGGGCGGTGGAGAGGTACCTCTCGCCGGTGTCGGGGAATATGGCCACGATGTTCTTGCCAGCGTAGGCGTCGTCCTTGGCGAGCCTGACGGCGGCGGCCAGGGCGGCTCCCGAAGAGATACCGACGAGGAATCCCTCCTTCTTCCCCACGAGACGGCCGTAGGAGAACGCGTCGGCATCCTCGACGGCGATGACCTTGTCGTACACCTTGGTGTCAAGGGTGTCGGGTATGAAGCCCGCTCCGATCCCCTGGATCTTGTGGGGTCCTGCCTTCCCCTCGGAAAGGAGGGGGGACCCCTTGGGCTCGACCGCGACCACCTGGACGCCCGGAATCTTGCTCTTGAGATACCTTCCGGTTCCGCTGAGGGTCCCTCCGGTCCCGACGCCGGCCACCAGGACGTCCACCTTGCCGTCGAGGTCGTCGTAGATCTCGGGGCCGGTGGTGCGATAGTGGATCTCCGGGTTGGCGGGGTTGACGAACTGACCCGGGATGACGGAGTTGGGGATTTCCTTGGCAAGTTCCTCGGCCTTCGCGACGGCCCCCTTCATTCCCTTGGCGCCCTCGGTCAGGACGAGCTCCGCGCCGTAGGCCTTGATGAGTTTGCGGCGCTCCACGGACATGGTCTCGGGCATGACGATCTTGAACTTGTACCCGCGGGCGGCGGCGAGCGCGGCCAGGGCGACCCCGGTGTTCCCCGAGGTCGGCTCGATCAGGACGGTGTCCTTGTTGATCTTCCCCTTGGCCTCAAGGTCGTCGAGCATCGATTTGGCGATGCGGTCCTTGACGGACCCGGCCGGGTTGAACATCTCGACCTTGGCGAAGAGCCTGGCCTTCAGACCGAGCTCCTTCTCAATGTTCTTCAGCTCAACCAGCGGGGTTCCGCCTATAGTCTTGTCGATAGAGTAGTAAAGCATCTCAATTCCTCAAATCTTGTCGAATCCTTTCTTCAGGTCGTCGATTATGTCGTCGATGTGCTCGGTGCCTATGGAGAGGCGCACGGTGTTGGGTTTGATCCCGGACGCGAGGAGCTCCTCCTCGGACAGCTGGGAATGCGTCGTGGAGGCCGGGTGGATGACGAGGGACTTGACATCGGCCACGTTGGCCAGAAGGGAGAACAGCTCCAGAGACTCGGTGAATTTCTTGGCCTCATCGGCCCCTCCTTTGATCTCGAAGGTGAATATCGAGCCGGCGCCCTTGGGGAAGTATCTGTCGTAGAGCTCCTTCGCCTTCCCGGCGGAGAGGGACGGATGGTTGACCTTCTCCACCTTGGGGTGGTTCTTCAGGAACTCGACGACCTTCAGCGCGTTCTCCACGTGGCGCTCGGTGCGCAGGGAGAGGGTCTCCAATCCGAGGAGGAGGAGGAACGAGTTGAACGGGGAGATCGCGGCCCCCTGGTCCCTCATGAGGGTGGTGCGTATCTTGGTCACGAACGCGGCCTTCCCTACGGCGTCGGTGAACACGACACCGTGGTAGGAGGGGTTGGGCTTTGAGAGCGTGGGGAACTTGTCGTTCTGGGCCCAGTCGAACTTCCCGCCGTCGACGATCACTCCGCCCATGGCCACGCCGTGGCCGCCGATGAACTTGGTCGCCGAATGGACGACGATGTCGGCCCCGTGCTCCAGAGGCCTGAAGAGGGAGGGAGGACTGAAGGTGCTGTCCACTATGAGGGGGATGCCGTGCCTGTGGGCGATCTCCGAGATGGCCTCGATGTCGGCGACGTCGGAGTTGGGGTTGCCGAGGACCTCGGTGTACAGCAGCTTGGTGTTGTCCCTGATGGCCTTCTCGAAGTTTGAAGGGTCTGAAGGGTCCACGAAGGTCGTCTCTATGCCCTGCTCGCGAAGCGTGTTGGCGAACAAGTTGGTGGTACCGCCGTAGAGGTTGGTGGAGGACACGATGTGATCCCCGGCAAGGGCGATGTTCTGAACCGCATAGGTGATGGCGGCGGCCCCGGATGCCGTTGCGAGCGCCGCGACACCGCCTTCCAACGCGCAGATCCTCTCCTCGAACACGGAGGAGGTGGGATTCATGAGCCTCGTGTAAATGTTCCCGGGCTCGGTGAGGGCGAACCTGCCGGCCGCCTGGGCGGAATCCTTGAACACGTATGAGGTGGTCATGTATATCGGCACGGCGCGGGAGTCGGTCGCAGGGTCCGGAATCTCCTGCCCAGCATGGACTTGCAGGGTCTCTAATCTATATCCTTTGTTTTGCATACGCTCCACTAAAGAGGGTTATCTGGTCATAAGTAATAAACCTACCTATCTGATTGGTAGGTAAATACAAATACGCATTAGCGGTTGGACTCCCTGAGAGAAATGGAGACCGTCTATCTTGACAACGCGGCCACTATGCCGATGAGGAAAGAGGCTCTGGAGGCCATGATGCCCTTCTTCGGAGCCGACTACGGGAACCCTGCCAGCATACATTCCATGTCCCGCTCTCCGCGCAAGGCGGTCAACGAGGCTCGGGAGAAGATCGCCAAGGTCCTGAACGCCGAACCCTCCGAGATATACTTCACGTCCGGAGGAACCGAATCCGACAACTGGGCGCTCGTGTCCGGGTCCGCCCTGCGCCCCGACAAAGGGAAGCACATAATAATATCGACAATAGAGCACCACGCCATCCTGGAGACGGCGGACTACCTTGTCAAGCAAGGATACGAGGTCACCAAGGTCGGCGTGGACGAGACCGGCCGCATCAGGCTGGACGAGCTTATCAAGTCCATCCGTCCGGACACCGTGTTGATCTCGGTGATGACAGCGAACAACGAGATCGGCACCATCCAGCCCATAGCGGAGATCGGAAAGATTGCAAGAGAGAAAGGCATCCTCTTCCACACCGACGCCGTCCAGGCCTTCGGCCACATACCGTTGGACGTGAAGGCCATGAACATCGACCTCCTCAGCGCCAGCGGCCACAAGTTCGGCGGTCCCAAGGGAGTCGGGTTCCTCTACGTCAGGAAGGGGATAAGGCTCCAGCCGTTCATGCACGGCGGGGAGCAGGAGAACGGCAGAAGGGCGGGGACCACCAACGTTCCCGGAGTCGTGGGGATGGGCGTGGCCGCCGAGATATCCGCCAGGGACATGGAGGAGAACATAGCCAGGCTCACCGCCATGAGGGACAGGTGCATAGAGCGCATCGAATCCGAGATACCCTACTGCCGCCTGAACGGGCACAGGACGGAGAGGCTCCCCGGAAACGTCAACTTCAGCTTCAAGTTCGTGGAGGGCGAATCCCTTCTGATGTCGCTGGGGCTCAAGGGGATATGCGTCTCCACCGGCTCCGCATGCGCGTCCGGCTCCTTGGATCCGTCCCACGTCCTCCTGGGCATAGGGCTTCCGCACGAGATAGCCCACGGGTCCATCAGGATATCGCTTTCCGAATACAACACGATGGAGCAGGTGGAATACGCGACGGACGCGCTCAGGGACGCGGTGGCGAACATCCGCTCCCTTTCGCCCCTGTACGACGACTTCATCAAAGGAGAAGGTGCGTGAACATGTACGACGGAGAATACAGCGACAAGGTGATAGACCACTTCACCAACCCGCGCAACGTCGGGGTCATCGAGAACCCCTCCGGCGTGGGGACCGTGGGGAACGCCAAATGCGGCGACATTATGAGGATATTCCTCGACATAGACGAGAACGGAGTGATAAGGGACTGCAAGTTCAAGACCTTCGGCTGCGGAGCGGCCGTGGCAAGCAGCAGCATGGCGACCGAGATGGTCAAGGGAAAGACCGTCCAGGAGGCCATGGCGCTGACCAACAAGGCCGTCATGGAGGCCCTCGACGGGCTTCCCCAGGTGAAGATCCACTGCTCCCTCCTGGCCGAGGAGGCCATCCACGCCGCCCTCTGGGACTACTGCCAGAAGAACGGCGTCGTCATCGAGGGGCTCAGGCCTCCCAAGGCCGACATAAACGACTGATCACGATCGGGAGGAAACCCCTCCCGGTCATCATTTCTGATTTCCGCCTTCGCCTCCTGAGGAGCTCCTCGGAAGAGCTGATCCTTGGAAGAGCGTCGAACCTCCATCCGAAGTAGGCCTTCTGGAGATCCGCGTCCTTCCGCACTCCGCCGAACTCGGTGAGGCGGGCGATCTTGGAGGCGCCGTCGCGGACGCCCTTGTCCAGAAAGTAGACCTGGTCCCTGCGTACCAGGCCCTTGGAATCCAAGAGAGTGGCGTCATGGACGGAGGCCACCAGCTGGGCGAGGTTTGGATCGCGGTCCGACGTGTACTGCTCCAGGATCCAGCGGACGACCCTGGGATGAAGATGAAGGTCTAGGTCGTCCACGACGGCAACGGACCCTTCCATCAGCGACGAGCAGACGGCTGTGAGCACCTGCAGAGCGCGCTTGAGACCGTCCGACTCCGCAGACAGCGGGAGGAGGAAGCGCTCATCCTCGGTGGAATGCTCGAATTCCAATCCACTTTCCGTAAGGCGGATGCCAGTCACGCGGAAGTCGGCGAGGCGCAGCGCGCGCAATACGACTCCTTTGAGCTCCGGGTCCGATTCCAGGATCTCCAAGGATTCCTGCAGGCCGGAAAGCGCCGTGCGCATCCTGAGGATCTCCTTCAAGGCGTCGGAGCAGGCCTCGTCTCCCGACTCCGCCGCGGCGGAAAGGAACGACCTGCGACCGTCGACGGATATCGTCTTACGGTTCTTGACGGCTCCCTTGCCGAACCTGAACCCGTCCCCGGAGCGCAGGAACACCATCGACCTGCGGCCTGTCGCATACTGGTACAAGGACTCGGAGACGACGCCTTCCGTCGTGTACGATATGGAATAATCATAAGGAATCAGGCGGGACGTGAAGGATATGGAGATCTCCGTGGCGCCTTCCCCGAACACGAACGCCTCCCTATGCGATGGGACTGGATCCCCGGACGCGATCGACCTGAGGAGGTCCAGGCTCTCCAGCAGCATCGACTTCCCGGAGGAATTCGGCCCCAGAAAGAGAACGCTGCCGAGAAGGCCGCCGTCGTCCGCCCTGGACTCCAGCACGTTCTCCGGGTGGGAATCCGAAGAGCCGGCCCGCATAGAGACGACGACGCGATCCTTAAAGGGACCTCTGTCGAAGACGGAGAACTCTGTGAGCATCACCACGGCCAGTGCGTATGACGACTTATTGGTTCGTACGACCGTTTTGACATCTCATAGGCGTATTTGACGTGAAATGAAGAATAATTTATATAGAAGGAATATTGTATCCGCCCTTATAAGGTGCAAACCATGTACGGAAACGGAAACCAGCCCGTCATAGTGCTCAAAGAGGGCACCGAGAGGAGCAAGGACAAAGAAGCGCAGTTCAACAACATCTCCGCCGCCAAAGCGGTCGCGGACGCTGTCAGGTCCACTCTCGGACCGAAGGGAATGGACAAGATGCTCGTCAACACCATCGGCGACGTCGTCATCACCAACGACGGAGTCACCATCCTCAAGGAGATCGACGTCCAGCACCCCGCCGCCAAGATGGTCGTCGAGGTCGCCAAGACCCAGGACACCGAGTGCGGAGACGGGACCACCTCCTCCGTCATCCTCGCCGGAGAGCTCCTCAAGCAGTCCGAGGACCTCATCAACGCCAACGTCCACCCCACCGTCATCACCAACGGTTACAAGATGGCCTCCGAGAAGGCCGTCGAGATCCTGAAGGGAATCGCCGTCGACGCCAACGACAACAAGATCCTCAAGCAGGTCGCGGCCACCGCCCTCACCGGCAAATCCGTCGGGGAGGAGGGGGACAGCCTCGCCTGCATCGTCGTGAAGGCATGCAAAGCGGTCGCCGACAACGGAAAGATCGACACCAAGAACATCCGCATCCAGAAGAAGGTCGGAGGCGTCATCGGAGACACCCACCTCGTCGAGGGAGTCATCATCGACAAGGAGAAGGTCCACTCCAGGATGCCCTCCCACGTCGAGAACGCCAAGATCGCCCTCTTCTCCTGCGCCCTCGAGGTCAAGAAGACCGAGTTCGACGCCCAGATCCAGATCAACGACCCCGCGTCCATGAAGTCCTTCATGAACGAGGAGGAGAACTCCATGAAGGAGATGGTCGCCAAGATCAAGTCCGTCGGAGCCAACGTCGTCTTCTGCCAGAAGGGAGTGGACGAGCTCGTCCAGCACTACCTTGCCAAGAACGGCATCCTCGGATACAGGAGGCTCAAGCAGAGCGACCTCGAGGCCATCGCCAAGGCCACCGGCGCCAACATCGTCGGAAACGTCAAGGAGATCACCCCCGCAGACCTCGGAACCGCAGCCGCGGTCGACGAGAAGCAGGTCGGAGAGGACGGAATGGCCTTCATCACCGGCTGCAAGAACCCCAAGGCGATCACCATCTTCGCCCGCGGAGGAACCGAGCACGTCTTGGAGGAGGTCGAGAGGGCCCTCAACGATGCCATCCGCGTCGTCGGAGTCGCCATCGAGGACGGAAAGGTCGTCGCCGGAGCCGGAGCCCCCGAGATCGAGCTCGAGCTCGGACTCATGGACTACGCGTCCTCCGTCGGCGGAAGGGAGCAGCTGGCCATCGAGAAGTTCGCCAAGGCCATGGAGATCATCCCCTGGACCCTCGCCGAGAACGCCGGTATCGACCCCATCGACGCCATCATCAAGCTCAAGAACGCCCACCAGAAGAAGGACAAGCGCTCCGCGTACTTCGGAATCGACCTCGACACCGCCGAGGCCGTCGATATGCTGTCCAAGAACGTCGTGGAGCCCCTCAGGGTGAAGGTCCAGGCCATCAACTCCGCCGAGGAGGTCGCCAACATGATACTCAGGATCGACGACGTCATCGCCGCCAAGAGGAGCTCGACCCCCCAGGGAGGAGCCCCCGGAGGAATGCCCGGCGGCATGCCTGGCGGAATGCCCGGAATGTGATTGAAAACCGAGGGGAGACCCTCCCCTCCTTTCTCTTTTTATTGTTTTTCGGCCGTTGCCGCCATAAGACTTAGGCGGAATCGGAATCGTTCGAGGCCGTAGATCTTCCTGACGTCGGTCTCCTCCCCGGGATGCCCCAGCAGGACGACGCGGCTGTCCGCCCTCTCCTTGATAATCTCCATCCCTATGAGGGACCCGAGGCCGGCGGAGAACTCCTTGATCTCGGCGAATGACGGCATGCAGCCCATGGACAGCCTGTTCCTAGAACCTCCGACGAAGACGTAGCCCTTGGGCTCCACCAGGTCCGGGTCGGCCTTGCGGTCCAGGCGGGCGTAATCCTCGGTCCAGCCCATGTTGATCCCCTTGACCAGGGTGTGGCGGATGACCGTGCGGGTGTCCAGGGACGGAAGCAGGTCCAAGGTCCTCGTCAGCCTCTCCCAGCCGTCGGATATCTTGGGCCTGCAGACCTCCTTGTAGATCTTCTCGTTCGGAGCAGCGACCGTGACGTAAAGCTGCATAGGAAGGACGTCGAGGGCCTCCAGACGCTCAGGGTAGGTGCCGTTGGTCACCATGAACGTGGTCATACCGCGCCTGTGGCATTCCGACAGGAACTCGGAGAGATAGGGGTAGGTTATCGGCTCTCCCGCCAGGGAAATCGCCACCTGGTTGGGATTGCGGGCCTCCTCGAACATGACGGGATCGCATCTCGGGTCGCCTTTGAACCCCCAGATAAGCTTCCTCTGATGCTCTATGAGGGCGTCCAGCATCTCCTTCGGCTCCGCCCAGTCGTCTATCTGGAAGTCATGCTCCTGGATCCTCCAGCAGAACGTGCACATGTGGCTGCACTCGTTGATGGCCGGCGTCATCTGCAGGCAGCGGTGGCTGCTGATTCCGTAGAAGTCCTGCTTGTAGCAGTGCCTCTCGTGGAGCATGCTCTCCTTCATCCAATGGCATAGCTTCACCGCGGCATGGTCCTTGTAAAGACGGTATTGCTGCTTCGTCAGAAGGTCCTTGTAGGCTTGGTCCATGCTTCACCTCGGAAATCGAACAGGGAGCGCTGACCCGATTGCAGCGGTGCGGGCTCCGCCTCTCCCTTCTGCGCCTTCCTGCGCCCCTTGGAGGGCTTCTCCGCGACCTCCTTGAATACAGATGCCTCTTCGACGACGGTCTGCTCTGGGAGCTTCTGGACCGCCGGCTCAGGAGGCCTTTGGACGGACGGCTTGGGGGACTGCGACGAGATCCTGCGTTCCTCGGACAGCTCTGCGACCTCCTTGAACGCGGACTTCACCTCGCGTGAATCCGACGCCACGCCCATCACGAACGCGAGCTCGACCGGCTCCAGATGCGCCGCGTCGACGATCCAGAGCCTCAGCTCCGGGTCCTGAGACAGCATTATCCTGAGGTACGGGAGGATGTCCGAGGAGACCCTGTCCGTGGAGGCGTGAAGACACTTCGCCAGCTTGAGGACGGTGTCCGCCTTGGTCTTCCTGACGGCCTTGGACCTCGACATCTTGTTGAGGTATGCGGGGAAGCGCAGCCTTTCCCTGGGCTGCATGTCGGTCATCTTCGCGGCGGCGACCCCCATGCTCATCATGTCCGACGCGTATGCGTTGAAACGGTAGTACTGGCGCCTGAACACCCTCCCCATGAAGGTGTCCGCCCTGCATAGCGCCTCGTATCCGCGCACCAGGTCCCCCCTGTCGAGGTACTCGAACGGGAGGTTGCCGTCCACCCATGTCTCCACGTCCTTGACGTCCGCATCGACGGCGTAGATTGCCCTGCGGGCCTCAGAAGGGTCCCCGCTGCGGAAGATGGCGGCCATGAGGCCGTACATGTCCTTCCTCGTATCCCTGGGGGAGATGCCTTTCGCCATCTCGGGGGTCACGACGTCGGTCCCGAGGGCGAGCGACTGCAGGTTGCGGATGGCCGCCCTCATGTCTCCGGATGCGTTGGCGACTATGCTGGCCATGGCCTCCTCGTCCACGTCCACGCCCTCCGAGTTGGCTATGGCGCGCAGGACCTTCGCCGCGGTGGCGGCGGACGCCTTCTTGAATGTGATCTGCAGGGTCTCGTTCTTTATCACGGGGCTCTTCCTGCTCAGTTCGTAGAAATCATTGACTATGAGGATAATGGGCTGCCTGGTCTCGCGGATGAGCTTGTTGACAGCGGGTATGGCGCCCTTGTCCTCCTTGCCGAAGAAATTGTCGGCCTCGTCCAGGATTATGAGCTTCCTCCTTCCCTCGGAGGAGGATCCGAAGCTGCCGTCGTCTGAGAAGGAATCGAACATGGAGCCGCGGAGGGCCACCTTCTCGATGTCCTCGGCCGAACGCTGGTCCGACGCGTTCATCTCCACGATGTCCCACCCCATCTCGCGGGCCAGGGCCTCGGCGGACGTGGTCTTGCCGATTCCCGGGGAACCCATCAACACCACGGCGCGCTTCTCCGGCACTCCGGACGACCAGCTCTTGGCCCATGCCCTCAGGGTATTGACGGCGGAAGGATTCCCTACGACTCCGTCGAGCGTGCGAGGACGGTATTTCTCTGTCCAATCGCTCATTTCCGAATCCCCTCAATACCATGACCCTGAACAGGTCGGACATCTGATAGATGTACAGCGCCACGCTCAGGAAGATGAGGATCAGGCCGTTGGTCCCGGAGGCCAGCCGCATGTACCAGTACAGCGCGGTCATGGCCAGGAACATCACTCCCCGTATCCACTCCTTCAGCACCAGATGCCCCAGACCGTAGATTGAGAAGAACCCGGGGATGAGGGCGAGCAGCATGGCCGTGGCGTTCCTCTTGGAGAACCTGAAGGGGGACTGGACCCTCAACGGCGCCCCGCACTTTTCGCAGAACATCTCCCCCGGCCTGACTTCGGACCCGCAGCGGGGGCATACGCCATCCTTGGAGAAGTCGTCGTTGAAAGCATACGCCTTCGACTTGAGGCAGCCGCACACGTGGCAGAAATCGGAATCGTCAGGGATCTGCGACCCGCACTCCGGACAGACGTATCTCATTTGGCTCCTCCGACCATGTTCATAGCGTACACTCCGGAATTGCGATAGACCTTTATATCTTCCCCGTAGAGTTCCGAGATCTAGCCGTCGGTGAGCAACGATTCCTTGTCGCCGTCGCAGAATATCTCCCCTTCGCGGACCATCACGACGCGTCTGACGGATTCCGGGATGTCGGACAGGTCGTGCGTCACCATGACTATGCTCACGCCGTTCTCGATGAGAATGTCGAACATCGAGCGGAACTTGGACTTCATGACGATGTCCAGCCCGGTCATGGGCTCGTCCAGCACCAGTAGGTCCGGACGGGTGACCATTGCCCTGGCTATGAGCACCCTCCTCATCTCCCCGAGGGAGAGGTTCTCTATCGGCCTCTCCAAGACGTGGTCGACGCCCATCATAACGGCGGAGTCGTGGGCGGCCATCGCCATGTCCACCGTCAGGACGCTGTCCCTGAAGACGTCCAGGCTGTTGAAGAACCCGGAGCATATGACCTCGAAGGCCGTGGTCTCGGGACGGAACCTGTTCTGGAGGTCCATCGATACGACCCCCATCCTTCCCCGGATGTCGAAGATGTTCCAGCGGTCCTGGCCGAATATTCTCATCACAGCCGGGTCGTCCTCGTCGTAATACGGGCGGATGTCGCCTCTGAGGAGCTTGATGAGCGTGGTCTTGCCGGATCCGTTGGGTCCGATGACGGCCACGTTCTCGCCCTGCTCTATAACCAGGTCCACGGACCTGAGGATGTACTTGCCCTCCCTTCTCACCGAGACGTTCCTGAGCTCCAGCGCGACAGCCATGGCCGTCCATCGCTATTTCCTACTTAGAATATTGCCAGAGCCGTTCGGTCGGAATTCCCGATGGCGTCCTCCATGCGCCTCAGGAGCTCCGCGACCTCCTGTCCTTTCCGCGTCAGGCTCACGTAGGTCGTGTTGGTGCAGCGCTCCTGCCTCTGCTTGACCAGCCCGAGGTTCTCCAGGCTGTAGATCTTCTTCGGCATGTTGGGGTTGGTGGATACGCCGTGGTATATCTCCGTCCTCGTGCTCTGGCCGTTCCGGTCTAGGAAGACGAGGATTGAGATCATGTGCCTCTGCTCCAAGACCGAAAGGGGACCCTGATATCTGGTTATGGAACCCATATCGATCCATTCGGCGATGAAAAATAACGATATATGCAGTTTTTCAACGATTTTCATAAAAATGATAGTAAAAAGGTTTAATTTGAAATAGGAGCAGAATTTCTAATCTCAGGGCGCCTCCGCCTGTCTCTTACGGACGAAAAGGGCCGCAGCCATGACGATAATCGACACCGGCAACGCTATTATCAGCGGATCCACGTAGGATATCATGCTTCCCGGCATGAGGACGGCCTGACCGGTGAGCATCTTGCATATGGGCAGGAAGATGCTCATTCCGCTGTTCACGAACAGGGCCAGGAATATGTAGACCACCGTGCCGGAGACTATGCTGGCGAGGGCGGCGTCCTTGCGGGGCTTCTTGGAGTACAGCGCGTGGAAATAGGCGGGGAGAAGCGCCGCGGCCGTCATTCCCATGAACAGGGAGGTGGCCTTCGCAATGATGTCCTTGGGCATGACGTAGCAGTACACGACGACCACGACCATCATGACGACGATGACGGTCCTGCTGAGCCTGACGGATCCCGCCTTCCTCTCCTTGCCCTCCCTCCTGGACACCATTATCTCGTAGAGGTCGTATCCTCCGGCCGCGCCTATGGTGTGCATGAGGGCGCTGATCGTGGAGATGGAGGCGCATATCAGCGACAGCAGGAACAGGGAGACGAATATGTCCCCGTAGGTGACCCCGGAGAACACCTCGAGTATGTACTGAGGCACGATG
>JAFWTC010000031.1 GCA_017519045.1 Candidatus Methanomethylophilaceae archaeon
GGATTCGAAGCGCTCGTTGAACTCCTGCTGCGTGATGATGACGCCGCTGTCGGCGGATCCGGTGGCGAAGCCGGTCTGGTTCTGGTATATCAGAATGTAGTCGAGCAGGTTGTCGTTCAGCAGCATCCATTCATAGGACAGCTTCTTGGACCCGAACTCGGAGAGCCCTGACGAGTTGGTGTAGGCGTTGGCTACGAGGTTGGTGAAGTAGTAGTCGCCCTCCATCGGGTTGGAGTAGACGGTGACCGTGGACGAGACGCCGTCTTCTGCAAGGCTCTTGGACCCTCCGGCCACGATGACGTACGGGCGCTTGGTGTCCTTCAGGCGTTCGTTGATGACGTTTATGACGTTGAGCGAGTAGTCCATGTAGGCTTTGGCCTTTTCCTCGGCCCCTAGCATTATTCCGAGGGCGAGCATCGTGGGGATGCACCAGTCTCCGGTGTACCATAGGAAGATGCATTGGACGCCCTCATCCATGAGCTTTCCGAGGGCGGTCAGGTTGGCGGCCGTGGGCGTCGCGACTATGACTTCCACCTTGTTCTTGACATATTTCTCGATGGCGTCGTCGGTGACTCCGCTGTTGTGGTTGTTCTTGGCGGTGTAGATGTCCACGTGACTGAGGTCGTAGATGCCCTTGTAGTAAGCGGTCAGGTTGTTGGGGCCAACGGCAACCCTGTCCCAGAGGCCTAGCGCGGCCATCATCTCGGACTGCTGCCAGTAAGTGACCCCGATCTTTTTGCCACTGAGCGGGTACTTGACGCTCATCACGTCCCCGAAGTGGGACATGTAGTTGATCTTGCAGTCCTTCTTGTCTATTATGTTCTGTACAAGTTGGATGTCCTTGTCGGTCAGGAATCCGTCCAGGTCCGCATCGGCGTAAGGATAAGTGACGGGGTCCCAGCCTTTGGTCATGAGATTCTTGATTTGGTCGATGTCCGACTTGTCTATGTACGAGTCGTTGTTGGCGTTACCGTAGATGGGGACGGTGACGTCCGTGCCGGATCCCAGGGCTTTCTTAGGCGCCTTTTCCCCGTTGCCGGTGGCCACTATGTATGCGGCCACCCCGGCGGCGAGGAGGATGATCACGGCGATGATTGCGATTATCTTCTTGTCCATGCTATCACGAAGATGACACCCTATCAATATATGGTATATATATCCAATATCTTCAAATGATATTATTTTAGTTAAATATAAAACAAAACATCATATTCGTTATGGAGAACAAGTCTAATACGATTTATTCGACTCACAATTTTATGTACAGGTATTTTCGACAGCCAGATCGGAGATGTCGATCGTGCCGCCATATCACGTGGATGATGAGGCAGGAGGGAGTCTCGTTTCTTGTCGCGTCTCTTTCCGCATACGGGGCAGTCCGGGTCCTTCTCGAAGCGGATCACGGTGTGGCTCCATGTCGAGAAATCGTACGATATGAAGGCACCCTCCGTGGCGCTGCCGCGTCCCGTGACGAGCTTGAGGACCTCTGTGGCCTCCATGGAGGCGACGGACAGGACCACCGACCCCAGGGATGCCGGCGTGTGTCCTCCGCGGGGCCCCTCTCCGACCATGCATCTGAAGCAGGGGGTGATTCCGGGGCGGATCACGGCTATCTCGCCGATGAAGCCGTCTATGGCGCCGTGGACCATCGGCTTCCCCTTCCTGACGCAGCAGTCGTTGAGCAGAAGCCTCGACTCCGACGAGTCCAGGCAGTCCACCATGACGTCGCATTGGTCGAACACGTCCTCGCTGTCCGGGCCGAAGCGGTCCACGTGGCCTTCGGCCTTCACGTCCGGATTGAGGGACGACGCCCATTTTGCCAGAAGCTCTGCCTTATGCCCCGGATTCCCGGACATCACTTGTCCGCAGTAGACGAACTGGCGGTTCAGGTTGCTTTCATCTGGAACGTCGGGATCCATCATGATGATCTTCCCTATCCCCGCGCATGCCAGCGCCGTCACGACCCCGTTCCCGAGTCCTCCGCATCCTACGACGCCCACGGTGGCGGAGCGTATCCTCTCCTGCTCCTCATCCGAGAACTCCAGCAGCTGCCTGTCGTATCTTCCCATGGCGTCCTTCCTCCGTCGGGCGGAATCCCGTCCCGGCACTGCATGATAGGTTTAAGTCGGTATCGGGAGATTCGACACGCAGGAGATATGATCGTGGCAGCGAAACACAAGATAATCATAGACACGGACACCGCCGGGGACGATGCCGCGGCGCTCATCCTCGCAGCCAAAAGCGATACCGTCCAGATCCTCGGAGTCACCGTGGCCGCAGGGAACGTCAGCCTGGATCAGGCCGCCCTGAACAGCCTCGCCGCCCTGGAGCTGGCGGGATGCGACGCCCCGGTCTACCTGGGGGCCACCGCCCCTCTCTCCGGCGAGGAGAAGGAGTGCTTCAGCGTCTACGGCAGGGACGGCATGGGCGAGGCCGACATAATCCATCCCAAGGGCAGGCCCCAGTCCAAGGGCGCCATCGACTATATCCTGGACACCGTCCGCGAGAACCCCGGCGAGATCGAGATCGTGGCCCTCGGGCCGGTGACCAACATCGCCCTGGCCATCAGGAAGGACCGCGAGACCATGATGAAGGTCAAACGCATCTGGTCCATGGGCACCGCGGGATTCGGGCCCGGGAACGCCACGCCCGTCGCGGAGTTCAACGTCTACAAGGACGCCCCGGCGTACAAAGTCATGCTCGAGCTCGGCGTGCCCGTGACGGTCATAGGGCTGGACATGGACGACGAGCCCACCTGGACCGACGAGGCGAAGCTGGAGGAGATGAAGAAGGGCAGCGAGATCCAGCGCTTCATCGCCACCGCCACCCGCAAGCTTCTGGAGTTCAAGAAGGGCAACGGCATACCCGCCGTGGACCTTCCCGACGCCGTCGCGATGGGATGCCTGGTCTGGCCCGACTTCGTGGAGGAGACCACGCTCTGCTACGGCAGCTGCATCACCGATCCCGGCGAGACGTACGGAATGGTCATCTTCTACAAGGAAGGGTTCACGTACGACTCCATGCCCAAGATCGGCAAGTGCAACGTGTCCGTGGTCACCAAGGCGAAGAAGAACGAGTTCGTGGACCGCCTGAACGCGGTATACAGGTCCTGAGGTTCCCATGGGCAGGATCCCTCTGATAATCGACGCCGACCCCGGCGTGGACGACGCCCTCGCGCTGAAGATAGCCTTCGGAAGCCCCAAGCTGGACGTCAGGCTGGTGTGCTCCGTGGCGGGGAACGTCGGAATCGGCCGCACCACCGCCAACGCGCTGTTCCTGACCAAGAGGTACGGCGGGGACGTCCCCGTGGTCCGCGGAAGCGGCAGCCCCCTGTCGCGCCAGGCCACAGACGCCTCGAGCGTACACGGGGCCAGTGGAATAGGCGACTACGTCATCCCGGAGCATGGATATAAGCTGGACTCCGAGGACGGCGTCGAGGCCATGTACGAGGCCCTGAAGGGCGCCGGAGAGCCGGTCACCCTGCTGACCCTGGGCCCTCTGACCAACATCGCCACCCTTCTCGCCCGCCATCCAGACGCGCCGAAGTACGTCAAGCGCGTGTACGCCATGATCGCGTCCGTGGACGGGACCGGGAACATCACCGAGTACGCCGAGTTCAACGCCTACTGCGACCCGGAGGCCCTGGACGCGGTCATCCGCTCCGGCATGGACGTGGTGTTCGCCCCCATGCATCTCGGACGCGACGCCAAGCTGGCGCAGAAGGACATCCTGGATCGCGGGAAGGGGACGGAGTTCGGGGACATGCTCGACCAGATCTTCCGCGGATACATCGATGAGGCCGCAGGAAAGGGCTACGTCGCCATGTACGACGCCAACGCCGTCGAGGCTATCATCCATCCGGAGCTGTACGACTTTGTCCGCTGCACCGCGGAGGTCGACACCGGGGACCATCCCGGGCGCACGTTCCTCCGCCCCGATGCGGCCGGGCGCTACTGCTACATCGAGATAAAGGACACGGACGCTCTGGCCGAGGCCATGCTGGCCGACCTCTATCCCGAGTGAAACCCCAATCGGCGGGGCCCAAGTCCCGTCGAAACTTGTTTTCATTTTGATAATTCGCGTCCAATGGCGGCACGGGCATGGTTTTACGTTGGGAACGCATGACGCCGGCCATGGAAAGAACGATAACCGTCACAGGAACCGCCACCGTCACCGCGCCGGCGGACGTCACCGTGGTCATGTCAAGCGTCCAGGGCGTGGCCAAGAGCTTCGGCGAGGCCGCGAAGGCGCTGTCCGACAGCACCGCGGCGCTGAAGGACGCCCTCGAGGGCGCGGGGATACCCAGGGACAGCCTCAGGACGTCCGACCTCACCATAGAGCAGCACTTCCGGGAGGAGAAGATCGGGGAGGACAGGCACGGGAACGACAAGTTCAGGAACGTCCCGGACGGCTTCTCCTACATGCAGAACATAATGTTCGAGTTCCCAAACGACAACGAGAAGCTCTCCAAGTCCATTTCGAACATAATGAAGTGCTGCATCGAGCCCAGGATAACCTTCACCTACAGGAGCAGCGACCCGGAGTCCATGAGGATCGAGGCGCTGTCCAAGGCGACCGCCAACGCCCGCGCGGAGGCCGAGGCGATCGTGAAGGCCGCCGGATCGAGGCTGGGGATGCTCCTGGAGGTCGGCCGCAACCCGGACCCTCCCATGTTCAAGGCCAGGAACGCGGTGTCGTATTGCGAGGACTCCTGCGAGGGCATATCCATAGACGTTAATCCCACGGACGCGTCCACCACGCAGACGGTCACCCTGAAATGGTCTATCGAGGGCGCATGAGGGGATGGCATTCTTCTCAAGTCAAGTTAATAATACGAAGGCTCGCATACCATGGCTCAGATGACCTCAGGCAAACCGCGTCCGATAGTGCCTTTGGACTCCTCCGAGTTGGACATCGGCTTGGTGGGCGGCAAGGGAGTGAACATCGCCAGGATGATCTCGGAAGGATTCAGCGTCCCTCCCGCCTTCTGCGTCACGGTGGACGCGTACGAGATGTTCTTGGACGTCACCGGCCTGAGGAAGGAGATCTCCGGCATCCTGGACGGGACCGACTTCGACGACGATTCCTCCCTGGAGAAGGCTTCGGAGCGCATCAAGTCGATGATAACCGGCGCCGACCTTCCGGAGGCGGAGCTGGGGTCGCTGAAGAAGGATCTGGTGGGGCTCCAGGGCCAGTACTTCGCCGTCCGCTCGTCTGCCGTGGCGGAGGACCTGGCGGACGCGAGCTTCGCAGGGCAGCAGGACACCTTCTTGAACGTAAGGAAGCACGATATACCCAAGATGGTCCTGGTCTGCTGGTCCTCGTATTGGAACGCCAGGGCCATGAAGTACAGGCACGACGCTTCCAAGGACCACCTCTCCAACGGGATGGCCGTGGTGGTCCAGAAGATGGTGTCCTCGGACATCAGCGGAGTCATGTTCACGTCCGACCCCGTCACGGGGGAGGACCACACCGTCATAGAGGCCTCCTGGGGGCTGGGGGAGTCCATAGTCTCCGGCCTGGTGACCCCAGACAGGTACGTCGTGTCCAAGGACGGGGAAGTCGTCGAATCAATCGTACGCAACAAGGACCGCGGGTTCTTCCTGGTCGACGGGGCGAACAAGGAGGTGGAGATCCCTCCGGAGAAGGCTTCCGCCCGCTGCGCGGACGATTCGACCCTGAAAGCGATCGCGGATCAGGGCAGGAGGCTCAAGGACCGCTTCGGACGCCCCCAGGACGTGGAGTGGGCGGTCGAGGACGGCAAGGTGTACATCCTCCAGTCCAGGGCGATCACCACCTTGCCCGACGAGGCGGAGATGGACGGGATACTGTGGTCGAGAGGGTACGGCGACGAGTACTGGGCGGACGCCACCACCCCCATGTTCTACACCGTCATGGGGAAGATGCTGACCGACTACGTCAACCACGAGGGGGCGCACATGATGGGCTACAAGGACCTGGAGTCCGGCCCGCTCACGAAGCTCCACAAGTCCAGGGTATACTTCTCAGCCACCGTCCTGGAGAGGATCTTCGCCCATTATCCCAAGTTCATACGCTCCCGGGAGCTGCTGGAATACTTCCCGAGGAAGGATCAGGAGAGGATCTCGAAGTACCCCAACGACTACGCCGGCACGGTGAAGTCGCAGATCAGCCTGATGTTCCGCGACAGGGACGGGATGATCTGGAGGACCGACAAGGTCTACAGGAGGTGGGCGGAAGGCTTCCTGAAGCTCTGCGGGGAGTTCGACTCCGCGGATCTCTCGAAGCTTTCCGACGAGGAGCTATCCCGGTGGTATTACAAGATACGCGACGGCTCCACCAAGCATTACCAGCTGATCCGCTACGGGATGGTTTCGCATTCCATCATGACCAACCTCCTGGTGAAGAACTGGTCGGCCAAGTGGCTGGGCGACGACGGCAGCATCTACGCCGGGCTCATGTCCGGCCTGGAGGACAACAAGACCGTCGAGACCAACAAGGGATTCTCCGACCTGGGGGTGGCCTTGAGGAAGGACCCCGTCGCGAGGGAGAAGGTGGAATCCATGTCCGGCGCCGAGTTCGTCGAATGGCTGGACTCCTCGGATTCAGGGTTCAAGGACGTCTACAGGAAGTTCATCGCGGATTTCGGGCACAGGTCCGGCACCAGGGAGCTCAACGCCCCGAGGTGGGCGGAGGACCCCGACTACGTCATGGGGATGGCCCTCCAGATGTGCTCCGGGGGAGTGGACCTCAGGAAGGAGTTCGAGAACGGCGTCAGACGCAGGCAGGAGACTGAGGCGGAGGTCCGGGGCAGGCTGGGGTTCTTCAGGAGGAAGCTGCTGTTCATGGTCCTCAAATACGCCCGCACCTACCTGGTGTTCAGGGAGAACCAGAGGTTCTACCTCGACCACATCATGTACAGGAACAGGCTGATCTTCCTCGAGGAGGGGAGGAGGCTGTGCGAGCGCGGCCTTCTGGACGACAGGGAGGACATCTTCTTCCTGGAGGATACGGAAGCCATGGACGTCCTCAAGGGGAAGGACATAGGCGTCATAAGGGACATCGTCGCGCCTAGGAAGGCTGAGTTCATGAGGTACCGCGACAGGCTGCCCCCCAAGTTCCTCCTGAACGGGGTGGACTTCGACGACGACCCGATTTCGCACGGCGACACCCTGATAGGGGCGGCGTCCAGCCCCGGCACGTACCGCGGAAGGGTCCGCGTGATCATGGACGTGAGGGACCTCGGCCAGGTCGAGAAGGGAGAGGTGCTGGTCACCAGCAACACGGATCCGGGATGGACCGTGGTGTTCTCCAAGCTCGGAGGGCTTATAACCGAGACCGGGGGGATACTCTGCCACGGGGCGGTCATATCCCGCGAGTACAGGATCCCGGCCGTCACCGCGGTCAAATCCGCCACCACTGTTCTTAAGACGGGCGACCTGGTGATGATCGACGGCAGCAAGGGAGAGGTCACCATATTGGAGGGAACGGAATGAACGACGACTTGGAATGGAACATGAGCTATTACTTCAACCTGCACGACCAGAAGAACGGCGTCACGGCCTTCATGCGCATCGGAAGCAAGCCCAACAAGGACGAGAAGTCCGTCTTCCTGTTCGTCATCGAGGAGGGCCGCGTCTGCGGTATCAGGAACGCCGTGCCTTGCGATGACGACAGGAGGTCCTGCTCCGGCCTGTCGTTCATCGAGGGCGACGGCCAGTGGAGGCTAAGGTACGACGGCCCGCTGTTCGACATGGCCTCCAAGGAGCCCGTTCCCGTCATTTCTTCGATGGACGTCGTCTGGAAGCCCGTCAACCCCCTGATGGACTACCACGACTGCGTGGACGCCCGCGGGGCGCAGATGTCCGCCAAGACGGCTTCGGAGCACTTCGAGCAGTTCGGCCTGGCTACCGGGAGGATCTCCATAGGGGATGCTTCCTACGACATCGAGGCCACGGGGGAGAGGGACTACAGCGAGGGCGTCCGCGACTGGGGATCGCCGAAGATGTGGCTCTGGCTCAACTCCGTCTACGGCGAGTCCAAGGGGTTCAACGCAACCAAGCTCTCCACCCAGGCGGGGGACGTCGACGCCGGCTACGTCGGCACGGAGAAGTCCAACGACCCGGTCGTGAAGATAGACGTGGAGATCGGCTACGACGGCTCCCTGCCCTCGTCGTACGTCATGACGATGCATTGCAAGTCCGGCGCTAAGCACGACGTCAAGGCCAGGATAATGCGCCATGCCCAGCTTCCGATGCAGGGCAGCAAGGACATGATGCTCATCGAGACGATATCCGAGACCGAGATGGAAGGGATGAAGGGCTACGGGATAGCCGAGTTCCTGGTCCCGGTCAGGCATTGAGCGGCGGTCCGACGGGGCGGGGCCCCTGCCTCGCCGGATGGAAAAGGCGCAAGGCCGGCGGACCGGCCCTGCTTTCACGTTCAAGGTCAGGCGGAGCGCTTCTTCAGCAGGAAGTATGCGGTCAGCGCTACGAGGACGACGGCAATTACGGCTATCGCGACGTAGAGCATCGTGTTGTCGCCGCCCTTCGCGGGATCGGAGTTCTTGACGTTGTAAATCGGAACGGAGTCCGCGGAGCCGTCGGTGACCACTTCGTAGTAACCTGCCTCGTTCTTTGCAAGGTAGGCGACGGAATCCACCTCCGAGGCCTTGTATTTCGTGTCGGTTCCGTCGATCACGGTCTCGGCGTCGGCTATGCGGAGGGATTCCTTTCCGGATTCGTCGTGTCTGAACTCGTAGGAACTTCCCTTTATGGAGCTGCTGCCGTCTGCCTTGGCGACCACGTCCGCGAATCCCATCAGGGGGCCGGTGCCGCGGTCGGAGACGTCGTAGGAGTCGATCCTGAGGGACTTTCCGGAGGATGCCGGGATCTCGACGGTGGAGAACTCCATCAGGTCCGAGACCTTGGCGTCGAATCTGGCGCTTCCCATCTTGATCTTCTCGGCGAAGGCGGTGCTGCCCTCTCCGGTGCACCAGGAGTTCTTTTCGACGTCCGCATCCACGGCGACGTTCATGTCGGCCAGGGCCTTGGGATATCTGCCGTCCATGATGTCGTCGAGGGTCGTGTCTATCTTGACGGCCTGGGTCTCCATCTTGATGTTCGTCAGTGTGACCTCGTTGCCGTCGACGCCGGACGCACCGGAGGTGAGCGTCTTCCCGTATCCCATGGCGGAGCCGGAGAAGGAGGGGGTGGCGCTTCCTGTCACGCCGACCCTGCCGGTGTCCTTGTCGGCCGTGAACCTGAGGTCCAGCGAGGACTCGAAGTTCTTCTTGCTGTTTCCGGTGATGGTCGCCTCGAACTCGTCGTAGTTGTATCCAGCCGTGCCGGAAGCAGACTTCTGGCTGTAGCTTCCGAGGTAGACGTCTCCCTTGACGGAGAGCCCGTCGAGGTATTCCAGGACGGCGGGGGCGTAATCGTCCTCGGAGGGGTCCTTGTCGTCGAGCGGGATGAGCTTCAGGATGCTGAAGACGTTCTTCCCGTTGGTGGAGAGGTCTTCCCCGAAATCGGTGATCCTGAGCGACTGGGAGTTCCCGTTCCCTTCGGACTTGACGTCCAGAACGGAGACGGAGCCCTTGACGGAGGACCCGGAGGCATTGACGTCGGCGCCGTACTCGAAGCCTTCGATGTCTACGGTCACGACGTTCCTGACGCCGTTGACGGTCGCGGGGCCGACGCCCTTCACGGAGCCGGCGGAGACATTCAAGGTTCCGGAGACCTCGGCGTCTGAATCCGCGAGCGCATTCATGATCGCCCGAGGCCCGTCGAGGGCGTTGGCCACGATCACCTGGATGACGTCCTTCTCCGCGGTCGAGACGGAGAACTTGAGGTTCTTGAACTCGGCGCTTTGATTCACTGCGGCGATGTCCGCTCCGGAATCCTCGGCCACGAGGCGGTCGGCGCTTCCGGAGATCTCGGTCTTCGTCAGGGACGTGGAGACGCTCAGGTCGAGCTTCTCGCATTCGAGGTCCCCTTCGCTGGAGCCGATGCCCGTCCTGAGGGTGATGTTCCCGTTGGACCGGCTGGAGACCAGCGAAGCCGTCACGTCCGACATCGTCGTGGATCCGCTGGAGATCTTCGCGACCTTCAGCTTGAGTTCGACGTCAGGGTAGACCATCTTGTTGACGATGTAGTCGGAAATCTTGGACATGGCGGATTCGTCGATGACGAGCCCGTCGATGTTCTTCTTCAGGCTGTCGTAGAATCCGTCGAGGTCGCAGCCTGCGCGGAGTTCGATGGCGGGGGATCCGTCGCCTGAAAGGATCCTTCCGGAGATCTCGCCGCCGAGGCCGATGTAGCCGTCGGTGTAGACCTTGACGTCGAGGGACTCCTCCAGCCCCTTGGAGGGGTCGATCTTCCCGGATACGGGGTTGTAGGATCCGGTCGTCACTTTCTTGGAGTCGACGGAGGCCGATTTGTCAGTGAAGAACGACGTGTCATTCAGGAGGCACCTGTAGCCCGAAAGGAACACGGACTGGGCGTGGAGCCGGGATCCGGAGCCGTCTGTGTTCACGAACTTCACGTTCCCGTCGATGAACAGGCTTCCCACGGTCATACGGGCGGAGTTCGAGAAGTTGAGCACCGCCCCGTCCTGGAGGACCAGCTCGTTGTATCTTTCGCTCTTGCTTACATCGTAGGGGCCGGAGATGACCTTCGCGCCATACGACGGCTCATCCGTCAGGAAGAAGGAGACCAGGCCGAAAGCCGTGGCGAACGTCTTGTCCACGTCGATGGTTCCGGAATCCCTGTCTCCCGCCGCAGATGCCGTGTCGCAACAGACGGCGGCAGCGGAAACCATGAAGGTCAAGACGACCGCCGCCGCGATCCATTTGGATCTGCCGATGGTAGAATAGCTTGTCACATTCTCACCTTTGGAGCGATGCTGGAGAATCGGCCAGATATTATTTCAAAGTGTCATTTGGAGCATCAATCGCCTCAAATTGCGTCGTCAAGGTCCTATCGGAGAAGACCGTCTATTTTCGAGATGGCATCCTTCATGATTGCTTCGGGATCGTTGCCCACAATGTCCAGGGCGTTGGCACTGAGGATTCTCACGTCCTCGATCCCATGCATCCCCGCGACCTCCTTGAACATCTTGTATCCGAGGTCGTGCTCGTCGTCGGTGAAGCCGCCGCGGGTGGTGACGTAGTACGCTTTCTTGATGCTGGTCAGGCCTTTCGGCATGCCTTCGTCCGTGTATACGAACGAGATTCCCAGCTGGCTGACGTTCTCCAGGTAGATCTTGGTCATCGAATTGAATCCGAACTCCCAGAACGGGGTCGCGACCA
>JAFWTC010000032.1 GCA_017519045.1 Candidatus Methanomethylophilaceae archaeon
CTCCCCGACGACGTAGGCGCAAAGCTCCTTCCCGGGCCCGCTGGGGACCGCCTGGACGGTCACGTCCCTGATCCCGGGCATGTCCCTGATCGCCGTCTCTATTTCCGTGAGCTCGACCCTGTTGCCTCTTATCTTTACCTGACCGTCCCTCCTTCCGACGACGCCGAGGATGCCGTCGGGGAGGACCCTGAAGAAGTCCCCGGTGGCGTACATCCTCTCGAATCCCGGCTCGTCCGAGAACGGGTTGTCGAAGAACGCCCTGGCATTGGACTCATCACGATTCAGGTAGCCGAGCGACAGTTGGTATCCGGAGAGGTAGAGCTCCCCGACCGCCCCGCGCGGGACCGGTCTTCTCTCGGCGTCCAGCACGTAGGCCTTCATGTTCGGCAGAAGCCTGCCGACCGAATCCGGATAGTTCCTGTCGTTGACCATGATGGCCGTGGACAGGGCCAGGTTCTCCGAGGGACCGTAGGTCTCTATCGCGCCCAGATGCTCCGGCGCATGGAACTCGCCGAGCTTCTCACCGCCGTACATCAATGCCTTGATTTTCGAGGGCATGTCCATGGACGCGAACAGCTTCCCGACCTGGGTGGTCATGAACGTGTGGGTCGTATCGGCATCGATGAAATGGCCGTTCAAGGCAGGCATGTCCAGGCGGACCTCTTCAGGCACTATGTCCACCGACGCCCCGCTATACAGGGGCGAGAACAGGCCTATGGTGTGGATGTCGAAGGAATAGGACGTGTACAGAGAATAGACGTCCTCCTCGGACATGCAGGTGTACCCGACGTACCACTCGCACATGTTGTCTATCGCCCTGTGGGTGATCACGGAGCCCTTAGGCTTCCCGGTGGTCCCGGAGGTGTAGAGCACTACCGCGGGCGAGAGCGGGTTGATGTCCACGGGCCGGAATCCCTCCTTTCTGATGGAGGAGCAGTCCAGGGCGCGTCCATCAGAAAGCCTGTTCGCGCGCCCCATGGTCTCAGGCAAGGCCAGGACGGCCTTCGATGAAGTATCCCTGGCCATCAGCGACAGCCTCTCGTCGGGGTACGCGTCGTCCATAGGGACGTACGCCGCTCCGGTCTTGAGGACGCCTATGGCGCACAGGAAGTACCACTCGCTCCTCGGGACCAGGACGCCGACGAAGTCCCCGCTCCCGATTCCCCGTCTGGACAGCTCCGACGCGATCCCGTCGGTGATTCCGTCGGCTTCGGAGTACGTGACGCGGCGTCCCCTGAACGACACGGCGGTCCTTTCCGGGAACAGGGACACGGCTTCGCGGAACGCTTCCACCAGGTTTCCGCGGCGAAGCTCCGCTCTCGGGCCCTCGATCCCTTTGGACAGGGAGGAGTCCTCGTCAGGGAGATATCCGATCTCGGACAGCCTGCCGCATTCGCACAGCCCCGTCAGAATTCTATCGTAAGTTTCCGCCAAGCGTCTGGCAGTCCCTTCGGAGAACGCCGATGAGCGCTCGATGCGGACGACAAGCCCCTTCCCGGAATCGCCGACGATGAAGGAGAAGTCCGAGACGGTGCCCCTCCTGGAACCAGACGAGCGCCCTCCGTCCACCCCCATGTCGGACCTGTACTGGAACATGACCTCACGACCGACCCCATGCTCTGAAGCCAGCCTCCTGAACGGATAGTATCCGTAGGAGACCGATTTGAGAAGGACGTCGGAGGATTCGGCTATGAATCCGCGGACGCCGCGGTCGGAGCAGTCCATCCTCACGGGGACGGTCCTCACGAACATCCCGACGGAGTCTTCCAGGCCTCTGGAGTCCCTTCCGTTGTCCGCTATGCAGAACGTCGCGTCCGAGCGGCCGGTGAACCTGGACAGCGCATATGCGAACGCGGCGGTATGGACGGCTCCCGCCGTGGTCCCCATGCAGCGGGCCAGCTCGGACACCTTCTCGGCGTCCGTCGATAGCTCGTGGTCTGTGATTCCCAGGCTTCCGTCATGGTCGTGGAGGAGCCCCGCGTCGGCATCGTCGAGCATCGAGTCGAAGAAGGCCCTGGCCTCCGCGTATGCGCCGGAATCCTTCATGCGGGAGTCGCGGACCGAGGACAGCATGAATCCGGCGTCCTCGGAAAGCGCCATTCCTTCCAGGGAGTTCCTCATATCCCTCTCGACGACCTTCGCCGAGTATCCGTCCATGACTATGTGGCATGCGCATACGAGCACCTTGTTCTTCCTTACCGAGAACCTGCACATCCCCTCCGAAAGGATGAACGGGCGGTCTTCGAATCCCTCGTCCTCGGGCCCGCAGCGCTCCGGCTCGGCATCGAACAGAATCCATGGCCTGCCGTCCCTGGAGGCCATTCTTGCCCTGAGGACCGGGTGGGCCGCGATCACGGAGTCTACCGCCCTCCACGCATCGGCGTCCGACGTTCCTGGATCCAAGGGGACCTCGAAGAACACGTTGTACTCGTTGCTCCTGCCGTTGGCCTCCATGTCCAGATATACGTTCATCTGGCTCTCGTTGGGGGCGCATCCCCCCTTCCAATCCGGGATGGCGTCCGGGCTCTGTTCGGCGGCCGATTCCGCGATGCGCCTGGGGGTGCGGAGGCGCATTACGTCCCCCACGCCGATCCCCGTCTCGGACTGAAGCCTCATGGCGCGGATCGAGTCTCCGCCCAGATCGATGAAGTCGTCGTCGATCCCCACCCTCTCGATGTCCAGCACCTTGGAGAACGCCTCGCATATCTCCCGCTGCCTCTCGTTCTCAGGCGGAACGTAGTTCCCCTTTCCTGTCTTGAGCGTCGTCAGGGAGGTCCTGTCGATCTTGCCGTTGGCGTTGTGGATGAAGGATCCGACCTTCGATATGAACTGGGGGACCATGTATGACGGGAGCGTTCTGGACAGCTCCTTCGCGACCTCCTCCTCGGTCACGGTTCCGGATCTGAAATACCCGCAGAGATACGCTCCGCCTCCGTCTTCGAACGCCTTGACCGCGGCCTCCTCGATCCCGGGGATGTTCTCCATGTTCCTTTCGATCTCAGCGGGCTCCACGCGGTAGCCCCTGACCTTCACCATGCCGTCCATCCTTCCGACGACGGCGATGCCCCCCTCCACCTCGCGGCCCAGGTCTCCGGTGCGGAACACCGTCCTCCCGTCCGCGTCGACGGAGAAGGGGTTCTCGAGGCCGCCGAGGTAGCCTATCATTATGCCTCTGCCGGTGAAGAGTATCTCTCCCGACCCGTCCAGATACAGCCTGCATCCGGGGGCCGTCCTGTCGACGCGGACGTCCGGGACGTCCTTGTCCACGAGGGTGAACGACATGAGCGCCTCGGTGCTCCCGTAGATGTTCAGGACCATCCTGCCCTCGGGCACCGGAATTCTCCTGGCCGCCTCCCCGGCGAGGAGGCAGATCCTGAGGTCCAGCTTATCCGACAGGGCCTTGTACATGCTCGGGTTGAACAGCGCGGAGTCTATCGAGTTGGACTTGAAGTAGCGCAGCAGAGAAGCCGGATCCTTGGCGGCCCCTCTGTCTATGATGTGGACCTCCGCGCCCGCGGCCAGGAATATGTGCGTCTCCACCATGGACGCGATGAACGAGAAGTCGGACAGCGCGCCCAGCCTCATCCCGGTTATGTCGACGTCCGCGCTGCGGTAGCAGTCCATCAGGTACGGGAACACGGACCTCTCGTGGACCACGCCCTTCGGCTCCCCCGTGGAGCCGGACGTGAACGCGATGTAGCCGGGGGCGGAGTCGTCGACATCGTCGATTTCCGCCGTGTCCGGGAGTCCTTCCGATTCCTTGACGAAACCGTCGTCGATGACGGCCTTCGCGCCCGTCCTTTCCGCGACGGCCTTCTTCCTGGCCTCCGGATACGCGGGGCTGAGGCTGACCGGGACCGCGCCGACGGCCAGCGCCGCATACCTGGAGGCGAGGTGCTCGGAGTTCCTATCCAAATCTATCACGACCGCGTCCCCCGCCGATACGCCTCTCAAACGTAGGAGGTTCGACAACCTTCCGATCCTCGACCAGAACTCGGAATAGGTGACGCTTCCGGAGCCGTCGCATACCGCCGTCTTGTCTGGATTGTCAAGGGCGTATGCGGCCATCTCCCTCAGCAGGCGGGTGCAGCCGTTCATGCGTCCGCTATCATCGGCATCGTATAACAATTCTATCGGCGGACCTTCGCCATCGATGGAAAAGCTCTTTCGTGGTCCTTGCATCCATCATTCTGGACAGCACCCTGTCGAACTCGTCCATGAGCATGACCATGTCCTTCTCGGCGTGGCACATCGCATACTCTAGGACCGCCACGTTGCGGCCGTCCACCGGATGTACCTCCAGAGCGGAGCATTCGAACCAGTATCCGTGGTCCATGCCCTCGTACGTCATGCCGGAGCCGGCGATCTCGTCCGCATAGTTCGCATATTGGAATGAGAAGCTCTCGTCCGGATAGAACAGCGACTCCTTGGCCCACAGGGGGTATCCGGAGTTCGACAGCAGGGAGGTTATCGAGTCTCCGACTCTTTTAAGGAACGCGTCCAGCGGCATGTCGTCGTACACCACGTGCAGCGGGACGAACCTCACGAACATGCCCACGGAGTCCTCCGTCCCCGGGACGGATCTGCCGTCCGTGGTAAGGCTGCAGAAAGACTCCGTGCCTCCCTCTATCCTTGCCTTGGCCAGCCCGAACGCCGCGGCCGCGACTACGGTGGCGGTCACACCGTTCCTGCGGGCGAACTCCCTGAGCTTCGCGTCTCCGACGGAGAGCACGTAGGTCATCGCGCCTCCTCCGCTTGCCTGGGTGCGGGGCAGGCCGACGGATCCGCGGACCGGCCTCGCCGCCTCCTCCAGCGCCTTCTTGGAGCGGTAGTACGAGGCGCTTCCCCGGATGGAGACGTCGTGGGCGCTTTGGAGGGCCAGCCCGCGGTCGGTCTCCAGAGGCATTCCGCGGTATGCCTTCGTGAACGCCTCGGCCAGAGGCCTGGCGGACCTGCCGTCGAAGACCATGTGGCTGACGTACATCAGGACGGACGCGCGGCCCTCCTCCTCGCATATGATGAATCTGGACAGGACGGCTCCGTCCGGGTCGAACCCGCGGCGGCATCCCTCGAAAACCGTCTTCGGGTCGCCCTGCCTCGTCTCGATGCAGGCCTTGTCCGAGAATCTCGCCCATATCTCGTCCCCGTCTCTCTCCAGGCGCATGCGGAAGGCGGGGAACGCCTGTGTCACGGATTCCACGGCCTTCCTGAGACGGACGGGGTCCGTCCATTCCGGGCTCTTTATCGAGAATAGCAAGGCGTAATGGGGCTCGTCCAGTTCGGTGGCCATCATGTACCCGTCCCTGACGGCGTCCGGTGCGGGGAATCCGCTGTCGTAATCGTATTCCTGGACAGGGATTTCTGCCGAATAGTCCCTTCCGGCGATCCTGCCGGGGGTGCGCAGCTCGAGGACGTCCGCGGTCCTGAGTCCGGCGAACAGGTCCGGGAAGCCTTCCCGGAGGGAGTTGGCCAGGCCCATGGCCTTGATGGAATCCCCTCCCAGGAGCACGAAGTCGTCGTCCAGCCCCACCTCCCCGATTCCGAGGACGATGCCGAACCCGTCGCAGAGCGCTTTCTCCTTGTCGTTCGAAGGCGGGACGTATTCCGCCCTGCCGAGTGACGGCTCCTGGAGGGAGGTGCGGTCTATCTTCCCGTTGGCGTTGCGCTTGAAGTCGCTCATGCGCACGATCGCACGGGGTATCATGTATTCCGGCAGGATCGACGAGAGCGCGGAGGCGACCGCATCCTCGTCGACGGTGGCGGACGTGTAGTATCCGCAAAGGTAGTTGCTGTCGCCGTCGGGGAACGCCTTCACGACCGCCTCCTCGACTCCGGGCACGCTCTCCATGCCCCTTTCGACCTCGGCGGGCTCCACGCGGTAACCCCTGACCTTGACCATGCCGTCCATCCTTCCGACGACGGCGATGCCTCCCTCAACCTCGCGGCCCAGGTCCCCTGTGCGGAACACCTTCCTCCCGTCCGCGTCGACGGAGAAGGGGTTCTCGAGGCCTCCGAGGTATCCGATCATGACGCCTCTGCCGGTGAACAGGACCTCTCCGGAATCGTCAAGGTACAGCCTGCATCCGGGGGCGGTCCTGTCCACGCACGGCTCCTTCATGTCTTCGACCAGGGTGAACGACATGAGAGCCTCGGTGCTCCCGTAGATGTTCAGGACCATCCTGCCCTCAGGAACGGGGATCTTCCTGGCGGCCTCTCCGGCCAGAAGGCAGATCTTCAAGCCAAGCTGTCTCCAGAGGGCCTTGTACATGCTCGGGTTGAACAGAGCGGAGTCTATCGAGTTGGATTTGAAGTAGCGCAGAAGCGACGCGGGGTCCTTGGCGGCCTCCCTGTCGATGACGTGGACCTCCGCGCCGGCGGCCAGGAATATGTGAGTCTCCACCATGGACGCGATGAACGAGAAGTCGGACAGCGCGCCCAGCCTCATTCCGGTTATGTCCACGTCCGCGCTGCGGTAGCAGTCCATCAGGTACGGGAACACGGACCTCTCGTGGACCACGCCCTTCGGCTCCCCCGTGGAGCCGGACGTGAACGCGATGTATCCCGGCGCCTCGTCAGGCACGTCGGCGAAGGCCGGCTCGTCCGGGCAGTCTGCGCTCTCTTGCACGAATCCCTCATCTATGACGGCCTTCGCGCCCGTCCTCTCCGCGACTGCCTTCTTCCTGGCCTCCGGATACGCGGGGCTGAGGCTGACCGGGACCGCGCCGACGGCCAACGCCGCATACCTGGAGGCGAGGTGCTCGGCGTTCCTCCCGAGGTCTATGACGACCACGTCCCCAGTTGAAACGCCTTTCAAGCGCAGAAGGTTCGAAATCCTTCCTATGCAGGACCAGAACTCGGCCGCGGTGAGCGTCCTGCTCCCTCCGCGGTCGCATACCGCCGGCGCATCTGGCGCCTTCCGGGCGCGGGACAGCATTTCCGCCATCAGCCGAGCGCATTCGTCCATGCCGCGACGTATGAACAGGTCATTAATGACGTTATCGAGAAGAATGCGAGCGATGTTTATAATCGGTATAGGCATACGACCTGCCATGAAAGTCTATTAGGCATACAGGATGGCCGTTCTGGCCGGGATGTCCAAGGATCCCCGCCCCTCTGAAGAGGTCCGCAGGGTCATCCAGGACGCCAAGAAGGCTTACGAGGATACCTGCGAGGACAGGAAGGAGCTGTTCGACAAGGAGCGCCTCTGGAACCCCTACGCCGACACCCGCTTCTCGGTCATGGCCGAGGAGGCCAAGGACATCGAGGCGGATGCGATCATGTGGGGGGTGGACGTGGGTCCGGCCGAGATCCTGATCGCCGACAGGCTGAAGGAGAAGGGGAAGGCCATATCCGCCGTCGCGGCCCACCATCCGATCGGGACCGCCCGCACGTGCTTCCCCGAGGTCATGAGCGTCCAGTGCGACATGTATCATGACGCCGGGGTGCCCATAAACGTCTCCGAGGGCCTCATGGCGTCCAGGATCGAGGAGGTCCTGCGCGGGGTCCAGGGGTCCAACTACAACCAGGGCGCGGATGCGGCCAGGATGCTCGGCATCCCCCTGTTCAACGTCCATTCGCCGGCCGACAACATGGTCCAGAAGTATCTGACGGACCTCATGGCGGCCTCCTCGCCCTATAGGCTCGGCGACATAATCGACACCTTGTACAAGGAGCCGGAGTTCAGGGAGGCCACCAGGTGCAATTCTCCGCCGAAGATCGTCGTGGGATCCAAGGACGCGAGGTGCGGCAAGGTGATCTGCAAGATGACCGGCGGGACCTCCGGGCCGAAGGAGATCTACGAGAAGCTGGCGGATGCCGGCGTCGGGACCGTGATCGGCATGCACTTCCCGGAGAGCCACATAGAGGAGGCGCGGAAGAACAACGTGAACCTGGTGATCTCCGGGCACATGTCCTCCGACTCCGTGGGGATGAACCTCATCAGCGACATCTGGGAGATCGCCGGCATCGACGTCATCCCGTGCTCGGGATTCATACGCCACAGCAGGAATTGAGATGTTCGAAAGGGGCTCCACCATAATCCGCGACGCGAAGGTGTTCGATTACGACTACGTCCCGGAGAAGCTCATAGGCAGGGACGGGCAGCTGGGCTCCATGGAGGTCCTCTTCCGCCCCCTGGCCAACCACGGGCGGTCATGCACCGCCATGCTGATAGGGCCGGTGGGGACCGGCAAGACCGCGGCCGCCAGATGCTTCTGCAGGGACCTGTCGGCGTACTGCGCTACCAAGGGGTCTCCCATCGACGTGATATTCGTGAACTGCAGGAGCCGGAACTCGGAGGCCGCGGTGCTCCTCCAGCTGGTTCAGCATTTTGACAAGGGGTTCCCCGACAGGGGATTCTCGCCGGACCAGATGTGGAGGGCCCTCAGGGCGCACATGACCAACGAGGGGAAGGACGTGGTGATGGTCCTGGACGAGGTGGACGTCCTGCTCAAGAAGAACTCCATGGACCTGGTGTACCAGATCTCCCGCTTCACCGACGGCGGTCCGTCCGCC
>JAFWTC010000033.1 GCA_017519045.1 Candidatus Methanomethylophilaceae archaeon
CAAGCTCGTGGACGTCCTGAGGATCAACCAGAGGCTGAGGGAGAATCGCGACTCCGGGGCCCCCCAGCTCATCGTGGAGGACCTCTGGGAGCTCCTCCAGTACCACGTCACCACCTACTTTGACAACCAGACCTCCGGCATACCCCCGGCGAGGCACAGGTCCGGCCGTCCCCTCAAGACGCTGGCCCAGAGGCTCAAGGGGAAGGAGGGGCGCTTCAGGTCCAACCTGTCCGGTAAGCGCGTGAACTTCTCCGCGCGTACCGTCATCTCGCCCGATCCCCTCCTGTCCATCAACGACGTAGGGGTGCCCATATTCGCGGCCAGGGAGCTCACCGTCCCCCTGTACGTCAACGCCCACAACATCGAGAAGGTGAGGGAGATCATCAGGCGCGGCCCCATGGCCGACAGGCTCTCCTTCCCCTACCTCCCCGGCGCCAACTACGTCATCCGCGCCGACGGGAGGAGGATCAGGGTCACCGAGAGGAACGCCGCCGAGGTCGCCGAGAACATAGACATCGACTACGTGGTCGAGAGGCAGCTCATGGACGGGGACGTCGTCCTGTTCAACAGGCAGCCCTCGCTCCACAGGATGTCAATGATGGCCCACCGCATAAGGATCATGGAGGGCAAGACCTTCAGGTTCAACCTCTGCGTCTGTCCTCCTTACAACGCGGACTTCGACGGGGACGAGATGAACCTCCACGTCCTCCAGTCCGACGAGGCCCGCGCCGAGGCCCGCATACTGATGCAGGTCCAGGAGAACATCCTCTCCCCCAGGTACGGGGGCCCCATCATCGGAGCCATCCACGACCACATCACCGGCGCGTACTATCTGACCCACGGGGACACCCGCTTCGACAGGTTCCAGACCTCCAACATCCTGTTCAAGCTTCCCGAGAAGACCGCCGCCCAGAGGGAGAAGGCCTTCCCGGACGACAGGGAGCACGGATACATGGCCGACTCCACCGACTTCTCCATAGACCTCCCGGAGCCCGCGGGCGCCGACGAGAAGGGGGAGCCCTACTGGACCGGCAAGCAGCTGTTCTCCATAATCCTCCCGGAGGACTTCAACGCCACGTTCAAGGCCAACTTCTGCCACAGCTGCCGCGAGGGCTGCCAGAAGGAGGGCTGCAAGTACGACGCGTACGTCAAGATACGCGACGGGAGCCTCATGTGCGGGACCATCGACGTGAGGGGGATCGGGAACAGCAAAGGAAAGATCCTGGACCGCATCGCCCGCGACTACGGGGCGTCCCGCGCCGCCAAGTTCATCAACCAGGTCACCAGGCTCGTCCTCGGCGCGCTGATGAACCACGGGTTCAGCACCGGTATCGGCGACGAGGACATACCCGAGGAGGCCGCCAACCAGATCTCCGTCCACAGCCAGGAGTGCATAGAGAAGGTGGCCGGGCTCGTGGAGTCCTATCGCGACGGCACCCTGGACGCCATGCCCGGGCGCTCTCTCAGGGAGACCCTCGAGGTCAAGGTCATGGGAACCCTCGGAGACGCCCGTGACCATGCGGGAGAGATCGCCGAGAAGCACCTCGGAATGGAGAACCCCGCGGTCATCATGGCCAAGGCCGGAGCCCGCGGATCGATGCTCAACCTGTCCCAGATGGCGGGTTGCGTCGGTCAGCAGGCCGTCCGTGGAGAGAGGCTGTCCAGAGGATACCACGGCAGGACCCTGCCCCACTTCGACAGGGACGACCTCGGCGCCTACGCCAGGGGATTCTGCTCCAACTCGTACAAGTCCGGGCTGTCCCCCACCGAGTTCTTCTTCCACGCCATGGGAGGAAGGGAGGGTCTGGTCGATACCGCGGTCAGGACCTCCAGGTCCGGATACATGCAGAGGAGGCTGGTCTCGGCCCTCGAGGATCTCAAGCTGACCTCCGACGGAACCGTCAGGAACACCATCGGCACTGTCATCCAGTTCAGGTACGGGGAGGACGGGATAGACCCCGCCAGGACCGTGGGAGGAAAGGCCATCGACATCGACGACCTGTTCTACGAGGTCCTGCCCGAGGACGAGGCCGAGAAGCTTATCCACCCCGAGACCAAGGACAAGGGAGACGACTACGGAACCCTCGAGAAGGACGAGATGGGCTTCTCCGACGAGGACGGAGACTCCGAAGGCGACGACGGAGGAATCGACGAGATGGACGGAGGTGATGAGTGATGGCGAAGAAGGATACGCTCAACGCGCTCGTGAAGAGAGGGGTCGACCCGGCGGACGCCGCCGCGCTCGTGGCGTCGTACAACTCCCTGAGCGCCATAGGCGAGGCTTCCGTCGAGGACCTCGTCGCCGCAGGGGTGCCCGAGGACCGCGCGGAGTCGATCCTCAAGGCGGTTCGCTCCAAGCCCGCGTCCTCGTCCTCCAAGGCGAGGAAGGCGGTTGTCCAGACGCCGGAGCCCGTGAAGCTGTTCGAGACCTCCGTCAAGTTCGGAGAGTGCGACGGCGTCGAGAAGAAGCTCTAGGAGTTCGCCGAGGGCATGTCCCCCGAGCTCCCCATCAAGATCATACTCGACGTGGCCTCCCGCATAAGGAAGGCATATCCCGAGGACGAGCGCGTGGCGTACGCCGAGAAGAGGGGCAAGGCCCTCATGGAGGCCGCCCACTGGATGTACATGTCCCACATGATGGACCAGAACGAGTCCGCGGGAGTCATGGCCGCCCACTCCCTGGGAGAGCCCGGTACCCAGATGAACATGCGTACCTTCCACTACGCGGGAGTCGCGAACATCAACGTCACCCAGGGTCTGCCCAGGCTGATCGAGATAGTGGACGCCAGGCGCGTCCCGGCCACCCCGTCCATGGAGATCCCGCTGGTCAGCGAGATCGACGGACTGGAGATGGACGAGGGGATAGCCCGCCACATCGCGTCCGAGATCGAGGTCACCACCCTCCTGGACGTGGCCAGCATACTCACCGACGTCACCAACATGGAGCTGATCATAGTCCCCGACGCCCGCAAGATCTCCGAGAAGGGCATCGAGCCCGAGGACATCAGGGAAAGGCTCAACAAGGTCAAGGCCGTCCGCGGCAACGTGGACATCGATCCGTCCAACGGGATCAACATCATCGCCAGGTCCGACGAGCCCTCCTTCAAGAAGCTCCAATCGATGTACGACACCATCAAGAGCACCAAGATCAAGGGGATCGACGGCATCACCAGGGCGGTCCTGTCCAAGGACGGCACCGGATGGAAGATCATCACCGAGGGCAGCAACCTCAAGGAGGTCCTGAAGGTGAAGGGGGTCGACGCCGAGCACGTGATGACCAACAGCATCCTGGAGGTCGCCGACGTCCTGGGGATCGAGGCGGCGAGGAACGCCCTCATCCGCGAGGCGGAGGGGACCCTCGGCGAGGCAGGTCTGAACGTGGACATAAGGCACATCATGCTGGTCGCCGACCTGATGACCAACGACGGACAGGTCAAGGCCATCGGAAGGCACGGAATCTCCGGAAAGAAGTCCTCCGTCCTGGCAAGGGCGGCGTTCGAGATAACCGCGGCCCATCTGCTGCATGCGGCGATGGTGGGCGAGGTCGACCACCTGGAAGGAGTCACCGAGAACATCATCGTGGGACAGCCGGTCACCCTCGGAACGGGTGCGGTCAACCTGCAGTACAAGCCCAAGAAAAGGGCGGAGGAGGAATGAGTCTCAAGGGGAGGGATCCCTCCCCGTCGCCCGCCGGAAGGCGGTGAGCATGCCAGTCGCGGGGGGAGAGCCGGATCCGCCTTGAGGGTCCGGCGAGAACTCCGGGACGTGGCTGGAAAACGATTTAGCTAAGCCCGAAAGAAAAGGGGGATAGAAATGAGCGATGAGAAAATCGACATAAGCAGAGCATTGAAATCGGCAATCACGACCGGAAAGGTCGAGTTCGGGGTCGGACAGACCCAGAAGGCGGTCAAGGACGGAAGGGCCCAGATGGTCATCCTCGCCAGGAACTGCCCCTCCAAGGAGCTCAGGGGAGACCTCGGGGTCAAGGTCCATGTATACGACGGAAACAACAT
The DNA here is from genome assembly GCA_017519045.1 of Candidatus Methanomethylophilaceae archaeon. Taxonomy (GTDB): domain Archaea; phylum Thermoplasmatota; class Thermoplasmata; order Methanomassiliicoccales; family Methanomethylophilaceae; genus Methanoprimaticola. The sequence goes on from JAFWTC010000033.1 coordinate 4,014, forward strand.
GGAGCTCGGAGCCCTTTGCGGAAAACCCTTCTCCGTGTCTGCCCTTGTGATAATCGACAAAGGTAGCTCCAACATCTTAACGCTGTGAGAGACATGTCCGCAGATATCGTACTTACCGAGGATACGCTCAGGTACATCTCTCTCTTCGAGCAGATAACCAAGGCCAACGCGATCGACTGCATGGACACCGAGGACAAGCTCGTGTTCGTGGTCGAGAAGGGACAGGGAAACATCGCCGTAGGAAAGAAGGGGGAGCATGTGATCAAGCTCAAGGACAAGACCGGGAAGAACATCCAGGTCGTCGAGTATTCCGACGATCCCGAGCAGTTCGTCAAGAACGTCTTTCACATCTACGGTCCTCAGAAGGTCGTTATCGAGCAGCGCGGAAACATAACCCACGCCACCGTTACCGTGGATCCCAAGCTCAAGGGCCGTGCCATCGGCAAGGCTGGAAAGAATCTGCGCATCGCCAGGGACATCGTGAACAGGCATCACGAGATCCAGAGCCTCAGCGTGGACTGAGTCCCCCTTCCGGCCTTCCGGGCGCGGTTTGGGAAAACGGCTTCAGAAACCTCGGCGGGAGGGGTTCCCCTCCCGTCCTTCAATTCAGCGGAGTCCTCTCCACCTCCAATCCGTCAGCGGTGGGGTACTGCTCCGATATGCAGCATTTGTACTCCAGCTCCTCGGCGATCTCCTCCAGGATCCACGGCGCCACCTCGACCTTCCCGTCCAGGACCGCCATCATGTCGTCTTCCACGCCCATCTCCCTGAGCTCGGCCGCTGCCTCCTCCGGATCCTGGGCGTACAGGTATCCGCGGACGATGGTCCCGTCCTCGGTGATGCCCTGGTAGTCCTTGCAGACGTTCTCCGCCTTGCGGATCAGCCTCCTCCTGAGCTGGACGCCGTCCTTGAACGGCGAGGAGCAGAAATGGATGCTCCCCTCGCAGGACTCCATGACCTTCAGCGCCGTTTCCTCGGATCCGAGCACCGCGGCGGAGACGTCGTCCCGCACCTCGTATCCGTGGGCTTCCATCATGTCCCAGTTGCTCTCCGAGAACTCCAGCTCGTTGAGGTTCACGAACTTCACGCCGACCGAGAACGCGTAATCGATGAGCGAGGACAGCTCCTCCTCGGCCCCCGGGATGGCGGGGACCTCTATCCCCACGTCCATCCCGCTGTTCGCGGCTATTTCAGCCAGGGCGGTCTCCCGCATGCGCGTCCACATCTCCCTCGGAGGATGGAAGCGGATCTCGTCCAGCCCGGCCTCCTCCAGCCTCGCGGCCTTCCCGGAGTCGATGGTCGCCGTGTACAGGTGGATGTGGTGGTCCGGGCCGAACCTGTCCTTCAGCATCCTGATCATGTGGACGGTGCGGTCCATGCGTACGAGCGGGTCTCCCCCGGTGATCCCCGTGCCGGTGGCGTCCATGGACTCCGCCTCCGCGATTATCTCGGCATCCGTGGCGGCCCTGCCTTCGTTCGCATAGACCGCGTCCTTCCCCTTCTTCTCCAGGGACACGGGGCAGTAGTCGCACCCCCACGGGCACACCCCGGTGACCAGGAGGACCATCTTGGAGCCTTCCACGCAATGCTTGCAGCCCTCCGCAAGCTCTCCTTTGAGAACGGAGCCGCACTCCATCTCCTTCATGCGATGCCATCGGCGCGATGGTTTAATATGTGTCGGGAGTCGTCGGCGACTCATGAAGTCGGAGAGCAGGCTGGTGCTGGCCCTGGACGAGACGGACGGCCGCAAGGCCCTGAAGGTCGCGGAGAGCGTCGGCGGCATCGTGGACGCCATCAAGATCAACTGGCCCCTGGTGCTTTCCGAGGGCCCGGCCATGATAACCCGCCTCGCCGAGACATCCGACGTCATATGCGACTTCAAGGTCGCCGACATACCCAACACGGTCAGGCTCATCGTCGAGAACGCCGTGTCCAGAGGGGCGTCCGCGGTCATAGTCCACGCCTTCACCGGAGACGACTCCCTCAGGGCAGCCGTGGAGGCCGCCTCGGGCGCCGAGGTGTACGCCGTGACCGAGATGAGCCATCCCGGCGCCAGGATGTTCACCGCCCCCCATGCGGAGGAGATGGCCAGGCTGGGCGTGGAATGCGGCGTGGACGGCTTCATAGCTCCGGCGACGCGTCCCGACAGGATCAGGGCGGTCAGGTCGGTGGTCGGGCCTTCGAAGAAGATATTGTCTCCCGGGGTCGGAACCCAGGGCGGCAAGGCCTCCGACGCCATCGCCGCCGGAGCGGACTACGCCATCGTAGGCAGGTCCATATACGGGGCGGAAGACCCCAGGGCGGCGGCCGAGTCGTTCTGCGCCGACATACGCTCCGTCATCTGAAGGGGTTTCCCCTTCTTCTTATTATATTAATAGTCTTTACCTATAACTTATTTATACAGGACTGTTCATGAACCGCCATTCTAAAGACGGAGACTTATAGAATGCTTGGAAAAAATGAATCAGCCTCCCCCTCTGAAAAGGAGGAAAGCCGCGATTCCAGCGGCAAAGGGTGGTTCGGCAGCCATTGGGGTGCCATTTCCGTCTGCGTCATCGTCGTGATAGCGTTGCTATTGAGGACGGTGTTCGCCTACGGGATATCAGCGGGGAGCGATTTCGCGCTTTCCGGGGGCGCCGGTGCCCAATACCACCTGCATGTGATCGAAAGCATATTGAACGGCAGTTACGCCATTGGGGCGGATTCCGCCGTGAACTACCCCGTTGGAGGGCACTACGTCAACCCGCCGCTGGTCGATTTCATCGCCGCGGGCATAGCGTCGTTCACTTCTCCTTCGGCCGCATTGGGAGGTCTCAACCCTGTCCTCGGGGCGCTCACCTGCATACCCGTCTATCTCGTGGCAAAAGAGATGTTCGGACGCAGGTCCATTGCTGTTGTCGCAGCCCTGATTTTTGCGTTCCTCCCTCTCCCGATATCCTCGTCCGTGTTCTCCAACGGGAACGAGTATACCCTCGCCGCCTTCCTGGTGGCGTTCATGTCCCTGTTCCTCGTGAAGGCCGCCAAGGCCCTCGACGAGGACGAGGGCGGCAAGTCCGCCATGATCAATGGCATCCTGGCCGGAGTGTTCCTCGGTCTGTCCGCCCTCACCTGGAACGGGTTCGGAGTTCTCATCGCCGTCGTCGGCGCGGTCCTGCTCTTGCAGATCGCAGTCCGCCGCTTCGGAGAGAAGGACATGCGCCAGCCTTTCCTGGTCTACGCCCTCGTGATGATAATAGGCATCGCGATGGCTGCGGTATACTACCTGCCCGCCGGACTCTGGGACGCGGTTTTCTCCGGACCCTGCCTCTTGACAGTCCTGACGCTGGTCTTCGCGGCCGCGTTCGTAGCCTTCGGACGCAAGTCGTGGGTCATCACCATCCCTGTTCTCGTGGTGGCGCTTATCGCCGTCCTCGTGGCGATGTACTTCGCCGTTCCCGACCTCTTCTCTGCGCTCGTCGCCGGGAACTCGGTCTATTCCGGATTGCTGAACGATCTGATCAGCAACCGCGTGTCCATGTCCAACGTGGCCTCCTATTATGGATGGCTAACCATGTGGCTTCCCATCTGCCTCGCGATCTACGAGACCTACGTGTTCATAAGGAAGGACCACTCCTCCCTCAGGCTCTTCACCATGGTCTGGCTTTACATGATGTTCTTCGCCGTGTGGTCCTCCTACGGGACCGCCGTTGCCGTCGGATGCGTCTTCGGAGTCGCCTCCGGCGCCGCCATCGTGAAGCTCGTCGAGTACGCCAAGGTCGCCGACTGGTTCAAGGAGATCAAGACGTCCGGCCTGTCCAAGGGCCTCAGGAAGATCCTCAACCCCATGCCTCTCGCCACGGTCCTCATCGTGGCGTTCCTGGTCGTGGTTCCCAACTTCGTCTACGCGCTCGACGCGGGCGTTCCCAACAACGATTCGTCCAACGTGTTCTACAACGGCAACACCCAGTACTTCATCAAGACCGGCGAGGACTACCCCATCGGAGAAGTCCTTGATTCCCAGTCCGGCGTCGCGAAGACCGGGGCGGTCGCCTCCTGGATCGACTACAGCTACGACACCGTCACCGGCGGGAACTTCGTCTCCGTGACCGATACTACCGGCAACGGCACCTCGGCGGTTTCCCATATGCTGCTGTCGGACGGCTCTCAGGGCGCCATCGCATCCATGATAATGCGCATCGTCCTCGCCCATAACATCAACGACTTCGCATCCGACTTCACCGACCCTGACGTCTATTCGACGATCAAGACGTACCGTGAGAATTGCGATGCGCTCTACGACGAGCTCAAGGACGAGGCGGCCGCCTACGGCGACCTGAAGTCCAAGGTGTCCTGCGAGAACGCCATGTACTTCGCATCCATCAAGTGCATGACCGACAAGATGAGCATCGTGGACCTCTGCAAGACCTACGACAACATCTGCGCTAGGACCGGCGAGAGGATCTCGTACGTGCTTCTCGACCCCCTGATGCTGCCTCTGCAGTACAACGGCGGCGACAACTTCTCCGCCATGGCCTACTTCGCCGATTACAACACCGACAGCTACGGGGCCGCCCCTGAGTTCTACTCCTATAACCCCTACTACGGCTACACAACCTACACCGACAGCATGTACGACACCTTCCTGTGGAAGGCGTAC
>JAFWTC010000034.1 GCA_017519045.1 Candidatus Methanomethylophilaceae archaeon
ATGAACACCATACACGGTCGTGCCGCTGCCATAGCAACAGGCGCGAAGATTGCCAACCCTGACCTCACGATATGGCAGATCAGCGGTGACGGCGACGGACTCGCTATCGGTGCCATGTCGCCCAGCATCTCCAGGAGGTAGGTGGACCTGACCTGCTGCCTGTTGACGGATATGGGCCTCCCCATGTAGTTCCTGAGGATCATGAAGCTGCGGGCGGCGGTGTGCCTGAACCTGAGCTTGAAGATCTCCGAGTCCTTGAGGGACTTGCGGAGCACCTGCTCCAGCTCGGAGGACCTTATCAGCCCCGGGATCAGGTTGAGGTCGAACCTCCTGGGGCATCCGAGCATGAAGCTGTCGTCGGATATGGTGACCGAGACGTTGGCGCCTATCATCCCGGTCATCCTGTATGCGTAGGCGCGGGAGAGGGCGTCGTTGACCCTGCGTCCGAACGGGTAGTGGAACACGAGCTTCTGATTTCCTGAGGGGTCTATGTACTCCTCCACGGCGAGGTTGTCGCAGTCCGGGATGAACCCGGCGACGGCCTCCTGCTCCCTGAAATACGATAGGATGGAACGGGCGGAGCCCTCGTTGACGTCGAACTCCTCCGAGATCGCCTTCACGGCCTCCCTGTCGCCGAGCCCTATGCGGGAGGCCATCTCCTTCCTGAACTCGGCTATGTCCATGGACAGGTCGAAGCTGCGGGGAAGCATCTCCCCCGCCCAGGACGGGACTGTGGGCTTCCTGCCGTTGGCCTCCTTGACGTAGGCGGTCATCCCCTTGGAGCGCACGAACTCGAATGAGCGCCCGCCCAGGACGAACACGTCCCTGGGGGAGAGCCTCTCCACGAACTTCTCCGAGAGCTCCCCCGCGGTGGTCCCGTGGTTGGTGACCACCCTGTAGTTGGCCTCCTCCGGTATCGTGCCGAGGTTCATGAAGTAAATCATGCGGGAGCCCTTCTTCTTCCCGAACTGGCCTTCGTCCTCGTCGTACCATATCTTGGAGTACACGCCCTCGAAGCTGTCCTTGCTCCCAAGGTACTTCAGGACGCCGTCGAAGTCCTTCCTCTCCAGGCCGCGATAGCAGTACGAGCCCTTGACGAGCTCGTAGGCCTCGTCGGCGTCCCATCTGCGGTCCAGGCTCATGCCGACCACGGTCTGCGAGAGCACGTCCAGGCAGTTCTCCGGGATCCCGACGCGGTCCACGTCGCCGCGGTGGGCCGCACGGCACATGACGGCGCATTCCACGAGGTCGTCCGGGTCGAACACCAGCAGACGGCCCTTGGCCACCTTCCCGAAGCTGTGGCCGCTCCTGCCTATCCTCTGCAAACCCTTGGCGACGGATTTGGGGGACCCGATCTGGCACACCAGGTCGACGGACCCAATGTCTATCCCCAGCTCCAGGGAGGTCGACGAGACCACGCACTTGATCTCGCCCTTCTTCAGGCGCTCCTCGACGTCCAGCCTTATCTCCTTCCCGAGGGAGCTGTGGTGGACCTCGATGTTCTCCAGGCCCCTCTCCTTCAGCTTGTACACGACGCTCTCGGCCCCGGAACGGGTGTTGGTGAAGACCAGGGTGGTCTCGTGCTGGTCTATGAGCTCCTTGAGGGTGTCGTACATCATCGAGTTGACGATGTCCGACGAGAGGGCGGTCATGTCGTTGGCCGGACAGATGACCTTGAGGTCGAGCTCCTTCTTGGACCCCGACTCTATGAGGACGGCGTCTCTCACCGAGCCGTCCGGGTTGCATCCCACCAGGTATCCCGCGATGGCCTCTATGGGAGCCAGCGTGGCAGACAGCCCTATCCTCACGAAGTCGTTCCTGCAGTGCCTCCTGAGCCTCTCCAGCGTCAGCGAGAGGAACGCCCCCCTCTTGGAATCGCATATGTCGTGGATCTCGTCTAGAATTACCCACTCTACGCGGTCGAAGGACTCCTTGAACTTGGGGGCGGCGAGGATGAGGGCGAGGCTCTCCGGCGTGGTTATCAATATGTGGGGAGGATGGCGGACCATCTTCTGCCTGTCCGACTGGCTCGTATCCCCGGATCTGACTGCCACCCTTATGTCGGGGACGTTCAGCCCGTGGGCGGCGGCGGTCTCCCTCATCTCTGCGAGAGGCGTGTTGAGATTGCGGTTGACGTCGTTGGCGAGGGCCTTCAGAGGGGAGATGTAGATGCAGTAGACCCTCTCCTCCAGGGTCCCCTCCCTGGCGTAGCGGGTAAGCTCGTTTATGATGCTGGTGAATGCGGTGAGGGTCTTCCCGGAGCCTGTGGGAGACGAGACGAGGACGTTGCGGCGCTGGTGGATCACCGGGATCGCCTTGGCCTGAGGTATCGTGAGGTCTTCGAACCTCTCGTTGAACCAGGTGGAGATGAGCGGCTCCATCATGCCCATCACCTCGTCCTTAGAATAGGTTCTATCAATTCTCTCGATCATCAGACCACTATCGAGTAACCTATGATTACGGGTAATAAAACGTTTTCTTATGATGTCTGAAAAACCGAATCCATCCATCGGGTCCGTCCGAAAGGGTAATTACGGTATCATGCGGTGACGTGAAGCATGAGGCCTTCCCTGATCGCGATCCTGTTCGCTGCCGCAGCGTTGTTGCTTTCCGCGGCGCCGGCCGTATGCGCGGAGGACGCGCAGACGTCCCTGGAGGGCTTCGTCACGGGCGAGACGGAGGACGGGCCCGTGGCCCTCAAAGGGGCCGAGGTCCGCGCGGATTCCGGCGGAGCGGTTCTGCAGACCGCATACACCGACTCCAAGGGATACTTCTCCATCCCGTGCGACGCGGGAACCTACACGGTCACCGTGGAATACAAGGGGTTCGAGACGGTCGTCATCTCGAACGTGCCCGCCCCGGGAATCATGGAGGCGAACCTGCAGCCCAGGGTGAGCGACCTGGCCTGGGGCCTGGACACGCCGCATGCGCTGGAGGTCGTCGCAATCCTCGTGCTCATGACGATACTGGCCGCGGGGATGGCCACCTACGCCCTGGCGAAGGACAAGAACTCCGGGATCCAGATGGTCAACGACCTGGACGGCCCCGACGACCTGAAAGAGGACGAGCCGGAAGTCCTCGACGATCCCTGACCAGCGACTCCGCGACCCTCTCGTAGAGGCTTCCGCCCTCGGAGTCCATCGCCACTATCAGCGGCCCCAGCCTGTCGGCCTCGAAGCGCCACATGGCCTCGGGCATGCCGAGATCGAGCCATTCCGCCCCCTTGCACGCCCCCAGGCCGTCGGCCAACGATACTGCCGCGCCGCCGGTGGCCGCCAGATAGACGCATCCGACCTCCCTCATGGCCTCCGCCACGTCCTTGGACATCCCGCCCTTGCCGATTATCGCGCGGATGCGGAACCTCCTGATCATCTCCGGCTCCAGCTTGTTCATCCTGGCCGATGTGGTGGGGCCGGCAGCGACGACGCTCCAGGAGCCGTCCCCGTTCTGCCTCATTATGGGGCCGCAGTGGTAGAGCACGGACCCCTCGATGCCGGAGGGCACGGGGGACCCCTCGCCGGAGAGCTTCAGGGCGCGGATGTGCATCTCGTCGCGGCCTGTGACGACCGGCCCGTACAGGTACACCGTCTCCCCCAGGCGGAGGGACCTGACGAGGTCCTCGGACAGCGGCGTCCTCAGCGTCCTCACAGGACCGCCCCCTGGGAGTACTCGACGCCGTCGGAGGTTATCCTCGCCGAGGCGCGGCGGGTGGCCCAGCAGCCGATGTTGACGGCCACCGGGAGGCTGGCGGTGTGGCAGCACGCCTTCCTGATCCTGACGCCGAGGACCGTCGTGGAGCCTCCGAGGCCCATGGGCCCTAGCCCGGACGAGTTCAGGGCGGAGAACAGGTCCTCCTCCATCTTGGCCAGGACGGGGTCGGGGTTGTCGGAGTCCAGAGGGGCCAGAAGGGCCTCCTTGGCCATCTCCACGCACCTGTCGGAGGTGCCGCCGATTCCGACTCCCACGATGGACGGGGGGCAGGGCCTCCCGCCGGCGTCGAGGACGGAGTCTATCACGAACCTCCTCACCCCTTCGACGCCGTCCGCGGGATTCAGCATCGCGAGGCGGGTCATGTTCTCGGATCCGGCGCCCTTCGGGAGGACCGTGATCTCCGTGTAGTCCACGTCCGCCGGGATGTAATGGATTACGGGCATCCCGTCGCCCAGGTTGGAGCCCTGGTTCTCGCGCGTGAGGGGGTCGACGGTGTTGGGCCTCAGAGGTATGGAGGCGGTGGCTTTGCGGACGCCCTCCGCTATCTTCGAGGCTATGGAGGAATCGAACCTCCCCCTGACGTAGAACACCGGTATGCCGGTGTCCTGGCACATCGGAATGCCGAGATGCTCGGCCTTCTTGACGTTCTCCATGATCGCGCCCAGCTGGGTGCGGGCGATCTCCCCCGTCTCCCAGCCGGCGGCGGCCTCCAGGGCCCATCCGATGTCCGCGGGGAGCTTAGTGTTCGCCAGGCGGAGGAGGTTGACCACGACGTCCTCGGTCGGCTCGAGCAGTCTCTTCATGCGCGCGTATAGGCGGGCGTCCGTTAAAACACTGACGAGGGGCCCTCCGACGGCGGCGCGCCTTCATCACGATCGGAGAGCGGCGCTCGATCGGACGACACGTCGAACTGGCTGTCGAACAGCTCCTTGTACGCCCCCTTCCTCTTGAGAAGCTCCTCGTGGCGCCCGGTCTCCGCTATGGAGCCGTCCTTGACCACGATGATGAGATCGGCGTCCATGATCGTCGACAGACGGTGCGCGATGATGAAGGACGTGCGGGACTCCATCATGCGGTCCGTGGCCTCCTTGATCAGCCTCTCGGTCAGCGGGTCGACGGAGCTGGTGGCCTCGTCGAGGATGACCATCTTCGGATCGTCGATCATGGCGCGGGCGATGGTTATCTGCTGCCTCTGTCCCACCGATATGGAGCCGTCGTCCTTGATTGGCGTGTCGTATCCCTTCGGGAGGGATGCTATGAAGTGCTGGAGGCCGACGGCCCTGCAGACCTCGTCCAGCTTTTCGTCGGAGACGTCCGTCCTGTTGAACACGATGTTCTCCCTCAGCGTGCCTTCGAACATCCAGGTCTCCTGGAGCACCATGCCGAACAGCCCCCTGACCTGCTGCCGGGTCATGTCCTTGACGGATATCCCGTCGATGGCGATGTCCCCGGAGTCGACCTCGTAGAACCTCATCAGGAGGTTGATGAGCGTCGTCTTCCCGGCGCCCGTGGGGCCGACTATGGCGACCTTCTGGCCCGGCTCCACCCTGACCGAGAACCCGCGGATGACCTGCCTGTCCCCGTCGTATCCGAAATGGACGTCCTTGAACTCCACCAGGCCCTTCACGTTCGACACGTCCACCTTCTCCCTCTCCACGGGCATCTCGTCGTAGCCGAGGAATATGAACACGCGCTCGGCCGCGGCGGCGACGGACTGCATGCTCACGACGGCCGACGACAGCTGGGAGAACGCCCCGGTGAACATCTTGACGTAGATCATGAAGGCGATTATGGTCCCGAAGTGTATCGCGCCGTTGAGGTACAGCATGGCTCCGCTGACGCAGATCAGGACGTAACCGACGTTGCTGATGAGCCCGCTCAGGTGGTTGGAGATGCTTCCGAGGAACTGCGACCTGAACGCGGTGCGGCCCAGGGATTCGTTGATCCTGTCGAACCTCTCCATGGCCTCCTTCTGGCCAGCGTAGATCGTCACGACCGAGTGCCCGGAATACTGCTCCTCGACCAGCCCGTTCATCTGGCCCAGATTCTTCTGCTGCGTCCTGAAGTACTTCTGGGTGTGCTTGGCGACGGTCTTGATCATCACGAATCCGACGACGGCGATCGCTATGGACAGCAGGGTGAGGGGGATGTTGAGGAACGCCATGAGCGCCAGGGACACCCCCAGCGTGGTCACGGAGGTCACTATGGAGCCTATCGACTGGTTCATCGACGACCCCAGGGTGTCCACGTCGTTCGTGACGCGGCTCATTATGTCCCCTTTGGAGGACTGGTCGAAATAGCGCAGGGGGATCCTGTTGAACTTCCTGGAGATGTCCCGCCGGAACATCTGCGCGGAGCGCTGCGAGACGGTGGCCATCATGTACCCTTCGAAGAAGTGGATGGCCCCTCCGACGGCGTATATGCCTATGAGCAGGAAGCCGAGGCTCTTCACCGCGTCGATGTCCAGCTCCTTCAGGGGGTCCAGGCCCTCCTGTATGAGGTTGGTCATCTCGCCGATGTAGTACGGCCCGAGCAGATTGAGCACGGACGCCACGGCGGACAGCGCGGCGGTGAGGACGAACATCCACCTGTACTTCTTGATGTAGCGGAAGATGTTCAGCCACGCCTCCTTGAAGTCCTTGGGCTTCTTGCTGCCGGCCTGGGATCCGCCCATCATTCTTCCGCCCCCGTGAACTCCTGGATCCTGGCCATCTCGCGGTATAATCCGCAACTCTTCATCAGGTCCTCGTGCCTTCCGTTTCCGACGATCCTTCCGTCGGAGAGGACGATTATCCTGTCCGCGTCGGCGATCGTGTTTATCCTCTGGGACACGATCAGTATCGTCGCGTCCTTGGTGGCCTTCCTGAGGTTCTTCCTGACCTGGGCGTCCGTCTTGAAGTCCAGCGCCGAGAACGTGTCATCGAACAGGAAAATCTCGGACCTCTTGCATACGGCCCTTGCGATGGAGATCCTCTGCTTCTGTCCCCCGGACAGGTTGGCGCCCATCTGATCGATGACGGTGTCCAGGCCCTCCCTGGATTCCAGGAAGGCGTCGATGCATGCGACCCTGGCTGCTTCCATCATCTATTCGTCGGAGCACCCCTCGCATCCGTAGCCGATGTTGAATCTCGCCGTTCCGGAGAACAGTACCGGCCTCTGCGTGGCGAATCCTATCTTGGAACGGAGGGCGTCCAGCCGGTAGTCCCTAACGTCTATTCCGTCTATGGTCACGGAGCCTTCCTTGACGTCGAACAGCCTAGGGACCAGGTTTATGAGGGAAGTCTTCCCGGATCCGGTCTGCCCTATGATGGCGACCGTCTCGCCCCTCCTCACGTCGAACGTGATTCCGGAAAGGGTGTCGTCGGCGGCGTCCGGGTATGCAAACGACACGTCCTTGAACGATATGCAGACCTCGGGCCTGTCCTCGGAGGACTTGTCCCCGTCGACGATGCTGATGTCGGTGTTGATGACCTCCCTTATGCGCCCGGCGGAGACCAGCGCGCGGGGAAGGCCCATGGCGACATGCGCCAGCAGGATGAATGACGAGACGACGTACAGGATGTAGGCGGAGAACACGACCATGTTGGAGAACACGTCCAGGGCGTCATCCGGCGATGCGGCCGCGAGGATGATCTCGGCGCCTATCATGTAGATCAGCACCGTGAGGATGTTCTGGACCACGCCGTTGAACGGCCTGGTGAACGCCAGAAGACGGGATGCGTAGAGGTTGTTCTCCGTCAGCTCGTCGTTGGCCGCGTCTGCCTTACCGTTCTGATAGCCCTCGGCGTTGAAGGCGCGGATGACCCTCACGCCCGAGAGCCCTTCGCGAACGGTGCGGTTCATGCTGTCCGTGAACCACTGGACCTTCCTGTAGCGAGGTATGACGTAGCAGAGCATGAACACTTGGACTATGATTATGGCCGCGATCCCTATCGCCGTGACCTCCGTCCACTCCCAGCTGCCGGCGGCGACCTTCGTGAGGGCGATGTAGACCATCACTGGGACCTTCACGATCAGCTGCGACGTCCTGGCGACGGCCATCTGGACCTGCGTGACGTCGTTGGTGGAACGGGTGATGAGGCTGTAGATGTCGAACCTGCTCATCTCCTCGGGGGAGAAGGACTGGACCTTCCTGAACTGCTCCTTGCGGAGTATCACCGCGAACTCCGCGGCCACGTAGGCGGCCACCCCTCCGGCGCATATCGAGCAGACCACGCTGCCTATGGAGCAGAGGATCATGCCGATGCCCTCGGCCATCAAAGGCTCGACCTCGCATCCCTCGTTCAGAAGGACGGTGATCTTGGTCATGTAGCCCGGTATCTCCAGGTCGAACCACACCTGAGCCGTGATGAATGCGGCCATGAACGCTATGAGCGCCCAGTGGATAGGCTTCAGAAAGCTCAGAATCGACTTCAAGACCTCGCATCCTCGGGTTGACCGTATATGCACTACCGATGACACGGTATTAATTGATTCTTAGACCGCATCCTCGCTCATGTGAAAAACGATGACGGGGTGGCGACAAAAAGACCATTTTTGTCGATTCATGTCCTATGGATCCCGACCGCCCCGGGATCACTCGCAGCTCTCGAACTGACTGTCGTAGAGGTCGCGGTAGAACCCGTTCTTGGAAAGCAGCTCCTCGTGGGTGCCCTGCTCCACGACCTTCCCCTTCCTGATCACGAGGATCCTGTCCGCGGTCTTTATCGTGGACAGGCGGTGGGCGATGATGAAGCTGGTGCGGCCGCTCATGAGGCGGTCCATGGCCTCCTGTATGTGCCTCTCGGTGCGGGTGTCCACCGAGCTGGTGGCCTCGTCCAGTATCAGAAGGGGAGCGTCCTTCACCATGGCCCTGGCGATGTTGATCTGCTGCCTCTGTCCCGATGACAGCGAAGAGGGGTCCTTGATGAAGGTGTCTAGGCCGTCTGGGAGGGACCTGACGTAAGGCATTATGCCCACCGCCTCGCAGGCCTCCTCTATCGAGCGGTCGCTGATCCCCTAGTTGCCCAGGGTTATGTTCTCGCGGATGGTGCCTCTGAGCATCCACGCCTCCTGCAGGACGACGCTGAACAGCCTCCTGACCTCCTCGCGTCTTATCTCGGTTATATCCATGCCGTCGATGGATATTCTGCCGGAGTCGGCGTCGTAGAACCTCAGGAGAAGGTTGGCTATGGTAGTCTTCCCCGCTCCGGTGGGGCCGACTATGGCAACCTTCTGGCCGGGGGCAGCCGACAGGCTCAGCCCGTGGAGTATCTCCGTGCCGGGGACGTAGGAGAACGACACGTCCTCTATGTCAACCCGTCCCTTGACGTCCTTGGGGGCGTCCGCCTTTCCGCTCTCGTCCTCCATCTCGGGAGTATCGAGGAACTCGAACACCCTCTCGCAGGACACGGCGACCATCTGCACGTTGGCAAGCGCGTTGGCGATCCTGGTGAGAGGATGGTTCAGGAGCTTGGCGAATATTATGAAGGCCACGATGGTCCCGTATGTAGCGGTCCCCTCGAGGATGAAGAGGGCTCCGGCGATGCACACGAGGACGTAGCCGATGTTGTTCACGAACCCGGTCAGCTGAGGCATCAGGCCGCCCACGAAGCGGGACCTGAACGCCGACACGTACAGGCTGTCGTTGATTTCCACGTAGCTCTTCCTGGCGGCGTCGACGCCGTTGTAGACGCTGACCACGTTCAGGCCGTCGAACACCTCGGAGACCAGGTTGTTCATGCGGCCCAGGTCCTTGGACTGGGCGCGGTAGTACTTCTGGGACCAGCGGATCATCATGCGGATGCCCAGGAACCCCAGGAGGTTCGGGATCAAGGTTATGACCGCGAGGCGCCAGTCGGTCAGGAACATCATGACTATGCAGCCCGCGAACATGGAGACCGCGGAGGCCATGTTGGTGAAGCAGTCCGCCCCCTTGCTCCGGATGTTGTCGGTGTCGTTGGCGAAGCGGCTCATTATGTCCCCCGGCCTCATGGAGTCCAGGGTCCCCACAGAGATGCGGGATATCTTCTCCGAGAGCATCTTGCGGAGGGCGTCTCCGTTTATCTCCTCGGCCACCCAGGCCAGGCGGGTCCCGGCGGCCTCGCACAGGAACGCCACGGCGTAGATCGCCGCCAGGCACAGCGCCAGATGGGTCGCCAGCGCCAAGTCGATCCCCGTGCCTTCGGAGATGCCATCGGCAACGAGGTTGGTCATCTGGCTCAGATAGTTCGGACCGAGGACCGTCAGAATCGAATTGAACAGGGTCAGGACAGACCCGATGTAGATGTACCACCTGTACTTGCCGAAGCAATGCAGCAGGCGGAGGAGGGTGGGACCCATGTTCTTAGACTTCTCGCCCTGTGACCAGCGCGGGATCGCGGGGTTGACGGTCATATGGTCCCCTCCGTCATCTGGGAGACCGCGATTTCCCTGTACAGGGGGCATCCCTCCATCAGCTCGTCGTGCGTGCCGCTCCCGACTATCCTCCCCTCGTCCAGCACCAGGATCAGGTCGGCGTCCATGATGCTCCCGACCCTCTGGGCCACGATTATGAACGTGGCGTCCTTCACCCTGGCCTTGAGAGACTGCCTCACGAGCTTGTCCGTCTTGAAGTCCAGGGCAGAGAACGAGTCGTCCATCAGGAGTGTCTCCGCGCGCCTGCATACCGCTCTGGCTATGGATATCCTCTGCCTCTGGCCCCCGGACAGATTCTTCCCTCCCTGCTGGACCTCGGCGTCCAGGCCGCCGTCCATCTCCGACACGAAATCGGACGCCTGGGCTATGTCCAAAGCCTCCCAGACGTCGTCGTCGGAGGCCTTGTCGGCCATGTCGCCGTATGCGACGTTGGAGCGTATGGTCCCGGCGAATATCACGCTGGCCTGGGGGACGAATCCGAACTTGGCGTTGAGCTCCGCCCTCTCGTACTCGCCCACGTCCCTGCCGTCCACTAGGACCTGCCCTGAGGTGGGCCTGTAGAAGCGGGTTATGAGGCTGAGCAGGGTGGACTTCCCCGACCCGGTGGAGCCGATTATGGCCACCGTCTTGCCCCTCTCCGCCTTGAAGGAGATGTCGTGGAGGACCTCCGCCCCCGTCTCGGGGTACTCGAAGCTCACCCCGCGGAACTCCACCTCCCCCATGCGGTCCTGGCCCGCCTTGACGGCGCCGTCCGGGATCGCGATCCCGTAGGTCAGGATCTCCTGTATCCTCTTGGAGGACACCAGGGACCTGGGGGAGGTCTGGATGAGGTTTGTGACCATCATGAAGGCTGTCAAGACCTGGATGGCGTAGGTCGAGAACACGATCATGTCCGAGAAGAGCCGCTGCCTCTCGTCGATGCCCACAGCATCTACTATGAGAAGTGTCCCGATCCAGTATATCGCGAGCGTGAGGAAGTCCGAGACGCCTGCGGAGATCGGCGGAAGGAGGGACGTGCGCCTCCAGATGTAGAGGTCGTTCTCGCGGAGGTCATCGCTGGTCTCCCTGAACACCCTCTCCTGGAAATGCTCGGCGTTGTACGCGCGGACCACGCGGACGCTGGTGACATGCTCGTAGGTGTGCTGGTTGATGTCGTCGGTGAGGGCCGGGATGGCCTTGTAGTGCGGACGGGTGACCCAGAGGATGTATCCTATGGACACGACTATGACCAGCATCCCGGCGGCGGTGGCGGCGGTCCATTCCCAGCTCCCTCCCGATATGCGGGTGAGCGCCCACACTCCCATGATGGGGGCCTTGATCAAGACAGTCAGGGCCTGCGCCACGAAGATCTGGACCTGGACCACGTCGTTGGTGGTGCGGGTTATGAGGGAAGCGGTGGAGAAGTGGCCGGTGTCCTGCGGGGTGAACCCCTTGATTATGTCGAAGAGGCTCAGCCTCAGGTCCTTGCTCAGCATGGCCCCGACCTTGGCGGCCATGTATCCCGCCCCCATCGCCGCGACGAGGCTCAGAAGGGCGCATACCGCCATCCTCCACCCGTACCGGGTGACCTCGGACACCGTGCTCCCGGCCTGGAGCGCCAGGGTTATGTCGTCCATGTAGCGGGGAAGCTGGAGGTCCAGGAAGACCTGGACCGTTATGAACGCCACGCAGGCGGCGACCAGCGCCCATGCCTTCCTGTTCAGGTACTTCAGAATCATCCTTCGGCTCCCCTCGTCCCGACATGAGGACGGACAGGCCGCCTCCCGAAAGGAAGGATGGCATCCATATACATGGATGTACCGTCCAATTTATACTAAATCAGAACCATGGCGGCATACGGCCCCCGCCGTGATCGACGGGAGCCAGAGGTTTCAGAATTCGAGAAGGGCCTCGAACGGGTATCCCTTCAGGACCTTGTTCTTCCTGGCTCCGAAGGAGGACAGCTCCGCGATGTATCCGACGCGGAGGACGGTGCCGCCCATCCTCTCCACCATGCGGATGATGGCCGCGGTGGACCTTCCGGTGGCCAGGACGTCGCAGATGACGACGACCTTCATCCCCTGCTTTATCCTGTCCCAAGGCATCTCGAGGACCTTGTCGCCGGCGTCGCCGCATATGGTGTCCCCGGGGAACCCGCCCTTGTACCTCACGGTCACGACGGGCTTTCCCAGAGTCCTGGCCAAGGCGGTGCCGAACATGCCGCCGTAGGACTCGGTGCAGACGACGGCGTCGAAGACCTCGCGGTCGAACATGTCCATGAACCCCTTCATGGCGGCGTCGAAGGCGCATTTGTCGGAGAGAAGGGGAGAGAGTTCGTAGTAGACGTCCCCGGGATCCGGGAAGTTCTCGTAGCGCTTGATGTAGCTCGATAGTTCTGCCATGGTAATCACGCTGTGCTCCTGAGATGCATCTCGGCCATGATCGAGTCCACGGTCACGATGCTGGCGCCTTCGATCCTGTAGGTCTTCCCGGCGCTGTCCAGAAGGGCTATGTGCCCGTCCTTGATCTTCGATTTGATTACGTTGGTCGCGACGATGTCGGAATCCTCGCGTCCGTTCAGATATACCGTAAACTCGCACATTGGAATCGCTCCGATGCCTTCTCCAAGATGTTTTTGATCGCTTTAATATCTGCCACGGCGTCGCAATCAGGATACGCGTCCAACAGGCACTGGCTGTTCCTGTCGGCGTCTATCACGCTGTGGTCGTACCTGACGCGGACGGAGTTCTCGACGGGGACGCCAACCAGCGACGCCATCCTCGCGACGTCCTCGGGGTACTCGGACTTGTTCACCACCAGGAGGTTGTTCTCCACGCCCAGGTTCCTGGCCAGGCCGGCGACCTGCTTGGACACCTCCGCGGACTTGGGGGTGGGCTCGGTGAGTATCATGTTGAAGTCGAAGTCCCTGGCCAGGCCTCTGCCGAGGATCTCCGGCCCCGCCTGGGAGTCCACGATCACCAGGCCGTACCTCTCCGGGCACATGTCCGACTCGAGGTAGTTCAAGAGGATCTTCACTATGGAGATCGCCGAGCACAGGCAGCCGTTCCCCTCCTCGGGGATGGCGCCCATCACCACGACCCTGATCCCGTCCGGGTTCAGGCGGGAGTAGTTCTCCAGGATCCCCTTCCCGACGGCCATGGCGTCCTCGTCGAGGTCGTCCAGCTCGTGGTTGATCTCCTCCTTGTTGCCGGTTATCGTGGGGACCTCCAGGTAAGGGAGGCCGAGGGTCATGGCCAGGTTCATGCTGGGGTCGGTGTCGAACACCAGGACCTTCGTCCCCTCCCTGGAGAACATCGTCGCCAGGGTCGAGATGGTGGTGGTCTTCCCGACACCCCCCTTCCCTGTGGCGATGACCTTCAGCATCTCACTCAGTCTCCATGGTGAGGGTGGTGGTGAAGGCGGTCTCGTCGAACTCGTCGTCGACCTTCTTGTTCTCGTCGGCGAACTTGACGATGAAGATGTAGTCGCCCTTCTCCTTCACGGGATAGCGCAAGACGCCGTCGGCGCCGGTGTTGAAGAACTGGACCTCCTCCGACGCGTGGCAGAAGCAGAGCACCTTGTGGTTGGGAAGGGGCTTGCCCTCGTAGTACACGGTGAGGACGGCGTCCTCCCCCACGGCGAGCTTGGCCTTGGACGGGACGATCTCGAGCTCGGCGTGCATGACGGAGCCGGGGTTCTTCCCGTCCCTGGAGATGATCCTCTTGGCGACCATGACGTAGGCGCCGGCGTGCTTGACCTGGCTGAAGTCGCGCTTCACGCCCCTGTGCCACCCCTCCTCGTCGGTGACCCAGACCGAGCTGGAGTCCACATAAAGGGTGTACACGTCCGCCCCCTTGTCCTCGAAGGAGAACTTCCATCCGTGGGGCTCCTTGACGATCTCGCGGTCCGGGTTCTCGATGCGGCCGTTGTCGTCGTAGAGCACTGGTTTGGCGTAATCCGTGGGCATGGGCTTGTCCGGGACCATCTTATGCCCGTACAAGGCGTAGACGCAGATGTCCCCGTCCTCCTTGAACACGTCTCCGAGCCAAATCTCGTGTCCGTAGATCTGCCTTCCGAAGCTCCTGAACGTCTCAGGATCCATAGGGGTGTTGTTACTAATCATCGACTCAGTATTACTAATTGGGTATTAAACGATTTTTAGACATAATGATTCACACTAATACGCAATAATAACATACCCATTCCGCATTCCCCGGAACGATGAAAACGGGCGTCATCGTCCTCGGACTGGATTCCGAGTTCCCTGGGATCCGCCTCGTCGCGAAGGAATGCGCGGATTATCTCAGAAAAGTGGGAAGGAAGGATGTCAACGTGGCCTACCTGCGCGGGGAGCCCTATGCGGAGGACGTCCTGAGGAGGATGCATCGGGACGGGATCGACACCTTCTCCATACTTCCGTTGTCGGTCTCGGAAGGCAGGAACACCGTGTGGCTCATGCCCGCGTCTGTCCTCCTCCCAGACAACTTCGGCTCATGGACCATTATAGACGGCAAAGATATCGCTACGCGCTTCGCCACCGCCCTGGGCCCAGATGCCCGCATGCTAGACGCCATACTGACGGAGATGGGACGGCCGAAACAAGAGGAAGGGGTGCTCCTGGCCTCCAGAGGCTCGCCGCATTCCACCACGGCCAAGACGGCCGATTATTACTTGGAAGGGCTTCGGGATGCAGGGTGGAAGGCGGAATGGTGCGCAGACAAGCACGGGACGCCGGTGGAGGATGCGATCGAGAGCCTAAGAAGCCAAGGAGTTGATAAGACTATAGTGATACCTTTGTACGTGGCCTTCGAGGGTCCGTCCTCCGAGAGCATCAAGAAAAGGATTTCATCTACAGGGATGGAAGTCCGGTTCGAGAAGCCTGTAGGCCGCCTCCCGGTATTCAAGGAGATTCTAGATTCCAAGGTGCCTGAGGGGTGGCGACGGGCAAGAGGAACCGCCCTTGCCCGATTTACTACCCTTGTAGTCCGCTGAGCGGGCGAAACACCTTGTTCGAGTTATTCTTTGGCGAACTGATTTATCATTGCTCGGTATCGCGTCGGTGAACGCTCATGACGTGGCTCATAGCCGTAGACGAATCTGGGGATCTCGGGTCTGACTCCAGATTCTTCTCTATGGCCGCCATAATCACCAAGCGCGTCCGGCACCTCGACCCTGTGTTCAAGTCCATTCCTTTGAAGAAGGATGAACCCAAATTCCACAATTCCAACGAATTCGAAATCAAAAAGGTCCTCACGGCTCTAGCTGAAACGGATGTTGCTATAGTGTCAATTACTGTCGACAAACATGATTACGACTCGGTTTATTACGACTTGAGAGGCAACAAGCTTTACAAGAGAGTCCTATACGACCTTTTGGAATTATCCTTGTCGTCAATTTCCGGCCACGATGTCATCATATTCCTCGACCGTAGCAGGTTCGTATCACTCGAGGAACTACAATCGATGGCCAATGACCTTTCAGCCTCCCATGACTGCACGCTGAAGAAATGCGAAAAGCACACTTCCAATCAGAATAAATGCATCCAAATAGCAGATTACGTCGTCGGCTCCGTCAACAGATACTATGAAAACGATGACGACAGATTCGCTGCAATCTTATCCAAGAAAATATCCTTAGCCCGTAAGAATTAAGGGCCGCCTCGCGGCAACCGTCTTACGGGTCTTATCAGGATAACAATCAATCTCGTCCGCCGTATTTAATCTGTTGCCCCCTGTATTAAGGATGCTCAAATGAAAATGTTTGAAAGATTTGATGAGCTAAACCCCGTTCGATTGCCCTTACTAAGTCGCGTAATCACATGAAACCGATTAAATGATAGGCATCAACACGGCCTTCTATCAATGGTCTCTCCCAGAGACCGCTCAATAAAGTCAAAGAAAAAATCGGATCCGCGGAAAGAGAGTCGCAGTTCGAGAAACCCGTTTCTTACCTTCCGGTATTCAAAGAAATCCTCGATTCCAAGGTACCCATGGGCTTGCGACGGGATCGAACTGAATCCGATTCTGCCAAAGTCGACTTGACGTCTTCGGCCGCAGGAGGAGCGCCGCACCGTTCCACGATCGCCACAACCCTGTAGACCTCCCGATTCGCCAGATAGCCGCCCGCTCCAGGGCCTTGTTGCACCTCGGCGAGCACGTAGCAGTCGAAATGCCTGCATGCGCTGTCCAGCACGATATGGCCGCTGAGAGTCGGGACCACCGTGGGTATTCCGGTCACGGTCACTCCACCTTGAATAGCAAGAAATTCTTGCGTACGGCCTCCACGTCGGACATCCAGACCATACGGACGTGCACAATAAAAGTCAGATCAGAGTCCACAAGTAAGAAAAATATTTATCTGAGCTCAGCCAACGACGACATAGGAATTCGATGGGCGCAAAACACCTCGTCATCCAGAAACCCAGGCTGCACGACGACGGAAACCAACTTGTCATCGACTATAGTCTGTCATTATCGCACGGCGGCCCGAACTGTTAGGAATGCGTCCTGACCGCCTCCATTCCCTCTGAATGTAGTAAATTCTTCCGCGAAGACAGGTGCGACGCAGCAGTCGTCGCGCTAATCGGCCATTGCGTGAGGAACAGTATCGACGTCGAGTCAGAGCTCCCAATCTCCGACAGCCTGAAGAATAATCTCGAAAAATCTGTCATCCCCCTGCTATCCAAAATCCATGATTGCGACGAGAGCATTCGCATCGAGACAGAACAGGTCTCGGTCGGCCCCGAGGATACGGGGAGGGCAGTCGGCGCATTCCTTCAACCAGACATAGACTCCCTCCATTCCATACTTCGCCATCACGGCGATAAGACGATGGAGCTGACCCACCTCCTTGCACTTGATGACGGAATCGGGGCTGACGCAGGGCCGTGGGAGGCCCTCGGACTGCCGGTGATTCACGTCCGCTCCAACCTGGAAGAGATCGCTGGAGGCGACACGCAACCATTCGGATGCCTGTTCGCCGCCTTCCTACTGGAACGCCTCTGGTACGCATTCGTCATTCCGCAGACCTCGGAAAAAGGATGTCTTGGAGATGCGGAAAAGATTGCGATGCTCTTATCTAGCAGAGCCCTGCAGGTGACTATGGAAGGCGTGGGCCTCCGTAAATCAGACAAATTCAAAAATCTGGCATCAGCGCCCCGCGTTTTCAAGGACATCTTATGCCATTGCATGGGAGAGCCCGAGGAATGCATGGAGGTCCTTTGGGCGGCCGACGCCCTTGGGTGCCTGGAGGACCTCCAGGACGTGCAGGAAATCGACCGGTATGTGAAGTCTCGCCTGGCGAACTACGTCAGGTTGCTTGAATCTGAAGACACGGAGTTCCTCAGGGAAGTGAAAGACGAACTTGCTAGGAAAGGGACCGACGAGTTCAAAGAGGCTTCCATCATCGTCGCCAGAGTAAATGCAGCGATTGACGACATATATTTGCAGCCAAACGCCAGAAGGTCGCTTCTGAAGCCCTACGTGGACATATCCCACAAGGCGAGAAGGCGCTACGCGCGCAGCCTGGCCCTGAGCGCCAACGAGAAGGAGCGCCAAGAAGGCACTAAGATCCTCATGGAAAGCACAGTCGCCGAAGACCGCTTGACACTAATCGACACGCTGAGCAAAAGCCGCCGGACCGACGACAGAAAGGAGGCTGCAGACCTCTGCAAACGGATGGCGGACGACGGGAACGACCAGGCCATGTTCATGCTTGGATCCATGTATCTGAAAGGCTCCGCCATAGACAGGAACCCGACGGAGGCGAAACGGTGGCTTACAGAATCCGCCCTGAAGGGAAATTCGGACGCCATCGCCGCCTTGGTCCAGTCAACATCCAGATCTGGGACAAAAGAGGAAAAGTCCGACGTATTCATGCTTTGCAAGCGGTTCGCCTACAAGGATGCCCGTGTCATGGCCCTTCTCGGGCGCCTGTATCTAGAAGGGAAGGGGACTGCCAAGGACGTTCAATCCGCCGAAAGATGTTTCCGTCAATCATCCGAAATGGGGTCCGACGACGCGAAGCTATCCCTGGTCAAAATCCTGATGGTCAGCGACAACGAATCGGAGAGGGAGGAGGCCTTCTGCCTTTGCTCCCGTCTCCATGAGGGAAAACGCGACCCCAATGCTACCTACCAGCTGTCGCTGATGTACCTGAAGGGGATAGGAGCCGCACCGGACCTCGACAAATCGGTAGACCTGATGAACGAGTCCCTGAAGAATGGCGACAGGATCAACCTCTTCTCCGACTACATCTTCGCCTTGCGCAGGGAGATAATCAGACTGGGCTATCCCCGCGAACTCGTTTCCAAGTACTACTGGCTTCTGGAAGGGCACGGAAGCTGGATAGGCATCCTGGCCAAGTTCAAGGACAAGCCGTCGTTCCCGCATGGCATCCTCAACATCTTCATATCCGACAGCTCCACGATCGGAAAGGGTTGCACGATCCTCCAGAATGTAACCATAGGATCCAGCACGGTGCCCGGCCGCGCACGCGAGAGCGCCCCCACCATATCCGACTTCGTCTTCATCGGAGCCGGGGCCAACATAATCGGAAACGTAAACGTAGGTCCTCACTCTGTGATAGCTGCAGGGGCCAACGTCGCCAAAGACGTGCCTCCGAATTCAACCGTGGTATGCAAATCGGAAATACTGGGAGGGAAGAACGAATGAAGCTGAAGCCACTGAACAACATGTCGAAGAGGAGCAACCATTGGAAGGTCGACGATACCATAAGGCACTGCCTGGACAGGGGATTCCGGAAGTTCATAATCTATCCGTACGGCGAAATGGGGCTTCTCGTGAAAAGCATACTGAACAACGTCTACGGCATCAAAGAGACTCTGATAATCGATGACATCAAAGCCAAATACAACGGCGACATCATCGCATACGAGGATTTCACGCCGACCGATTACCATGAGGACGCCGTCCTCATTCTCGCCGCGGCCCCTCCCGCATCGGCGAAGAACTATCTCAAGGCAATAAAGAAGATGGCCCCCGACAGAGTCGTCTGCCCGTTCGACGACTCCCTGAACGTCGCGCCTCCGTTCCCGAAGAAAATGTCGCCATATCTGGATGCGTCCAGCCCCGGCCTCGTCAAGCTCTCATTTGTGGGCGACCTCATACTGCTAGAGAACATGGTCAAGTCCGGAAGAAGAGCGGACGCTAGCTACGACTTCTCCGATATGTTCAGATACACCAGGAAGTACCTGGAGGACAGCGACCTGTCCATCGGCGTCCTGGAGGGGCCGTGCTGCAACAGCGAAAGGTACACCCAGGGGAACTTCAGCGACCCCACGCCTCTAACCCTGAACTTCCCGAAGGAGTACCTGAGAGACATAAAAAAGGCCGGAATAGACCTGGTAACGACCTGCAACAACCATAGCTTCGACAGGGGGGAGAAGGGGCTTCTAGACACCTTGGATAACCTCGACGAGATCGGGCTTGACCATGTGGGCACATACAGGGACGCAGAGGAGAAGGGCAAAGGTGACTTGAGGGTCGTGAAAGGCCTAAGGCTCGGGTTCCTGGCCTACACGTACGGGTTCAATGCGTCCAGGTTCAACAACGCGGGGGAATGGGAGCGGCACACTCGCAAGCTCGCGGCCCCCGGCGACCCTGGCTTCGAAGGCTCCAAGGCCATGGTGGCGTCGGAGATAAACGACCTGAAGAAGCGGTGCGACATGGTGGTGGTTCTGTCCCACATGGGGAAGGACTTCACGCACGACATTTCGGATTACGAGAGGGTCTGGTCCGATGTCTTCTTCGACGCAGGGGCGGACGTCATGTTCAACTGCCACGCCCATGCGGTCAAGCCCATAACGATAAAGGACGGGAGGCTGGCGGCGTTCGGCCCCGGCAACTATGTGAACAGCTTCATGAAATGGGACGGCGACGCCAACGCGATAATCGAGGCCTACATCGACTCCGACAGCAAAAAGGTCGTTGCATCATCTGTGGTGCCCATAGTGGCCCGCGCCGACATGCGCGGAGCCATGTCCGCCATCCCCGTGCCAGACCTTTACGGCGATGAAGACCTGTGCTCGAGGCTGTCCGCCCAGGAGGGAAGGCGCATCGAGAGGACCTCGACGATGATCACGAAAGTCATGACAGGCGTGGACATGCCAGCCTCTTGCCATTACTCCTGCAGGCCCGTCATCACTGAGGACGGCGCAGGCAGAACAGAATCCAGGCCGATGTCCATCGAAGGTCTCCGCGGCAACCCTTTCATAAAGGCCTTGAGGTCATCGAAGTCGGCCTGCTTCCTCGGGGACTCCATTACGGAGGGGACCGAGAATGGCGGCATACCGTGGTACGAGCCCCTGATGTCCAATTTCCCGAACATCAAGGTGACCAATGTGTCCAAAGGGGGGATCACCTCCAAAGAGCTGCTGGAGATGCTCGAGGCAAGGAATATAGAAGCGGACGTCGCCGTCGTCGCGATCGGATGCAACGACATACGTTACCGTTCCAGGGCGGGCTGCCTCACATCCGCGGAGTACGTTAAAACGATGGACGCCATCATTTCTGTCCTCAAGAAGAAGACGAAGAAGGTATTCGTGGTCTCGCCATGGCCGTCCACCAGGTTCGATCCGTACTGCAAGCTCGCAGAGCAGAGGAAGCTGGAGCTCTACGACGAGTACGTCAAGGCGCTGTCCGACCGCTGCTCATCCGAAAGCGTCAGTTTCAGCAACCCTTACCCTGCTATTAGAGAGTACTTCGAGCTCAACCTCAACAGCCCCATGCTGGTGGACCACATACATCCATCCGCCAAAGGGACCGAGATGTATTCGAGGATGTTCCTGGGCTGCATACAGCGAAGAACCCTGCAATAACGGGATACAAGGCCATCCGAAACGGCAACCGGCACGGAGTATAGACGCCCCCTCCGTCGATTCGAAGGCACGCAGGCGTATCTATTAGCCGATAGGCAAGATAATAGATGCCTAGACGCAAGCTCTGAGTCCTTAACTTGACTTGGACATCAGACTTTGCTTCGGAACCCGTTTTTTTTCGTGAAATCGTCATATATGAAACTAACTGTCCAATGAGGCTAGCCAGCACTCTGCAAAAATTGGACAATAATCCATAGCGTCGTTGATTCAGGA
>JAFWTC010000035.1 GCA_017519045.1 Candidatus Methanomethylophilaceae archaeon
ATACGGCGTAGCATCGCCGCTGGCGTATGATCTAGCACACGTCCAGGTTTCGTATGGTCGGCCGTCACAGGGTCCGCCCGCTCTCATCCGACGGGGCCCTCCGGCCTCTTCCCCGGGCCAGCGAGGCTGTCCGGGTGCATGAAATGCATCGCACGGTTGTGTCGTGCACTCCCCGCACTGCTGAATACTATTTAAAACTATCGTATGGCAAAGAATCCTACGAATCGATTTCTACCCGAACATCCGATAGCATATGCAGCCCATTTCATTCCTGCGCAATAGATTGCAAAATCCTTATCATCCAGCCACTCACACGCTCGTCCTTTCACCACACGGCATGAATGCCATTTTATCTTTTATGAACAAACATATGAAATTATTCTAATTCATAGACAAATATCCATTATAAATGCTAATTGATAATCTAATTACATAATTATACGCTTATATCAATTCAAATGTCTTGATGGATAGACCATCGTTTCGTAACCCTTAATACTGAAACAAGATTACACCGTGGTATGGACTCGTCCGAAGGCTTCGACAACGACAGGTATCTCAAGACCCAATCCGAACACATCAGGGAACGCATCTCGAAATTCGGAGGAAAGCTCTACCTGGAGTTCGGAGGAAAGCTCTTCGACGACTACCATGCATCCCGCGTTCTTCCCGGATTCAAGCCGGACAGCAAGATCTCCATGCTCATGCAGTTCGGATCCGATGCCGAGGCCATCGTGGTCATCAGCGCCGAGGACGTCGTCAAGAACAAGATCCGCAAGGACATAGGGATAGGCTACGACCTGGAAGTCTTCAGGCTGGTAGATTCGTTCCGCGACAGGGGGATCGACGTCTGCGGGCTGGTCATAACCCGCTACACCGGACAGCCTGCGGCGGACAACCTCCAGAAGAAGGCCGAGGCCCTAGGGCTCCGCGTGTACAAGCATTACCCGATAGCCGGATACCCTGCCGACATCAACCTCATCGCCAGCGACGAGGGATATGGACGCAACGATTACGTCGAGACGACCAAGCCGCTGGTCGTGGTCACCGCCCCCGGCCCGGGAAGCGGGAAGATGGCGGTGTGCCTGTCGCAGATATACCATGAGAACAAAAGGGGCACCCCCGCCGGATACGCCAAGTTCGAGACGTTCCCCGTCTGGAACCTTCCGTTGAAGCATCCCGTCAACATCGCCTACGAGGCCGCCACCGCCGACCTGGGCGACAGCAACATGATAGACCCGTTCCACCTCGAGACCTACGGCAAGACGGCCGTCAACTACAACCGCGACGTGGAGGTGTTCCCGGTCGTCAACGCCATACTCGAGAGCGTCTCCGGCAAGTCCCCGTATTCCTCACCGACGGACATGGGCGTCAACATGGCCGGATTCTGCATAGTGGACGACGACAAGGTGAGGAAAGCGGCCGAGAACGAAATAATCAGAAGGTATTTCGGCGCCCTCAGGGACCATCGCGAGGGAAAATGCGACGAGTCCGCCGTGTTCAAGCTGGAGCTGTGCATGAAGCGCGCGGGGATCACGCCCTCCTGCCGCAGGACCGTCACCGCCGTCCGCGAATACGAGGACAAGGAGTCCCGCCCGATAGTGGCGATGGAGCTCAAGGACGGCGCCATAGTGACCGGGAAGGCCTCCGCGCTTCTCACCGCCTCCTCCGCCATGATTCTCAACGCGCTGAAAATCATAGCAGACATCGACGACTCCGTCCTGCTGATCTCCCCGGAGGTCATCAAGTCCATGCAGAGGCTGAAGGTGGAGTACCTGGGCAACAGGAACCCCCGCCTCCACATCGACGAGATGCTCGTCGCCCTCTCCATAGCCGCCAACGTCGACTCGAACGCCGAGAGGGCATTCTCCGCCCTCCCCGCGCTGAAGGGATGCGACGCGCACTCGTCGGTCGTGATCTCGCCGGTGGACGAGGGGCTCTACAAGAAGCTCGGGATATACGTCTCGTGCGAGCCCGAATACCAGACCAAATGCCTGTTCCACGGAAACCGAGGTCACTGGTCCCCGACGGTGGCCTCGGCCGACTGGATGCACTTGGTCAGCACGGAGTAGGCGTTGATCATGTCCGCCTCCCCGACGATGAATATCGTGTCGGTGTGGCAGCTGACCGTCTCCTCAATGTTGATTCCGGCGTCGGAGAGGTTGGTGATCAGATAGGCTATGACCCCGCTGGTGTCGACGATCTTCTCAGGGGACTTCACGGCGATCTCCACCAGGTTCTCCCTCACCTTTATGATGTTGAACCTTCCGACGGTGTCCATTATCCTGTCCTTGAGCATCTTGTCGGCGATTATGGTGACCGCAGAGGCGGACTGGACGCACTGCATGATGGAGTTCTCGTTCCAGAGGTCCTTGAACAGGTTGTCCATCTTGTGAAGGACGGACCAGTCGTTCTTCGCCGTGACGATGCATGTCTTGGTCCTCATCTCTAGCCTGCTGTCCTTGAGTATCCTCAGGATGCTCATCTCATGGTCTGTGGTGACCGAGAGCTTCGAGGCGTAGCGGCGGCAGGCTATCATCACGGCCTCCTCGTTGTCGACGTCGATGTCCTTCATTATGAGCCTAGCCAGGGACGAATAGTTCACGAGCCCTTTGGAGACGCAGTCCTTGATGCTGGGATGGGCGTCGATGTACATGCGTGTCTTCTCTGCCAGGCTCTCTTTGAGAACGTTCTGCGCCATGCTCCCCGCATCTCCATGTACGTATATAAAGTTCAACATGGGACATATTGACGTTTCAAAGGTCTGTTTTCAATACAATTGGTTGATTATATCAACGTTCAGTCGATAAACGACCCGCATGTCCGTTCACGGACTCGCATTCCTCCGGGACAGGCGATAGCCCGCGACCGCCGAGAGTATCGGAAGCTCGATCAGCGGCCCGACCACCAGCATCAGCATCGTGAGAGGGGAATCGGGGAAGGCCGCGACGGCTATGGCGAGGGCAAGCGGCGAATTCCTTGCGAGGGAGGTGAACACCAGGGAGGTGGTGTCGTCGTAGGACATCCCCTCGGCCTTCCCCACCTTCGTCGCGAGCAGGAGATTGACAGTGAAGAACAGGACGAGCGGGACCAGCGTCCATGCGAGGACGTCGAGGTTCCCGAACAGCGTGGCGCTCTCCGCCCCGAACATCACCGCTATCGCCAGGCACAGGAACAGCAGCTGTATGCCGTCCGTACCCGAGTTGATGAACTCCACGGCGCCCTTCAGACGGAATGAGAGCCTCGTGGCCAGCCTGACCGCGACGGCCACGACCAGCGGAACCGCCAGCACGTACGCGGTGTCCAGCAGCATGGAGACGGCGTCGAAGCCCGCGTCCCTTCCCGTGAACAGCGTGACGTACAACGGGAGCAGCAGCACCTGGAGGAGGAGATTCACCGGCAGGAGGGCGCTGCTCAGGGAGACGTTCCCCTTCGCCATCCCCGTGAACACGAGGTACCAGTCCGTACAAGGAGTGACCAGCAGCATTATCAGCCCCGTCCTGGCGTCGACCGATTCCAGGAAGAAGCCTATGGAAAGCAGGAACGCGAAAAGAGGCGTCCAGACGAAGTTGACCGCCAGCGCGGTGAGGAGGAACCGCCTGTCCTCGAACGCCCTCCTGGCCGTGGAGACGTCCACGGAAAGGAAGACCATGAACAGCATGGCCATCAGGAACGGCTCGATGTATTCCGAGTCCCCGTGGTCCATGCCCAGGGCCGAGCCTGCGATGAGGCCGGCGGCGGCCGCTGCCAGCATGATGACGGGATGTAGCCATGCCGCGTTCATGCGTCTGAATCGACGTGAAAGGATAAAGAATCCGCCGGGGGGATCCCCGACGGGAACCGGTTTCAGAGGACGGCTTCCTTCAGGAGCGAGGTGAAGCGGTCCTTCTGGGAGTCGTTCAGGATCAGGGGCGGGATCAGGCGCACCACGTTTCCGTGGCAGACGTTGACCAGGACCCCGTTCTCGCGGCAGTATTTCTGGACGTGGGAGGCGGTCTCGGCGGAATCCATCTCGACGCCGATGATGAGGCCGTATCCGCGGACGTCCTTGATCTTCGGGGAGGATATGCCGCGGAGGTCGTTCATCCATCTGGCGCCCATCTCCTTGGAGTGCGCCACCAGGCCCTCCTTCTTCATTATGTCTATCGTTGCGCATCCGGCGGCGGACACCAGGGGGTTCCCGCCGAAGGTCGTCCCGTGGGTCCCGGGGACCATCACCGACGATATCTCGGCGGTGGTCGTGATCGCGCCTATGGGGACTCCTCCGCCCAAGGCCTTGGCCATGGTGATTATGTCGGGGACGACCCCGAAGTTCTGGATCCCGTACCATTCCCCGGTGCGCCCGATCCCCGTCTGGACCTCGTCGCAGACCATCAGCGCGCCCTTGTCGGTGCACACGTCGCGGACGGTCTTGAAGAACTCGGCCGGGACGGTGCGGACTCCGCCCTCGCCCTGGACCGGCTCCACCATCACGGCGGCGGTGTCCCCGTCGACCATCTCCTTGACCTTCTCGCAGTCCCCGAACGGGAAGTAGCCGTACGCGCCGCTTATCAGGGGCTCGAACGACTTCTGGTACTTCTCCTGGCCGGTGGCGCCGAGGCTGGCGGAGGTGCGCCCGTGGAACCCGTTCAGGGCGGACAGCACCTTCCCGCGCCCGGTGTAGCGGACGGCGGTCTTCAGCGCGCCCTCGTTGGCCTCCGCCCCGCTGTTGGCGAAGAGCGTGCGGTCCATGCCGGACGGGGTTATGGAGGCTATGCGCTCGGCCAGGTCGGCCTGCTCCTTGACGAGGAACAGGTTCGAGACGTGCACCATGCGGCCGACCTGCGCCTGGACCGCGGCGGTCCACTCGGGGTGCGCGTATCCCAGGGCGTTGACGGCTATGCCCGCCACCAGGTCCAGATACTCGCGGCCGTCGTGGCCGTAGAGGATGCAGCCCTTGCCATGCGTGAAGGCCAGGTCCGCGCGTCCGTAGTTCTGGAACAGGTATTTCGAAGTCTTCTCCTTGATCTCTTCTATGCTCATCTGATTCATCTCTTTATCACGGTGCCGCCTGACGACAGGACTCCCCCGCCGCAGCTGCGCCCGTCGACCATGCGGACTGACGCAACGCCGGCCTTCAGCACGTTGATGCAGGCCTCCACCTTGGGGATCATCCCTCCGGATATCGTCCCGTCAGCGATGAGGGCCTCCGCCTCCTCGACGGTCAGCGAGTCTATCTTGGACGAGGGGTCGCTCACGTCCTTCAGTATTCCCGGAACGTCGGTTATCGCGACCATCTCGGAGCAGCCTATGCCAGCTGCTATCCCGGCGGCCATGGTGTCCGCGTTCACGTTCAGCATCGTTCCTTCGGAATCCTTCCCTATGGGGTATATCACGGGCAGGACCCCTTCGTTCAGCAGGTCCTCCAGGACGCCGGAGTCCACTCCGACGACCTCTCCCACCAGGCCCAGGTCCACCTTCCTCGGGGAGCCGCCTTCGGACACCTCCATCGGGGGCTTCTTGGCGCACAGGGAGCAGAAGTGCGCCGGGAATCCGACGGCGTCGATTCCGCGGGCCTTCAGGCTCTCCACCACGTCGGCGTTTATCCTGCGGAGGACGGACTCGGCGACCTCCAGGGCGGCGGCGTCCGTGACCCTGACCCCGCACACCTTGGTGGGCTTGAGGCCTCTGCGCTCCATCTCCTCCGAGATCTCCGGGCCTCCGCCGTGGACCAGCACCACCTTGGCGCCGGACTTCACGAGGACGGATATGTCCGAGGCGAGACGGTCGAGCCCCTCCTTCCCGCGTATGGCGTTCCCGCCGAACTTCAGGACGTACAGGTTGTCCATGGATCCCCCTCAGGTCGCGTACTCCGCGTTGATGCGGACGTAGTCGTAGGTGAGGTCGCATCCCCATCCCACGGCCTCCTCGCTGCCGACACCGAGGTCCACCATCACGGTGACCTCCTTGTTGTCCATGGCCATGCGCACGACCTCGACGGCCCTCTCCTCCTGGAAGATGGGGGCGCCGGCGTCCAGGATGGGGACCTCCATGTCCCCTCCCTTGATGATCAGGCGGACGTCGTCCATGCTGAACTTCGCCCCGCTGTTGCCGACGGCCATCATTATGCGCCCGTAGTTCGGGTCGGACCCGAATATGGCGGACTTGACCAGGGGGGAGTCGATGATCGTCTTGACGACCTTGCGGGCGTCCTCCTTGGTCTCCGCCCCGGTGACCTGGACCTCGATCAGCTTGGTGGCCCCCTCGCCGTCCATGGCTATGGTGCGGGCGATTTTGGTCATCACCGTGCGGAGCGCCGCCTCGAACTCGGGGTCGTCGTCGGCGCAGCTCCCGTTGGACATGCCGTTGGCCAGGAGGATGCAGGTGTCGTTGGTGGACTGGTCTCCGTCGACGGACACCATGTTCATGCTGTCGTCCAGTATGGACTGCCACTTCTCGCGGAACGCCGGGGAGAGGTTGGCGTCGGTGGTGACCAGGGACAGCGTGGTCCCGTGGAGGACCTTCATGTGCGGGGAGATCATCCCGCTTCCCTTGGAGATGGCCCCGATGTACACGAGGGTCCCGTCTCCGAGGCGGACGCGGGCCGCGCACTCTTTCTTGATGGTGTCCGTGGTCATTATCGCCTCGGCCAGGAGGTTGTCCGCCTCTCTTCCGACGGTGAGCTCCTTCGACGCGCGGGAGATTCCGTAGCGCACCTTGTGCATGTCCATGAAGCGCCCGATCAGCCCGGTGGACATCACGCCCACCTGGATCGGGTCCAGGCCGAGCTCGTTGGCCACCGCCTGCTTCATGGAGATGGCGTCCTCGATCCCGCGGCGCCCGGTAAGGGCGTTGGCGTTGCCGCTGTTCACGACGACCGCCGAGAGCGTGGGGGAGTTCTCCCTCATCATGACCTGCACCGGCGCCGCCTTGACGTTGTTGCTCGTGTATCCGACGAACGCGCTCGCCGGGACCTCGGAATACAACAGTCCCAGGTCCAGGGAGCGGTACTTCACTCCGCTGTGCACTCCTGCGGCCTTGAACCCCTGCGGGGTGGTCACGCCGCCGTCTATTATCTCTACCATTTCTTCAGACCCCCAGTCCGGGTAAGTTGAGCCCGGTGCCCTCGTCGAGCCCGAGCATGAGGTTCATGCATTGGACGGCCTGTCCAGACGCGCCTTTGACCAGATTGTCAATGACGCCGAAGGACACGACCTTCTTCCCTATCACGCGGGCGGCCGTCTGCGCGTGGTTGGACGCCACGACGGCACGTATGGACGGATCCGGGACGTAATGGACGAACCGCTCCTTCCCGTACTGCCTCTCGTAGACCGCGTCCACGTCCTCCTGGGCCGCGTCGCCCTTCAGGTCGAAGTAGCAGGAGGAGATTATCCCGCGCACTATGGGGACGAGGTTGGGGACGAACGTCACCTTCGCATGGGATCCGGCGAAGCGGTCCACTGCCATCTCGATCTCCGGGGTGTGGCGGTGGGTCCCTATGCTGTAGGGGATCACCGACTCGCCGCAGGTGGGATGGTGCAGACGCTGGGACGGGACCATCCCGGCCCCGGAGGTGCCGGACTTGGCGTCCACGATCACCTCGTCGCCCACCAGCCCGGACTTCAGGAGAGGCCCGCAGGCCAGTATGACCGACGTGGCGTAGCACCCGGGGTTGGCGACCAGGTCCGCGCCCTTAATTTCGTCGCGGAAGAACTCCGGAAGGCCGTACACCGCATGCTGCAGGTTGTCGGCGTCCGTGTGCTCGTGGCCGTACCACTTGCTGTACACGTCGACGTCGTGGAGGCGGTAGTCCCCGGAGAGGTCTATGGCCTTCACCCCCTGCTCCAGCAGCGCGGGGACCTCCTTCATCGCGACCCCGTGAGGGGTGGCCACGAACACCAGGTCCAGGTCAGGCGTCTGGGAGATCTTCTCGGTGAACTCCAGGTCAAGATAGCCCTTGAGGTACGTATGGACGTTCTGGACCTTGGCCCCCGCGTTCTGACGCGAGGTCATGGCCGCTATCTCGACGTCCGGATGCGTGCAGAGAATGCGCGCCAGCTCCCCTCCGGCGTATCCTGTCCCCCCTATTATTCCGACTCTTGTCATGTCCAACCGTCCGATTTCGATACTGACGCTCCACGACGGCTCCGACTATAAAGGTATTGTTTGAAACTAGACACGTGATGTGCGATATGTTGCCACTGCTACTCGCTGACGGTCCTGTGACCATTATGTGACACAAGGGACATGGAATCGACCGACCGAGGATTGAAACCTGAAGAGCCACGAGACGTGTTTGAATTCATACATCCTCAGTCCAGACCTGCCCGCCGGACTGAAACCCTTGCAATGCCTGCACATGCCTCATGACACGAGAACAAACGCGGGCGCCGATGCGGAACCCGATGGGAATATATCGAAAGAACGAATCCTCACACCCGATAATCATGGCAAAGACCAAAAAGGGAAAGAGGGACAAGGTCGTCCTAGCCTACTCGGGCGGCCTGGACACCTCCGTGGCCATCCACTGGCTTCAGGAGCAGTACGACGTGGACGTCATCGCGATCGCCATCAACGTGGGACAGCCCCCCAGCAAGGACGACATCGTCGCCCGCGCCCTCAGGAACGGCGCTATCAAGGCCGACTTCATCGACGCCACCGAGGAGTTCGTCTCCGACTACGTCTGGCCCTCCCTGAAGGCCAACGCCCTTTACCAGGACGTCTACCCCCTCAGCACCTCCATCGCCAGGCCCCTCATAGCCAAGAAGCTGGTCGAGGTCGCCAACGCCGAAGGCGCCAAATACATCGCCCACGGGTGCACCGCGAAAGGGAACGACCAGGTCAGGTTCGACGTGGGGATCGTGTCCCAGAACCCCAACCTCGAGATCATAGCCCCGATGAGGGAGTGGGTCACCACCAGGGAGAAGGAGATCGAGTACGCCAAGGAGCACGGGATCGAGATCATCGTGAAGAAGGAGAGCCCCTACTCCAGAGACGAGAACCTCTGGGGGAGCTCCTGCGAGTGCGGAATCCTGGAGGACCCCTGGGCGGAGCCCCCTGCAGACGTATGGGAAAACACCGTCGACCCGAAGAAGGCCCCGGCCACGCCCAAGTACATAGAAATCGGGTTCGAGAAGGGAATCCCCGTGTGCCTGGACGGCAAGAGGATGGGCGGAGTCGAGCTCATCGAGACCCTGGACAAGATCGCCGGAAGCCACGGCGTCGGCAGGATCGACCACGTCGAGGACCGCCTCGTCGGAATCAAGAGCCGCGAGACCTACGAATGCCCCGCGGCGGTGACCCTCATAGCCGCCCACCGCGCGCTGGAGGCGATGACCCTCCCCAGGGACACCATCGAGTACAAGCGCGGAATCGAGCAGAAGTACTGCCAGCTCGTCTACGACGGCCTCTGGTTCGGCGGCCTGATCGAGCCGATCCAGGCGTTCATCGACAAGACCCAGGAGTTCGTCACCGGCGTCATCAGGGTCAAGCTGTACAAGGGATCCGTCACCGTCGTAGGAAGGAAGTCCCCGTACTCCCTCTACGACACCGGCCTCAGCACCTACGCCGAAGGCGACAAGTTCGACCACAGGTCCGCCACCGGGTTCATCTACGTGTGGGGACTCCCCGGAAGGACCGCCGCCAGGGCGCACTCCCAGAAGAAGTGATCGCCTTGCAGCAGGCGCTCTGGTCGGGAAGGTTCGAATCCGGGATGGACGACTCCACGCTGGAGTTCACGTCCTCGCTAAGTGTGGACTCCAAGCTGGCGTTCTACGACGTCATGGGGTCGCTCGCCCACGTCAGGATGCTGAAGGCATGCGGGATAATACCCGCGGAGGACGCCGACGCCATCACGTCCGGACTGAAAGTCATCCTCGGGGAGGTGAAGGACGGGAGCTTCGCCCTGGACTACTCCCTCGAGGACATCCACACCAACGTGGAGTTCGTCCTGACGTCCCGCATCGGCCCCGCCGGAGGCAAGCTGCACACCGGCAGAAGCAGAAACGACCAGGTCGCCCTCGATTTCAGGATGTATCTGAGAGACGAGGCCCTGGCCGCCGCGGAGGCGATGGACGGGCTCATGATGGCCCTCGTGAAGGTCGCCGAGGACAACGGGGACACGGTCATGCCGGGCTTCACCCACATGCAGCACGCCCAGCCGGTCTCCCTGGCCCAGCACATGCTCGCCCACGCCTTCCGCTTCTCGAGGGACGCGGACAGGTTCCTGGACGCCTTCAGGAGGATGGACAAGTGCCCTCTGGGGGCGGCCGCCCTCGCCGGGACCACCTATCCCATAGACAGGAGGATGACCGCCGAGTCCCTCGGATTCAAGGAGCCGACCGAGAACTCCATGGACACCGTCAGCGACAGGGACTTCGTGAACGAGCTGGCGTTCTGCGCCGCGCAGGCCGCGATACATCTGTCTTCGCTCTGCGAGGAGCTGGTGCTCTGGTCGTCCCAGGAGTTCGGGTTCGTCGAGATGGACGACAGGTACACCACCGGGTCCTCCATAATGCCTCAGAAGAAGAACCCGGACATCGCCGAGCTCGTGAGGGGGAAGACGGGATCCGCCGTCGGAGCGCTCGTGACGATGCTGGTGATGACCAAGGGGCTGCCGCTGACGTACAACCGCGACCTCCAGGAGGACAAGGCTCCAGTGATGGACTCCATGGCCTCGGTGAGGTCCTGCGCCAGGATGATGTCCAAGGTCGTGTCCACCTCCAGATTCGACAAGGTGAGGATGGCGGAGGTCACCTCCAGAGGCCAGATAAACGCCACCGACCTAGCCGACTACCTTGTCACCAAGGGCGTCCCGTTCAGGGAGGCCCACGGGATCGTCGGAGCCGCCGTCAGGCATAGCATCGAGAGCGGAAGGAACCTGGAGGACATGACGCTGGAGGAGCTCAGAGGCTTCTCTGACAGGATCGACGAGGACGTGTTCGAGATGCTTCCCGTGAAGAGGTGCATGGAGAGGCGCGACTCGTACGGAGGGACCTCTCCGGGATCGACGGACATGCAGATATCCCAGGCCATGGAGCAGATCATGTCCAGAGACGAGACCATCCGCCAGGAGAGGCAGCTCATAGGGAACTGCTGGAAATCGCTTTCCGAATGAATGCGGAACGGCGGCTATCCTCACATGATAGCCGCCGCATTCGCATCCTCGATTTTGAAAAAGAATTCTGCAGCCAGAATCATGCTAATGTAGTATGAGACTCCAGTTTTTCTCTTATGCAGGGGACGATTTGTCCTCTCACAAACCTTGCAGGAAGACAATGCCGACATGATTGTCAACCCGTAATCGTTACACCGCCATGCTCGGGTTCAAGAATGTCGAGACTGGAATGACGAGGGCCTGGCCGCATAGGAGACGAGGCGAATGACATGACCCAGGAGTCTACGGCGAAGGAATCAGAAAAGAGCTGATGGAGCTCCGCACCGTCCATGCTGCAAGGAGAGAAGCCAGGTCGCAATGCCGTTTGGCGAAGATTCTGTCGGGTGGGGGAAGTGGAAGGGACGGCGATGCAGGGATGTGCTGGCTGAGGCTTTCCGCATCAAGGAACCTCCCTGCCATGACGCTCTCGTACGACATTCTTTCGAAGAACGACAACGAGCCCAGCAAAATGGAAACTGAAAAGATCAAAGACGCATCGAGGAAGGAAAGGCGTTGAAGCAATCGGAGGATACGCCGGCATGAGGCGTCGGCGGCCGATGCTCGGTCAAGGGTGCCGGCCGTCAAGCCATCGCTAAGAAATCGGACTTGGGATCGCAGCCCGAACTTGGAACGGTCTTCCTCCGACAGCTTTCCCATCCTGCGATCCAGGCGGCTCCTGGGCATCGTGAATCTCTCCGGATCGACGTAGGTGGGCTTGTCCAGGCCCGCCTCGAGGCAATCCTCGATGAGGTCGCGCTGACGGATGACGCTCGCCTGTGAAGTGCACTTCCTGTAAGTCACCACGTCCCCGTTGCACGACAGGACCAGGATCGGACGGTCCTTGATGCCGTCAAGATCTGAAACCCACCAGATCTCCCCGGGCTTCGGCCTGCACTTCGCGGTCCTGTTCATGGCTTTAAGCCCCCTCTTGTACTTGTCCATGTAGTCGACCATAGGCCACGCCCGAAACCGCTGTCGATGTGCCTTGTCCCAAATTAAAAACGATCGACGCCCTAGCCTGGACCAGGACGTCGGAAAGGCTCATTCCTTAACGAGTTTGTACATGAACAGGCAGATTCCGCCGTCGCACTCGGTGATCTCCACCCAAGGCGACACCTTGACTCCGAGTACCTCGCCCTCCGCGCCGGAATCGAACAGGATCTTGCCGCCTTCCTCCTTCCACGGGAACTTCTCGTAGATGATTTCGCTCTCTCCGCACATCTCGACCTCGCCGGACTCCAGCTCCTCCGCTATGTCCGCCTTGGTAACGCCATCGGGAAGAGGGCATGCCATGCAGAGCTCCCCGTTGTCTTTGAAGATCGCCCTGCCCCTATAGATCCTCTTGTCGGATTCCTCCACGGAATCGTCCGCCAGGATATCGTCCACGGTCCTCCAGCTGACGTTGAGATCGGAATCCATCAGCTGGACCTCTTTGATTCTCCAAGAGCCGACTATATCTATGGCCATGGTCCTGAAATCCATGTGTGACGGTATATAGTTAACTGGACTCGTGTCAAAGCCAGAGAATCTTGAGCTCGTCCCTCGGAACGGTCTTTCTGAACTTGATCCTCGGATGCCCGACCACGTACACCGCATACGCCTTGAGTCCTTCGCTGATTCCCGGGAAGAATGACATGAACCTCTCCGGATCGTGCTCGGAAGCCAGAAGCATCCACCTTGAATGGAACCCTCCGAGCCCCATGGCGAATGCCATGAGCTCCATCTGCTCCAAAGGGATTATGGCGTCTATCGGAATCCTGGCGAATGCTATGACGATCTGCCTCCCCTCCCAGGTGAACGGATTGTTCTTCTCCTTCATCCCGCCGTCCACGTAATCGACGAACTGCCGGAGCCTCGGATGCTCATCCACGTGCGAGCGCAGTATGGAAGCCAGGAGGGCCATGAACTCGTCGAACCTCTCGTCCACCACGGCATACTGGACGGCCTGGGAGTTCTCGGCGGTCGGAGCATAGCGCACGGATTCCAGCAGGCGCCCGAGCTCCTCCCTGCTGCACTTCCTGTCGAACCACCTGACGCTCCGCCTTCTGCGAAGCATATTGGCTAGATCCTCGGAATTCACAGGGCATCCGTCGAACCTTTCCTGGACCTCCTGGCCGGATCTGAGCGATATCGCGCCCTTGGGACAGATCGATTCGCAATGGCCGCATCTGAAACAAGAATAGGCAGAATCGACTTCGCGGACCTTCCCGCCCTCCACTGACAGATGTCCGCGTATGCACACGCCGACGCATCTTCCGCATCCTACGCACTTATCGGAAATGACCAGCGTCTCTTCCATGATTGACCCTGTTTTCCATAAAACGATTGCGAATATTTCTAAGGTATCATTCAATAATCATCGAACCTTGAATAAGACTATAGTGTTTCTTTTTATGGATCCACATCAATTGGATTCCAAGAACCATTCTTGTGAAAATAGTATAATTATCACTATAGTCTTATTATATCAGAATAATCAATCTTATACTCACATAGCGATTCGCGGTCATGTTCTTCAAAAAAATCAAGATCGATTCCTTAGAGAGCATGACATTGGGGATTACCGGCATGCGCAGCAAGGAAGAATACGAGGCGCTGCCCACGGAAGCTGGAGTGGAACTATCGTACTATGTCTACTATTACTCGAACGTGGACGACCCGCGCGTGCTCCAAGGCAGGACCGTCGTGGACATGGAAGAGTTCATAGCCCTGCTGAACGAATGCAACGTTCCTAAATGGGACGGCTTCAGCGGAAAGCACCCGAAGGGAGTCCATGACGGATACATGTTCAATTTCAAGGCGGTGGTGAACGGCGACGAGAAGATCCGTGCCGACGGCTCGGAGAACTTCCCCAATGGATACCACGAACTCGTCAGGAAGCTGAGGGACCTGATCAGGGAGAACAACATATGCGAAGACGGCGAAAAGTAAGGGAAAGGCCCCCGGGATCCGGGGGATTGGGGCGTCAGCCCTTGTAGTACATCATGGCGTTGCAGATCGTCGCGGCTATGTTGGAGCCGCCCTTCCTGCCCTTGGGGACTATGAACGGGGCCTTGTGCTCCATTATGATCTCCTTGGACTCGACGACGTTGACGAATCCGACCGGGGCGCCGATGATGAGGGCGGGAGACAGCTTACCCTCGTCCATCATCTCCGCGATCCTCACGAGCGCGGTGGGAGCGTTGCCTATGGCGAATATGACCGGGTGGCTCTTCGCTATCTCGGCTCCCCTCTCCATCGCCACGGTGGCACGGGTGCATCCGCGTTCCTTGGCCTCCTTGGCGACGTCGTCGTCCGATATGAAGCAATGGACCTCGCCCCCATACTCCGCCAGCCTCTTCTTGTTGATCCCCGCCGCGGCCATCTTGGTGTCGGTGACTATGTGCGCCCCGCTCCTGATCGCCTTCACGCCGATCTCGGCGGCGCCCTCCGAGAACACCAGGTTGTCGGCGTAATCGAAGTCCGCCGAGGTGTGTATGCACCTCTTCACTATGGAGAACTGGGGCTCCGGCCAGGTCCTGCCGTTCAACTCGGAGACTATGGTGGCCATGCTCATGGCCTCGATCTCGTCCGGCTTCACTATCGTAATTGCCATTGTTTTCCTCCTTCACAGATTATGCATGCCGGCTCAAGGCTTGCCTACCCTGAACTCGGTGGTGAACGTCTTGTCGTACAGCTTGGAGAGGTCGTGCTCGTCGCCGAGGAAGTCCCCGACCACGGTGAGCGCGGTCTTCTTGATGCCGGCCTCCTCCACCTTGGAGGCGATGTCGCCGAGAGTCCCCCTGAGGATCCTCTGGTCGGGCCAGGTCGCCTTGTATACGACTGCGACCGGCGTCTCCTTCGTGTAGCCGCCCGCGAGAAGCTGGGAGACCATCTCGTCCATGAAACCTATGGACAGGAAGATGACCATGGTCGCATGGTGCTTCGCGAGGTCCGTGAGCTTCTCTCCGGGAGGCATGGGGGTCCTTCCCTCCATCCTCGTCAGGATGACGCTCTGGCTCTTCCCTGGGAGGGTGTACTCCGCGTTGAGGACCGCCGCGGTAGCCAGGAACGAGCTGACTCCGGGGATAACCTCGTACTTGATCCCCAGCTGGTCCAGACGGTCCATCTGCTCCCTGTGCGCCCCGTAAATCGCGGGATCACCAGTATGGACGCGGACGCATTTCTTTCCGGCGGCCTCGGCCTCCTTCATGACCTCTATGACCTCGTCCAGGTCCATGAGGGCGCTGTTGTAGATCTTGGTGCCCTCCTTGCATCCGTCGAGAACCGCGGGATTTACCAGCGAGCCGGCGTAGATGACCACGTCGGCGGAATCGATCAGCCTTTTGCCCTTGAGGGTCAGTAGCTCGGGGTCGCCCGGACCCGCACCAATGAATGATATCACGATCTCTTCCTCCTTCACCGCGGAGCCCCAGCGAGTGGATGCGCCTGCGGCAGCATGGATGGTATCTCCGACTGCCTTATAATAGCACTCTTGACACCCCGTCGTAATACCGTGGCAGCTTCCGACGTTTCCCGACTACCGTTATATATGGAGTAACAATCCAACTACTCATGGACGGAAGCGGCGAAGGGAACTACGTGACGGTCAACGGCCG
Source organism: Candidatus Methanomethylophilaceae archaeon (assembly GCA_017519045.1). Taxonomy (GTDB): domain Archaea; phylum Thermoplasmatota; class Thermoplasmata; order Methanomassiliicoccales; family Methanomethylophilaceae; genus Methanoprimaticola. The sequence goes on from JAFWTC010000035.1 coordinate 15,733, forward strand.
CCGCATGAGATGCGGACATACCACCGGAACCTGCGCCGCGGCCGCGTCGAAGGCCTCCGCCCTCGCCCTCCTGTCGAAGGAATTCCCCGAGAGCGTCGAGATCCTCACGCCCAAGGGAATACTTCTAGACCTCAAGACCGAGGAGCGCTCCATGTCGGAGGACGCCGCCTCATGCGCCGTGAGGAAGGACGGCGGGGACGACCAGGACGCCACCCACGGCACCTTGATCTTCTCGGAGGTCCGCCTTGTCCCCTCCGGGATCTCCATCGACGGAGGGAAGGGCGTAGGGAGGGTCACCAGGAAAGGCCTGGACCAGCCTCCCGGGAACGCCGCCATCAACAAGATACCCAGAAGCATGATACGCGAGGCCCTGGAGGACGTGGCGCTGACGTTCGGATACAAGGGAGGATTCTCGGTGACGATATCCGTGCCGGAAGGGGAGGAGATAGCCCTCCGCACGTTCAACCCTCGCCTGGGGATCCAGGGCGGGATCTCTATACTCGGAACCAGCGGGATAGTGGAGCCCATGAGCGAGAAGGCGCTGATAGCCTCCATCGAGAAGGAGATGGACGTCCATGCCGCCGCGGGGGAGAAGGTCCTCATCGTGGTCCCCGGCAACTACGGGAAGGAGTTCAGCGACTCCATCCCCGGGATCGACGACGAGATGTGCGTCAAATGCAGCAATTTCGTCGGAGAGATGATAGACCATGCCTGCGAGCTCGGGACCGACGTCGTGCTCATATCCAACATGGGCAAGATAGTGAAGGTGGCGGGAGGGATCATGAACACCCACTCGCACAACGCCGACTGCAGGATGGAGATAATAGCGGCCAACGCCGCCGTCGCCGGAGCGGACATCGGCACAGTCCGCAAGGTGATGGAGTGCATATCCACCGATGACGCCCTGGACGCCTTGACCGAACCAGGCCTTCGGGAAAGGATGTGCGGCATCATGATGGGAAAGATACAGTATTACATGAACCACCGCGCCAACGGGAAGATTAGGACGGGGGCGGTGATGTTCTCGTCGACCTACGGGCTTCTGGGCAAGACGGAGCTGGCCAACGAGCTCATAAAGGAGGCGACTTCAAGATGAAGATATCCGTGATAGCTTTCACGTCCAACGGATGCAGGACCGCGGCGAGAATCAGGGACTCCCTTCCGGAGGACGAGGTCTCCGCATGGAGCAAGACGTCGATGGACCCTCTCGGGATCAAGGAGATAGGATGCTCCTCCGGCGAGTGGGTTGCCGAGACGTTCCCGGCCGTCGACGCCATCGTGTTCGTGGGGGCCACCGGAATAGCCGTCAGGCTGATAGCGCCTCACGTGAAGTCCAAAGACGTGGACCCGGCGGTGGTATGCGTGGACGAGCACGGAAGGTTCGCCATAGCCCTCCTGTCCGGGCACATAGGGGGATGCAACGCCCTCACCGAGCGCATCGCCGCGCGCATCGGCGCCACGCCCGTCGTGACTACCGCGACCGACCTCAACGGGAAGTTCGCCGTGGACGTGTTCGCGGTCGCCAACAGGCTGAGGATCACGGACCTCCACATGGTCCAGGAGTGCTCCACCAGGGTCCTGGGCGGGAGATTCGTGGGATTCTCGTCGCAATACGGATTCGAAGGGAAGATGCCCAGGGACCTCACCAAGGCGGAATCAGGGGAGTTCGGCATCCGCATATCTGACGACCCCTCGGAGAAGTCGTTCGACATGACGTTCAACCTGGTTCCGATGGACGTGTCCGTGGGAGTCGGCTGCAGGCGCGGAACGGCCCCCGAGAAAATGCTGGACTTCGTCCTGTCGACGTTGAAGGAGGACGGCATAGCGCCCGAAAGGGTCGGGACCGTCTCGAGCATCGACCTCAAATCCGACGAGGAGGCCATACTGAAGCTGGGGGAGAGCCTGAGGTGCCCCGTCCTGTTCTATTCGGCGGACGAGCTGATGTCCCTGGAAGGGAAGTTCTCCTCGTCCGGATTCGTGAAATCCGTGACGGCCGTGGACTGCGTATGCGAGAGGTCTGCGGTCAAGGCCCGCGGAGGAAGGCTCATACGCCGTAAAACAGCTTATGATGGGATGACCGTCGCCCTTTGCAAGACGGACTTTGATCCGAGGTTCTGAAATGAAAGACGTGCTAATTTTCTCCGGGACCACCGAAGGCAGGTCCATAGCCAAGATTCTGAATTCCGGCGGGGCGGACGTCCATGTGAGGGTCGCGACAGGGTTCGGCGCCGAGGTCATGGAGGGCGACCGCGTCGAGGACGTCCGCGTCGGAAGCTGCGGAGGGGCAGAGGGCATAGCCAGGGAGATCCGCTCCCTCGGATGCTCCGCGGTCGTGGACGCCACTCACCCCTACGCCTCCACGATATCCGAGCATGTCAGGCAGGCTTGCGAGGAGACCAGGACCCCCCTGGTCAGAATCCTCAGGCCGGCGTCGTCGCAGGACGGAATGGTCGTGGTCGGCAGCGTGAAGGAGGCGGCAGACTTCCTCAGCGGCACCGAGGGGGTGATCCTGGCCACCACCGGTTCCAAGGAGGCGGAGGAGTACGCCCGCATACCCGGATACAAGGACAGGGTGGTGATGAGGGTGCTCTCCACGCTGCCCTCGATGGAGAAATGCACGTCTCTTGGATTCGAGGGGAAGGGGCTGGTGTGCGCCCAAGGCCCATTCACGGAGGAATCGAACCTGGCGCTGCTGAGGCAGATAAGGGCGTCATGGATCGTCACGAAGGACTCGGGGCCCTCCGGAGGATTCCAGGAGAAGGTCTCCGCGGCCGAGAAGGCGGGAGCCAGGATAGTCCTCATCGCCAGGCCCCCCGACGCCGGACTGGGGTTCGACGAGGCCGTCGAGGAGCTCTCCAGGATACTGGATCTGGACCTGACTCGGAAGAGGAGGCGCAAGGTGTGCCTCATCGGCATCGGAATGGGCAAGGACGGGATGACCCTCAGATCGGCCAAGAAGCTGAAGGAGGCCGACCTCGTGATAGGCGCGGAGAGGATGCTCGCGTCCGCCGGGACCGAAGGGAAGGACACCCTCGTCGAGTACCGCGCCAAGGAGATCGCCGATTATCTGGAGAAGAATCCAAGGTACGAGAACGTCGTCGTGCTCCTTTCGGGCGACATCGGGTTCTACAGCGGCGCCAAGAAGCTCCTGGAAAGCCTGGAAGGGTTCGAAATCGATGCCGAGTGCGGAATATCGTCCGCGGCGTATCTGTGCTCCAGGATAGGGATACCCTGGCAGGACGTCCGTCTCACCAGCGCCCACGGGAAGGAATGCAACATAACCGGCAACGTGAGGACCAACCGCAGGACGTTCGCGCTGATGACCGGGAAGGAGGGCGTCCGCGCGATGTGCGCCGAGCTGGAAAGGTACCTTCCCGACGTCAAGGTGACCATAGGCGAGGATCTCGGGTATCCGAATGAGAAGATCACGACCGGGACGCCGTCGGAGATTCTAAGCAAAGAGTTCGGCAGCCTCTGCGCCGCGGTCATCGAGAATCCGGATCCCGATGCGTCGTGCCCTGCGTGGATCCCCGACGAGGACTTCGTGAGAGGCGATGCGCCCATGACCAAGAGCGAGGTCAGGACCCTGTCCGCGGCCAAGCTCCGCATAGCGGGGGATTCGATAGTGTACGACGTGGGCGCCGGAACCGGATCGGTGTCCGTGCTCATGGCGAGGATGTGCCCCGACGGCAAGGTGTACGCGATCGAGAAAGAGGAGGAGGCCGCAGACCTCATAGAGGAGAACAAGACCGCCCTCTGCACACCCAACGTGGAGGTCGTGAGAGGGTTGGCCCCCGGCGCCCTGTCCGACCTTCCCGCGCCGACCCACGCCTTCATCGGCGGGTCCTCCGGCAATCTCAAGGAGATCGTGGAGGTCCTCCTTGACAAGAACCCGGACGTCCGCATAGTGATCAACTCCGTCACGTTGGAGACGCTGTCGGAGACGATGGACGTCATCCGCGAATGCGGCCTCGTCGAGGAGGAGACCATCTGCGTGAACGTGTCCCGCGCCAGGAAGGCGGGAAGATACCACCTGATGACCGCCCAGAACCCCGTATACATAACGGTGGTGAGAAGACGAGGCTCCCCCGCGTCATGATAGCCGCCCCGTCCAGCGGAAGCGGGAAGACGCTGGTGACCTGCGGAATCCTGCAGGCCCTGGTCAACAGAGGGCTCAAGACGGCCTCGTTCAAATGCGGACCCGACTACATAGACCCGATGTTCCACAGCCGCATAATCGGGACCAGGTCGAAGAACCTCGACGCGTTCTTCGTCAACGAGGACACGCTCAGACACCTATTCGCCAAAGGGGCCGACGGATGCGACATATCGGTCATAGAAGGGGTGATGGGCTTCTACGACGGGATAGCCGTAGACAGCTCGTTCGCCAGCTCGTGCGACGTCTCCCTCAAGACCCGCACGCCCGTGATCCTGCTCCTGGACTGCCGCGGGGCCAGCCTATCCGTGATCCCGGTAGTGAAGGGCTTCCTGGAGTTCAGGGAGAACAGGATCGCCGGCGTCATCTTCAACCGCATGTCCGAGAAGGTGTTCAAGACCATAGCGCCGGAAATCGAGAAAATGGGCATCAAGGCAATAGGGTACGTCCCCAAGGTCGACGACCTGGTGCTCGAGAGCAGGCATCTAGGACTCGTGCTTCCTCACGAGGTGGCGGACCTCAAGGACAAGCTGAACAGGCTCGCAGGGGTACTGGAGACGACTCTGGACATAGACAAGATGCTGGAGATCGCCCGCAATGCACCGGACCTGGACGCCGTCGCCCCGAAGCTGCCGATGCCGGACGGAAAGGTCAGGATAGGCCTTGCGGACGACGAGGCGTTCTGCTTCATCTACGAGGACAACCTGGACATACTAAGGAGGATGGGGGCCGAGATAGTCCGCTTCTCTCCTCTGAGAGACCGGGCGCTTCCAGACGTGGACGGCATCATCCTGCCGGGAGGGTACCCGGAACTGCACATGGAAGAGCTGGAATCCAACTCCTCGATGAGGGAGAGCGTAAAAGCCGCCCTCAAAGGCGGAATGCCTTGCATGGCCGAATGCGGAGGGTTCATGTACCTGCATTCAGGAATCGAGGACGCCGAAGGAAGGGTCCGTCCCATGTGCGGAGTCATAGACGGGAACGTGAGGGACAAGCACAAGCTGGTCAGGTTCGGGTACGCCACGTTCTCCAAGGACGGGCTCTGGGTCAAGGGCCATGAATTCCATTACTGGGACAGCGACGACTGCGGATCGGACTGGATCGCCGAGAAGAACTCCGGAAAGAGCTACGAGTGCATACACGACGACGGCAGGACGGTGGCAGGGTTCCCCCACTTCTATTACTACTCGAATCCCGAGCTGCCCCTGGAGTTCATACGTAGGTGCCTGGCTTACAGCAGGGGCCGCTGAGGCCCGAAACCTCTTGCTTTTCCCGTCCGGCCGACCTGGACGGTTCTAGCCTTCTCCCGTCCGAGCTGGAATGCAGTCCGGCGCGATCGCCGGTCGGACGGATTTACCAAGGGTACAAGAAAGGAAAGAAGAGGGGCGTTAAGCCCCTTCGTTTGTTAGCGCCTCAGCTCTTCCTCTTGCTCAGAAGCAGGTAGGCTACGAGGAGGATCACTATGACGGCAATCGCGATTCCGACGTACAGAAGCGTGTTGTCCTTAGAGGGAGTGGGGGTGGGAGCGGGCTCCGCAGTGACGGTCACGGTACAAGTGTCGGTGAATCCGCCGTCATCGGTGGTCACCATGACGGTAGCGATTCCAGTGGCGACGGCCCTGATGGTTCCGTTGCTGACGGTTACGATAGAGGGCTTGTCGACCTTCCAGGTGACTCCCTTGTTGGTGGCGTCATCGGGGATGACGACGGCGGTGAGGGTCATGGAGTCGCCGACCTTGAGGGCGACGTCGTTGGCGCTGAGCTTTACTCCGGTGACCTTGACAGGTTCGGGGGGCTCGGGAGCCGCGCTGACGATGACCTTGCACGTGGCGGAGTAGCCGCCGTCCTCGGTGGTGGCGGTGATTATGGCCTCTCCGACGGCCAGAGTAGTGACGACGCCTCCGTCGACGGTGGCGACGCCGGTGTTGCTGGAAGTCCAGATGACGTTCTTGTTGGTGGCATCGGACGGGAACACGGTGGCCTTGATGGTCACGGTGGTTCCGACCTCGACGGAAGCCTCGACGAAGTCGATGTCGATTCCGGTGACGCGCTTGACGAACACGGCGTCGAGGGTGGCGTCTCCGGTGAGGGTGAAGTACATGGTCTCGGTGATGTCCTGGGTCTCGCCGTTCATGGTGACGGTGAGGGACTGGAGCTCGTATCCATCTTCGGGCTCTACCTTGACGCTGACCTTGTCCTTGCTGATTCCAGGCACGAGTATGATGGATCCGTGCTCAGGAGCGTTGATGTTGAGGGGGTAGTCGCGCTCTCCCTCAGTAACGTTACCGCTGACGGGAACGTATGCCTCGTAGACGTCGCCGGCATCTCCGACGTAGATGACTCCCATCTGTCCGTCGAAGACGTACTCGCCGGTCACGGGGTC
>JAFWTC010000001.1 GCA_017519045.1 Candidatus Methanomethylophilaceae archaeon
CCGCCTCCAGCGTCCACCTGCCGTCCCCGAAGTCGTCCCTGACCGCGGCGGCGGTGAGGCCGGCGGCGGATGCGGACTTCCCCGAGGCGTATATCCCCCTGGGGGCGAGCATGCTCATGTACCTCAGGAGCTGGGACTTCGCCACTCCGGGGTCTCCCATCAGGAGGATGTGCATGTCCCCCCTTATCACCGTGCCGTCGTCCAGGACCTTGTGGGAGCCTCCGAACAGCTGCAGGGCGATGGCCTTCTTGACCTCGTCCAGGCCGTTGATCGTGGGGGATATGGACTTCACGATGTTGTCGAACAGCTTGGGATCGGCGGACATCTCCTTGATCCTTCTTTCATCCTCCTCGGTGATCTGGATCTCGTCGTACTCGTGCTGCTCGAACTCCACGGACAGGACGTCCAGGAACGTGTCGAAGACGGTGGACTTGTCCCTGTCGGACTTCTCCACCGCCCTGAGGACTCCGATCAAGGTGATGCGGTTCCCTGCGGTGACCTCGCCGGCGATGTCGTCCTCCACGTACCCGGAGATCCTCTCGGGCTGGGCGCCCCCTCTCAGGCCCTCGGGGCTCTCCTGTATCTCGATCTTCTGGGTGTCCGTGTAAACCGATTCGTTCTGGTCCAGGATGAAGCGGACCGCCTGCTTGTTGCATCCGCCCTCCGGGTTGGAGCACATGGTCGGCTCCCTGAGTATCATGCCGGACTGCTCCACCCAGGTCTCCGCGCCGCACCTGGCGCACCTGAACAGGGCGTGGGTCATGCGGGGCTTGACCGTGGTGACCTTCCTGGCCAGGCCTTCGACGGCGACCAGCTTGAGAAGGTGCTCGGACCTGAGGTTCCTTATCTCGACGGTGGCGTCCCTGGGAAGGTTGAATATCCTGACGTGGACGACGTCCCCGGGGCGGTTCACGTTGGGAACCAAGGACATCACGGTCTTCCTGGCGAGCTCCAGGCACCTGTCCGGGTGGTCCATTATGAACATGGCGAAATCGACGCTGTACGCGTTTATGTCCGCGTAGTCCACCCTGAGGCTGCGCTTCTGCGGGTAGCTGTTGGCGACCTCCGCTATAGCTATGCGGTACTCGTCCTTGGAGAAGACCTCCGCCCACGCCGCCTCTATCTCGCTGTCCTGGAAGTTCACGGCCATGCTCGAGCCTCCTGGGAGCGGCACTCCTCGTCCGCCCACCATATCCATCCTCCGCGCTCGACGGAGACCTGCCCCTTCACCCTGCCCGCCCTGCGGAGCTTGGCGAGCGTCTTGGCGAGATCGTCTGGACACCTGTATCCGAAGAGGTGCTCCAGCCTGTCGGTGGCCTCGGAGGTCGTCAGCCTGTCGTCCCCCAGGGCGTCCCAGATCATGGTCAGCAGGTCTTCTCCCGTCATGTCGGCTTGTATCCTCATCCCATGATAATAAAACATAGCCTCAGGGCGGACGGAGGCCTTTCCGACGGGATGTTCCTCGTGCTCCATGGATGAAGATTGCCGAAGAATCTGGTTCAATCCTTCGCGTGCGGTCACGTTACGGCTGCGAAGATGATCGGAGTCGATCCGACTGCTGATCGCCGACTATAGAGCGCACGTACTCGTCCTGTATCCGGACGACCTCGGCGCTGTCCTTCGCCTTGGAGTAGTCGTCCAGCATGGCGCCGTTCAGCCTCATGAACTCCGGCGCCCAGTTGAAGCGCGGAAGGAAGGAGTCCGCCTGCTCCCTCTCGCCCAGGATGACCAGGGAGGCCATGACGGCCTCGGCGCTGTTGAGCTCCATCGGCCTCCCCCAGTTTATCGGGTTGGACGCCAGGAGGTACGGGAGGGCGCGCTCCTCGACCCTCTTCAGGCGCGGGAACTCGCCGATGTTCGTCCATGTGAGGTCCATGACCACCAGGCCCCTGCGCGCGTGGCGGACGTCGGCCGGCGAGAGGGCCTTCTGCGAGAACGGCGACAGGACCACGGATCCCGACGGTATGGCCCCCAGGGTCTTGGCCTCCTTGGCGAGCCCGAACCTCAGCATGCGCTTGGCGGTGCACTTCTTGGGGTCGCACTGGCACTTGTCGTAGACTATGACCGGTATCATGCGGACGCCATGGCCTTCAAGGCCTCCGGGTCGGCCATGTTGGCCTCTATCCAGACCTTGACCTCGTTCATGCTCCTGACGTACTCGTCGTAGAGCTCGGCGTCGTCGGTGGCCCCGTACTCGGCGCGGGTCCTCATGGGGGCGAGCACCTGCCTCCCCTGCCAGGGAGTCCTAGGGGCCCACTCGTCGAACGTGGACCTCTCCATGTACACGACCACGTCGTAGTCCTCGTCCTCCCTGAGATAGTCCCTGTCCTTGAAGTCCTTGGACACCTGCCTCCTCAGGTCCTCCCCGTTCTGATAGAGCACGGAGATCATCTCGCAGTCGATGAAGTCCTTCTCGGGACCGGCGCTGTATACCTCGTAGAGGTTCGGGAAAAGCTTGTTGGCGAAGTGCTCCGCGATCTGCGACACGAAGTCGTTCTTCTGATCTATGAAAAGCACGCGGGTCTTCGGAGCGGTCTTCTTCCTGAACATGGGCACACCCTCTCCCTTCAGTGGGATTGCATAGATAAACGTTGGCTGACGGCCGTCGCTGGCCCGCCCCCTTCCCGAAGAGGGCCTCGTACTCCTGGCGGTACTGGCGCCTGAGGGACGCGGCGGCCTTCATCCAGCCCATGGCGGCGGGCTTGTCGTACGGGACCCCTTCGCCTTCCCAGTGCATCCTCCCGAGGAGCATCATGCAGTCGGGGTCCCCTCCCTCGGCGGACCGGCGCACGGCGGCGACGGCCTTCCCGGCCAGGTCGTTCCTCCTGACGGAGCGCGCGTAGACGTACAGGTCGCGGGCCGACTCGGCGCTTCCCTGCTCGATGGCCTTCAGATGGGCCTCGACGCCGGCCTTCGCGTCCTTCTCCACGCCTCTCCCGTCCAGCAGGGCGTTCGCGAGGCGGTTCAGGGCCCACGGCTCATTGAGTGCGGCATACCTGGCCGACAGCTCCGCCATCTCCTTCAGGGCCTTCTTCGTGCCTATCTCCGACAGGAGGTCGCACAGGTCCGGCAGGGCCTTGGCGTCATTTGCCTCCACGGCGGCCCTTATGCACCCCTCGGCCTTCCCGAGGTCCTTCGCCGCGCCCACCCCATGGCGGAACATCCTTCCGCGGATCCTGTACGCCCAGCCCTCGCCCCTGGATGAATAGAAGTCCGCGATGCGCGCCATCTCGTCCACGGCCCCTTCGTCGTCCGATTCCCAGAGGATGGCGGAGAGATTGGCGTAGGCGGGTATGGAGCCTTTGTCCACGGCCTCCCTCAGCAGGCCCGTGGCCTTGCCGACGTCCCTGTCCACCCCCCTGCCGTAGAGGTGCATGAGGGCCAGGCGCCTGACGGCCCAGCCTTCGCCCGCTTCGGCGCGCGGGACAATTATCGAGAGGGACTCCTTCGCGGAATTGCCAATGTCGACGTCCCACAGGACGTCCAGAAGGGATTCGTAAGACTCGGTAGTCTTGTCCTCCGCCGCTATCCTCGCGTATTTCAAAGCCTTGGGAACGCTTCTCTCCACCCCCCTCCCGCGGAGGCACATCCAACTGAGGCGCCTGTATGCCCATGTCTCGCCTAACGGAATATGGCGGCTCACCAAGGACTTCATCTTTTCTGCGGCATCCAGCGTCCCTTCGTCCCACAATATTCCAGCAATATCATCTGCAGCATCCGGCACCTCACGCCAGGCGTCCCTGCAGAGCTCGGCGGCACGTTCGAGATCCTTCTCCACCCCTTTGCCGAAGCGGTACGCCCTTCCGAGGCGCCACTTGGACTCGGGATCCCCCGAGTCGGCGAACCTCCTCACCAGGTCCGCGACGAACTGGTACTGGTCGGAGGACCTGGTGGACCATACGACGTCGAAGAGCCTGCAGGCCCCCAACGACTTGCCTAGGCCGGCCGCGTCGCGGAATAGCTTGGACGCCTCGGAAAGACTCTCGGAGACGCCCCTGCCCTTCTGGTACGCCATGCCCATCCTGACCTTGGCCTCCCTGTCCTCGTCGACAAACGGGGCGACGACCGAAACCATCCTGTGTTCGGACGCCTCCCCTCCCGATTTCCAGATGACGTCGAACAGCCTATGGCGGTCGGAGTCGTCGCCGCCTTCCACGGCCTTGTCGAACCAGTGGGCGGCTTTCTTGACGTTCTTCTCCGTCCCCCTGCCTTCCAGGAACGCTATCGCGAGGCGGGCCATGGAGCTCTTGCGGCCCTGCAGCGCGGACTTCCTCACGAGGCTGAAGGCCGTGCGGTACGGGCCGTTCCCGGAGACCAGGTCGAAGAGGAGGTCCGAGGCGGGGAGGTATCCGGCCCTTACCGCGGACGCGTAAAGGTGCACGCTCCCCTTGGTGTCGTACAGGGTTCCGAGGCCGCGCATCTTCATCTCCCCCAGCATCGCCATGGCGCGGGGCTCGCCGGCGTCGGACAGCTCCCTGAGCATGGCGGAGGCCTCCTTGTAGCGACGGAAGTCTATCATCCTCCGGCACCAGCCCAGGACGTTAGAGATGCTGGATGCCGTGCCGTCGCGAATGGCCATCATGAGGTCGCTGCACTCCTCGTACATCGAGTCGGCCTTGGCGTCCGCATCCGCGTCCCCGCCGACGAAGAGATTGATGACGCTGAACGCATACCAGTAGTACTCCTCCACGTAATGGACGGGCGAAGGGCCTCCCCACTTATGGAAGAAGTCGGAGACTATGAACCTGGGCTGGCGCAGGCGGCGGCACCCCGTGGCGCGGACGAAATCGTCCTCGAAGGCCCTGAGTAAGGCGCTTTTGCGCTGGGACTCCTCCCTCTTGAAGTCGCGGACGCGGCACTGCTCGTCCAGATAGGCCTCGCTCCCCTCCGCCTCCACCAGGATTATCTTGTCCCCGTACCTGCCCTTCAGGAAATCGGCCATTGCCGACAGGGACTTCCTGTAAAGGGCGCCGGGATACCCTGTGCCTATCGGCTGCACCTCGTGCTCCACGCCCTTCTTGGAGAGGACCTCGCTCACCGCCATCACCCAGTCCGGTATCTTGGCGGACATGTACTCGGAACCGCCGTCCGCGTATTGGATCCTGTAGAGCCCGTACGTCTCCACCCTCCCGTCCACGATCAGCCACTCGGACCCGGACTCGGACATCTCCTTCATGAGCGTCTTGTTGTAGTCGCGGAGGGCCCCGGTTATGGAGGACCTGTGGCTGAAGCGCTCTGCGGCCGTCTCGATTCCATAGAAGTCCTCCTCGGCTAGATCCGGACCGGCGTGCCCGGTGGTCTGGACGATGAACGACGTGGCCCTGAAGTAATTGATGTCGAGGTCGCCGTCGCCAAGGAAGTAATCCGACACTATGCCGAAGATGTCGCGGCTGACGCACACGCCCCACACGTCTATGGGACCCTTCCCCCGACCAGAATACAGAGGGAAGCTTTCCATATTCTTCTGCGACACTAGAACCGGTTCCACATCCCTATTACGAAGAACGTTATTTAACGGTTTTCGCACGTAAACCCCTTATTGTAGCTTATGGCACAAGTTATGGAAAACCTGTGTCTGAAACGCTTGGTGGTGACGGAAATCCCATAGAACTCCTTCTTAGAAACGTCAAGGCTGAAATGCTTGCAAGTCTGAGTGATATAAGAGGCGGCCCGTACCAGTTGATGTCAATCCACCTCGCCAAGATAATAGTCAGATATTATGCCTAAGATGTCGCGGCTGACGCACACGCCCTAGACGTCGACTGGTACCCTCCGAACACACGTGTATCATAACGGCTCGCACGCCCTCTTTTACATCCTGACCTTGCCATACGATACTTGGTTTCGACATGCTGGCTCATTCAACATCAGAAGACGGTCATTGCTTTCGCTGACCGCCTTCAACATTCCGCATACTAAGGCCTAGTGTTCAGGTCCCGACGGGATCAAAAAGGGGGCCTTTGTCCCCGATATTGGAGAAAACCTCCACGGATATGGAATTCCAATTGCTAAATACAGCCCTCTTGCGGACCCCTTTCTCGACGATTCTCGTAACTTTCAATGACACAGAAATCACACTATAAATTCCGTGCAGGACTTAGTGATTGGATTCCGGGACAAGAGCCCCCCCCCTCAGACGATGCCGGTACCATCCACCTGTGGTCACTCAAGAAGCCTGGTGAGTGAAAAATACGAACAAACTACGTGCTAACCTCTTTGGGTTTTCCGCTGAACGGGAATCCAATGATTGAAGCCCCCGTGAGATTGGGCCGCCTCCCCATCGTCCATTCGTTCCGCTCCCCTGCTTCATGGCCTGGACGCTAACCTTTTAGTCAACGCGTCCGCAATCTGGTATCGCAACATTTTCGTTTTCGCATCCGGGGAATGATGGGCCTTTCGACGATTCATTTACGTTCACCTCATCACCCTTACCCGGAAATCAGATGCTCGAAGCGAGGCCCTTCCTCTTTTTTCCGCGGACTCTGAACCCATCCGTTGCGGACACGCACGCCGTGGTAGGGTAAGGACGAACAGATGCCCCAGCTTCTTCGTTATTCTGTCTGCTTCTTCTGCATTCCTCCAAAACGCTTTCGGGTCGTACGGGGGCCATGACGACGTGTAAATCATCCACAGGCTATCAGGAGATTACGCAATATCCAGAATGCGTCAGATTTCGTCAATCCGCTAACATCTCCGTAGCACCTAAAGATTCATCGCGGATCGGCATCATTTCTGTCAGGCAGATCGTCTCAGAACGTCGTAGTATATTCGAAAGCAACTCCGAAAGTCCTGAATTCACAAATCGCACGTAAGGGGGAGGGGTCGAAGCCCCTCCGTTTTCGTTTAGGTTTAGTTCCCCACCTTGACACCAAAGCCCTCGAGAAGCACATCAGTGCCCTTGGGGATCTGCGAGTCGTAGCCGAAATCCATGTCGAAGGGGGTGCCCACGAGGACTCCCTTGACGTCGGTGGGTGTGAAGACCTTGCCGGCGAGGGCCTGAGCGTTGTACTCAGTCTTCCCGTCGACGAGGTAGTTCGCAAAGACAGGTACGTACTCGAAATCGGACTGTACCATCCTCTTTCCGTACATCGGCTCTCCGGCCACTTCCTGGGCCGTTATTCCGACAAGGAACTCGACGGAGAACGCATTCTCCCTGACGGCCTTGAGGCCGTTTCCGAAGATGACCTTTGTGATCTTCTTGTCGTTGAAGAAGGCGTAGCTGCTGATGACCTGGAGGTCATCGTCGAACTCGACGGACGTGAGGTTGCTGCAGCCGGCGAAGGCCTTGAACCCGATGGTCCTGACGTACTTGCCCATGACCACGGAAGTGATGTCCTTGTTGTTCTTGAACGCGTTGTCGCCGATGGCGAGGACCTTCTTTCCGCCGATGTAGTCGGGGATGATGACGTCGCCGCCGTTGCCGGAGTACCCGGTGATCTTCACTCCGCTCCTTCCGGCGGTGGTGTAGTCCTCGTACGTGAACTCGGTGACCTCGGTCTTGGCGCTTTCCTTCTCAATGTAGAAGGTGCCGGTGAGGACCCCGTAGTATCCGTTCGCCACGTTCCCAGTAACGGTGATGGTGTACCAGTCGCTGGCGAGGATGTTTCTGACGACATCGTCGTTGAAGATGACGACCTCCCCATCCGCGTTCATGACGGTGATGTTGAAGTCATCGATGGTGAAGTCCTGGAACACGGAGTACCAGTCCATGGGGTAGAAGTGGACCGCCTTCTTGAGGTCCTCGAGGGCGAGGGAGTCGGTCACCTCGAGGGTGTCGACGTGAAGCTGCAAGGGCATTCCGGTGTTCCAGCCCCAGGCGAGGTTGACGAAGGGAGCATCGCCCTTGAAGTTGGCGCCGGTGGGGAAGACGATCTCGGATCCAGAGCCGTACGGCAAGAAGTCGTATGTGTACTGGCCGGCAGGTATGTCGAAGCAGCCCGCCTTCTGGGAATCGTTCAGGTACCCGAGCAGGTCGAGGATGGTGTAGTCCTCGGCGAGCTCCTTCTTGGCCTCGTTGACGTACCCAGCAGGAACGACGATGGAAATGCCCGTCTCGTCAAGCTTGACCCAGTCCTTCTGGAAGTTGAGGGGCTTGATCTGCCAGGTGAACTTCTTCGCATCGTACTCGTCTCCGTCGAACACGACTTCGATGTCCTTGACAGGCGTGCCTTCGATGTCCACGAGCGCGTAGTGCACGTCGTACAGGATGTCGCCCTCTACGTTGCGGAACGGATCGAGGGTGTTCTTCTCTTCGTCTGCGAGGACGGGCATCCTGTAGTCGTCGGTGTCGAACTCGTAGTACGAGCCGTTGGCGAGGATGTGGAGTCCGTACTCGAAAGTTTCGCCAAAGGCGGGGAATCCGACCTGGGTGGCGGTGAAGTCGGCCTTCATCTCCACATACACAGGGCTGCTCTTGGTGTCGTAAACAGGCTTGTACTCGGTAACCACGAGCTCCCACTTGACGGTCTCACTGCCATCAACTGCCACCCACTCGGCGCCAGCGACATCGTAGGTCACGGTAGGCTTGTCAGCGGCATTGGAGGTGACGGCTACGCCATCGGTGCCCTGGGTCGTGTTGTACGTGGTCGTGGTGCGGCTGTAGACAGGCGATACCTGTTCTCCCTCGCCGGGAACAACAAGGCTCCAACCGGTTTCGGCGTTGCCCTGCCATACGGCATCCGAGGGGGCGCCTTCGGGAACAGTCGCGGCCACGGCGGCATCATTGGTGGTTACGGCAGTAAAGCCCTCTCCATCAGTCATGCTGTATTCAACCGTGGTGTGGCTGTAGACAGGCTTCTCAACGGGTGCCGTCTTAGGCGAGAAGTAGTCGTAGACAGGCGTGCCGCCGACTCCGTTGACAGGCTCGTCGTAGATGGGCATGCCCTTCTCGTTGTACATGGGTTTGCCGTTCGCGTCGACCTTCTGGGCCCAGACAAGGGATCCGTCCTCGTAGGTCATCTGCTCGTACACGAGCTTCGAATAAACGGGGGTGCCGAACTTGTCGACGGCCTGCAAGTACTTGGGGTTGTTGTTGGCGTCGAGGGCCTTCTTGTAGACGGGAGCGCTGGTCTCGTCGTAGATGGGGGCGCTGGTCTCGTCGTACTTCTGTACTTCGACCATCTTGGGCGCAATCTTCTGCGTCTTGCCAACGTAGTCCTTCATGACAGCGACCAAAACGGGGTCGCTCTCCTCGTCGTACTTCTGGACAGGCTTGCCCTCTGCGTCGACGAGATCCTCCTCGTAGACAGGCTTTCCTTCGTCGTCGAAGAGGAGCTTCTCGAACATGGCGCGTCCGTACTCGTCGGCCTTCTGGTAGTATACGAAGCTGTTGTCAGAGTAGCGGAAGTGGCGCTCCAAGGGGTTCCCGGCGGCATCCTAGACAACGGTGGGGATTACGCTCTTGTCGGTGACATCTATATCGACGGGCTTGGCAGCGCCATCGTCGGTCTCGATCCACACGGCGTTCTCGACTCCATAAGTCTCGGTAGGCTTCTTAGCTTCGTCGGAGACGACGGCCACGCCATCGGTGCCCTGGGTCGTGTCGTACGTGACCGCGGTGTGGCTGTAGACAGGCTGTGCATCGGAGGCCGGTATTACGAGGGCCCAGTTTCCAGCTGCTCCGTCCCACACGGCTCCCTCGGGGGCTCCCTGGGGCACGGCGGGATTGGTTTCGGTGCTGGTCACTGCTACGCCGCCTTCAGCGGTAGTGTCATAGTGCGCATAGACAGTATTATCGCCAATCATGAGGGTCCATTCTCCAGCTGCTCCGTTCCACTGGGCTCCCTCGGGGACTCCCTGGGGCACGGCGGGATTGGTTTCGGTGCTGGTCACTGCTACGCCGCCTTCAGCGGTAGTGTTGTAGTGTATGTAGACAGGCTGTGCAGCGGAGGCCGGTATTATGAGGGCCCAGTTTCCAGCTGCTCCGTCCCACACGGCTCCCTCGGGGGCTCCCTGGGGCACGGCGGGGGCGGTATCTTCGGTGCTGGTCACTGCTACGCCGTCATTGCCCTGTACGAGGTCGTACGTGACCGCGGTGTGGCTGTAGACGGGGCTCTCGCCGACCATGAGCTTCCATCCGGTGTAGTCGTAGACGTAGTAATAGACGGGGTTTCCGTATTTGTCGAGGGCCTGGACCGTCTCCGTCACGGGCGTGGTGCCGTCCTCCTTGAACAGCATCTTCTTGTACACGGGGCGGCCGTATTCGTCGAGGGCCTGCTTCTCGTACACTGCATAGACCTGGCCGTCAATCAAGACGGTCTCCTGCTCGTACAGGGGGATCCTGTAGCCGTTTTTGTCGAGGACATATTCGTCGCCATCCATCAGGTAGGCAGGCTTACCGTTCTCGATCTTCTGAACGTACGAGACGTACACAACGTTGCCGTCGTCGTCCAGGAGGGTGGGCATTTCGTAGGGGTAGAACTCGGGCATGGTGTACTCGAAGAAGGTGTAGTTGCCCTTGTTTACGCTGTGCTTAGCCGGTCCGTTGGGTCCGTCTTCGGGCTCGTACCATCTCATGTCGACGATGGGCCTGACCTCTTCGTCGTAGTTGTAGTAGGGGTCGTCGATGATGAACTCGATGTCGTCCAAGCCGAGGGGCAGGATCCACCAGGTGATGGTGATGTCTCCGGTGACCAGGTTGCTTCCCACGGGGGTGAGCGTTATCGTGTAGGGCTTGACGTCCAAGGTCACTACCTGGCCGTACTTGTTCAGGAGCTTTCCATCCTCGGTCATGCCCACGATCTGGTCGTCCGTTCCGATCAGCGCCGTCCAGGCGACGTGCTTGTTAGTATAGCCGGCCACGGTGGTTGAATCATCGCTGACCTCCCACTCCACCTCGACGCCCGCGGGGAGCTCGGGGTACCAGAAGTAGTTGCCGGGGTTGGTGAGGTCGATGTAGGGGACGGGGTTCTCGCCATCGTAGGTGTAGACATTTGCACTCTTGTTTCCTACGGTGTTGAGCTCCGCTATGGGAGACTGCATCAGGCCGTTGAAGGTGTAGAAGCACTCGTACTCCGCACCGATGTTGGCCTTCTTGACGAGGACGGGGATAGAGACGACCTTGGTGTAGTTAGTAATCACAGTGGTGGTGATTTTGCCGTTCGCGTCTTTCTGGTACAGGTTCCCCTTGAGCTGGACCTGCATCGCGTCCACGTAGATGGTTCCAACCGGTGTCTGGATGGCTTTGTCCTCGTCCAGGTTCAACGGTTTGTTCGCAGGATAGTTGTCTATGTTGGTGTTTACCACGGCATAGTCAGTGTGGACATCGTCGTAGAATTTGATTTCCAAGTCCGTGACTATGAAGTCCTTGAGATCCGCGCTGGCGGGGCCCTGGGACTTGATACGGAAAGACTCGTAAGTTCCATTGATCTCGACCTCGGTCCCGCCGAGTATGGTGACCCAGTTGCCCTGGGTCTGGGTCTGGTCGAGCCAATACACATAGTCCGTGTCTTTGATCCAGTCGGCAGCGCCAAAAAGCGTGCTCGGATAGAAATCAAAGTCAGAGTATGAAGCCGCGGGTTCAGGCGATGGGCCGGGCCACTGGGCCGGTGTATAATTGTCACCGGCCGCTTGCGCGTCGTCGAGAGCATAGACTCCGCCGAGCGCGACGGCGAGCACCGCGAGGATCGCAGCGATCATTTTCATTTCTGTTTTCTCTAGACGAATTGCACCAAAACAGCCAAATTACTGCAAAAATCGTTAATTCAATCGAGGGCCGGCGCTGTCGGGACCGCACGGCCGCGCGGGCGGCTGCCATGATATAACCAGAGAACCCGGAGGGGAGGGCAATCAGGCATTTTCTCTTCGCAGCTCCGACCTGCATGCAGACATGAGGACACTACGCCACGGCCGCTCCCTTCGCATTTTCCTGAAGGCACCTCGCGTGCATAAACAGTCAGCGACCTTGCGCCATGGCGCATGCCCGTCCCTCCGCGTCCTTTTCCAATCGCTTCGATCTCTTCGGTATCCTGTCGCGCCTCCTTCGCAGCCTTTTTCGTTCCTCCCATGCCATCGCCTCGGCATGTAGGGGGTCCCGCGCTTGAGAATCGCATAGACCAAGTCCAGCAGCTTGTTCATGCACGCCATCCTGACCTTCTTGGCGCCCATCGAGTCCCTGTGCGCCCTGTGGTAGACGGAGATGGTGTCCTCGGGGCGGCGGACGAGGTACACGTTGAGGACGCGGCCCAGTATGTTCCTCATCATCGGATCCCCCCGCTTGGTGACGCGGCCGTGGCAGGTCTTCCCGCCGGAGTCCATAACTATGGTGTTCATACCGAAGTAAGAGCGCATCCGGTCCGCGCTCTCGAAGCGGTCTATGTCGACGATCATGGACATCATCTGCACCGCGGTCACCTTTCCGATCCCCGGTATGGAGGTCAGGAGGTCGACCTCCCGCGAGGAGTACTCCGCCGACCCCAGCAGGCAGTCCATCCTCCTCGCCTTGGCCTGCAGGTAGACGTAGTCGTTCAGCATCTCCATGAGCACGACGTCGTCGCCGAAGGCGTTGCGAAGCATCGTCTGGCCCTTGATCGTGCTG
Organism: Candidatus Methanomethylophilaceae archaeon; assembly: GCA_017519045.1. GTDB lineage: Archaea > Thermoplasmatota > Thermoplasmata > Methanomassiliicoccales > Methanomethylophilaceae > Methanoprimaticola. The sequence continues at coordinate 12,536 of JAFWTC010000001.1, forward strand.
AAGTCCCCGTAGCTGCCGTCCAAGGCCTGGTCGTGCAGATGCATGTGGGACCTCATCCTCCGGAGGGTGGCCCCCTTCTCGCTGCCGATGTACTCCCGGTAGCGGCAGAGGTCGCGGAGGTCGCGCCGGCCGTCGTCCACCACGCAGGAGAGGGACAGCTCGATCTCGTGCCTGTCCATGAGGCGGAGGAAGGTCGCTATCACGTTGGCGTCGTGGCGGTCGGTCTTCTTGTCGCTGCTAGTGATGAGGCGGAGGCTGCGGGGGTCCACCAGGCAGGAATCGACGGACCTGGAGGCGAGGTAGTTGTGGAGCCCGATGGAGTACGTGGAGGCCTCGCCCATCACCTTGAAACGCTTGCCGCCCATGGATCTCACGATCTGGTCCATCCCCTCGTGGTCGGCGGTCGTCTCGAACTCGGCCCTCACGCGGCCCGAGCCGGTCTGCACGCAGACCGCTACGACGTCCTTGTGATAGTCGATTCCCACATAAAACACCCGTTCACCTCGTTCTGTACACTGACTGCAATTGGATGCATACGGAGTAGGCACTAATATAACCTACGACCTAATAGTCATAAATAATGAATATAAGAAAATTTAGTACAAACATGTAATGGTTTTACATACAACCATCCATCACGAATGTGGACACCCATCCAACCCGAATGTCCCGTGAGAGACCCGACTTGAAATAGTAATAAATATCACTGGCGCAGTTGACATTGTACGGCGGAACTCCTACGGGAACCTCGGCTGTATAAGCAAGGAGGGGGGATGGGACCCCATCGCCAATACGGCACTGCCGATCCGCTCATCAGGGGGAACGCCCGGAAACGGTGCGGCGGCCCCTGCCTACTATATAGGAGGCAAGAAATGAAAACAGAAATGAAAATGATCGCTGCGATCCTCGCGGTGCTCGCCGTCGCGCTCGGCGGAGTCTATGCTCTCGACACGGCGCAGGCCGAGGAAATCGACGAGACGCAGGCAATCTGGCCCGGCCCCGCCTACGACGAGGACCACCAGTACGCCCAGTGGTCCAAAGACGGCGCCCCCAGGGACGCCGAGTGGGAGCCTGATGCGGAATCCAGCGCTGTCTACTGGATGGACATCTACAAGGGCGGCGCCTGGTTCACCGTCCTCGACGGAACCGTGTTCGAGCTGGACGGCAACCAGGAGACCTACCGCATCAAGGCCGAGGGAATCGTGGACCAGAACACTGGCAAGTTCGTCTGGGACAACATCCAGATCGATTTCTACAACTTCAGGGGCGAGTACACCCTCTCCAACGGACAGGTCATGCCCGTGGACGGAAGGAACACCGTGATCGATGAGAATGCGATTGCCGTGGAGACCGACATCGGTACCCTGTACCTGAACGCCATAGAGGTCTACATCCAGCTGAACAAGGTCTCGGGCGGCAGCTCCATGGGTATCACCGTCGTGACGTCGATCCCCGTGCTCGTCGTCGAGAAGATCGACGTCACCGGAGACTACGAGTACGCCTACACCTACAACGGTCTTGAGCAGACCCCCATCAAGGAGCTGGGAGGAGACAACAGCGACGCCTCCACCCCCTACGTCCACTTCAACGACTGCTTCGACGAGTACGCCGATTACGGCATCGTTTGGAAGTACAGCGGAACGACCTCTGAGACGGACACCAACAAGCTCAAGGCCCTCAACAAGGTCGGAGCCGTCGGATACGACTTCGAGAACGGATACTACTACGACGCGAACGGCGACGCCGTCTTCCCCGTCATGGAGGCCTACACCGCCACCCTGACCCCCACCGGAAGCAAGTACATCGAGGGAACGATCACCATCACCTGGTGGATCATGCCTCTGGGACTCGAGGACGTCAACTTCACCATCAAAGACGTGGCGTACGACTACGACAACGAGGTCGTCCCCACCGTGGCCAACAAGGACATCGTCATGAAGTGGACCGAGCCCGAGGACGGACCCAACGGCGCGAAGGCGCACTACCTCGGATTCGGAGCCTCTGTTCCCTTCTACGACGTCTCCTACGGCGTCCCCGATAGCTTCCCCAACGGCAAAGACCTCGAGTACAGCACTTATGTGTACTACACGAAGGACGACAACACCTACCTCGTGTACGTAGAGGCCCAGTACAACTCCGATGCCGACGAGTATGAGATCGTCGGTGACGCTTACTACAGGATTGTCGACGGAAGTGCTATGGCTATCAGCGGATTCTCCGTCGAGAACCCCGCTGTTGACGGTTACAATTCGAAAACGATCGAGGATAAGACGTACTATCCCGTGCTCAACTGTTTCAACTACTATGTCACCGTCCCCGTCTACGACGAGCAGGGCAACCCCGTCTACGTCCAGAAGATGGTCGACGGAGAGCCGGTCGAGGTGCAGCTCAGGGACCAGTACGGCCGCCTGATGTTCACGGAACTTGAGGAGGAGCTCGACGAGGAGGGCGACCCCATCAGCGGACAGTACGTGATGGAGACCGTCATGGACGCGGACATCGTCTACGTCAAGGTTCAGCTTAACGCCGAAACCAGCAAGTACGAGCCCGTGAAGCCCTACAAGTACGTCACCATTGTCGGAGAGACCGTCACCGATGTGACTGATAAAATCGGCATCGAGAAACCCGACGTCTACTCCGAGATCGACACCGTGCCTAAGGAGTTTGAAGGAGATAAGTACCTGCCCGCTTACAGCAACTACAAGGTCGTCTCCATAATCAAGACCACCGAGATAATCCAGGACAAGGACGTCTTCGGACGCCCCGTGTTCAAGGACGTTCTCCCCGCAGACTCTCAGATATACGTTCCGGTATCCGCCACTGTTGGGGAGGATGTCAAGGACGTTTACATGAAGATGGACGGCGAGTCGGCCATAGCGAATGCTTTCTACACGATTTCCACCGTGGATGGCGTCATGACCGCTACGGCAATAACCGACGTGACGATCTCTGATGCTCATGTAAAGAACAACGACAAGCCTGTTGTAATCAGCACTGGTGACAGCGCGGGAACCTACAAGCTCGCTTACGACGCTGCTTATGTGCAGGTCGAGAAGAAGGAGGGCAGCGACGTCTACACTCCTGTGAAGTCCAGCGGAAAGTACACGCTCGTCACCATTTTCGATGGTGACATCGTCAATGACAAGGCCGGAATCTGCGAGCTTGTCGTTGTCAATCCCTCTCCTGCTGAGACTGATGTCATAACTATCGGCACCGGCGATAATGCGAAGTACTATCTGCCCGCTCTCACCCCCAAGGAGGTGGACGTCTACCTGTATGACGCCGATGGAAACATCGTCCAGCGCCACCTGCTCTACATCACCGGCGACTACGCCTACTACCAGAAGGTCGACAATGAGGGCAAGCCCGTGTACGACGAGGCCACCGGAATGCCCGTCTACGACCTGGACAAGCCCATCATGATCGACGTGACCATGACGGTCCCCAACTACGACGATGACAGCGCCCCCGTCTACGCCTATGTGGTCCCCGAGACCACCGAGGTCCCCAAGTACGACGTCGACAGCGAGCCCGTCACCGTCACCGTGCCTACTCTGGTCCCCGCTACGGACGCCCAGGGCAAGCCCGTCTACGAGCAGAAGGTCAACGAGCTCGAACTCCCCGTGTACAAGAAGTACCTGTACCAGCAGCTGAAGTTCGAGACCGGCCAGATCAACGGCGGCGAGGACAGGGACAACTACGTCTGGATGCAGAAGGTCAACAGCGACGGAACCCTCAAGTTCGACAAGAACGGCAACCCCGTCTACGACTACACCAAGCCCGTCTACGACTTCACCTCGAAGGCCCCCGTCTACGTGGAGACCAACGCTACCGGAGGATTCGCCGACGGAACGACCGAGTACACCTACGTGTCCATCTTGGAGTCTCTGGGCAAGGTCACCGTCCTTGGAAAGACCGGTGTCAAGCCTGTTGTTCCGGAATTGGGACAGGGTGAAACACCTTTCACGATAGGCAGTGGCGAGACCGCCAAGTACTACATGAAGGTGACTGGCTACTACGACGGAGATGTAGCGAAGTCTGGAAAGTTCTACGCATACGACAGCAAGAGCCAGCCCGTCTACGTGCAGGAGACCGAGGAGAAGGTCTTCACCCAGGTCGGATACCCCTATGAGAGGGAAGTCTTCGACTACACCGTCAGGATCGTCTACAACGCCGGAGTCGCCGAGTTCGACACCGACGCCTACGCCCCTGCCGTCTATGGCAAGGGGGAGATGCCTGCGTCCGCAAGCACGACCGGATCGATTGACCGCGGCGTCTATGCGCCCTTGTATGACAAGGGCGGCAAGCTCGTTATCGACAAGCAGACCAAGCAGCCTAAGGAGTCCAACGTGCGCCTCTTCACTTGGAACTACATCCTCGTGGAGCAGGACGGAGCGTCCTACATCGTCCCCACCGGCGTGGAATACCAGCCCGATTAGTTCATCTGGAACATCACGCCTCTCGAGTACCAGCCCGAGTGGTACGACTCCGAGACGGACGACATCATCGTCCCCGCTGACGAGAACAGCACCGGCGAGGACTACACCATCGTCCCCATGGACGAGGAGCCCAAGAACTGGCCCTACGCAGGACAGTACTACAGCCAGCAGCCTGGTATGGTGCAGTTCCCGAAGGGAGCCAACTTCTACAGCGACACGGTCTACATCAACCTCAACTGGTTCCCGATGCTGACCCTGAACATCGACACCATCGAAGTGGTCGGCACTCTGACCGCCGACGACCTCAACGAGCTCAAGAGGGCCGTGCACTTCTTCCCGATGGACATGTTCCCCTGGCTTCAGTCCTTCACCATCGACGACTTCAAGATCACCGTCGTGAACGGCGACGGAGAGGTCGTCGTGTTCCAGGACCAGATCGTCAGGAGCATCCTCGCCAGCGACTGGTACACCGTCACCGTGACCGGAAACGTCGCGAACGGGTACACCGGCACCCTGTTCGGATCCTGCTTCATCGACAGGGAGGCTCCCGAGGACGAAGTCACCGGATTCGAGTACGAGGACTACACCACCGTCGGAATCGACGGAGTGAAGATCACCAAGTACACCGGCTCCGACAAGGACGTCGTCATACCCGACTTCATCGACGGCAAAAAGGTCCTCGCCATCGGCGACAACGCGTTCAAGAACAACAAGGACATCACTTCCGTGACCTTCGGCAAGTACGTCAGGACCGTCGGATTCAAGGCGTTTGCCGGATGCAGCGCCCTCAAGTCCGTCGAGTTCAACGACGACCTCCAGGTCATCGGCGCGTACGCCTTCTACCTCGACAAGGCCCTCACCAAGGTCGTCTTCGGAAACGGCCTCAGGGCCGTCAGGGAGAACGCGTTCTCCATCGATTTCATCTCTGGAATCGCCACCGAGAACCTGGCTGGAAGGGAGTTCTACACGAAGAGCTCTAGGAGCGAGCCCAGCATGCCTGGCTTCATACCCGCCTATGGCAACTACGTGGACGACGATAACAAGTCCCAGTATTACGCCAAGGATGCCCTCGCTGGCAGGCTCTTCATCGTCGATGAGAACGTGAAGTCATTCCTGGGAGTGCCCGAGAATGCGAACGCCCTCGTGGCGACAACCCTCGACCTGTTCTTCGGAGAGGACGAGCCTATCAAGCTGGACTCTGCCATCTTTGAGCCTGGTTTCTTTGAGCTCAGTGAAGCTTCGAAGAACTACGAGAGGTGATTAAACCGGAGGGGCTTCGGCCCCTCCCCCTTAACCTTATGTCACATCATGGCGCGATGCAACCATACATGCATCTGGCAACGCCGGCTGCCTGAATATGAATTGTCCAAATCATTACAGAATTCGATAATCGTCGCCAGCAAATACCGGCAGCAGGATTCAACGATGCCGCCATCGGCGATGATTTTTTTTCTCCATATTAGATATTTAGTTATTATATAAGTATAAAAAATCAGATAACGAACCGTGCCGAGGCTCCGCTATTTCACCCTGTCTTGAAATCATCCCAAGAAACGGCTGGATCTTCAGTCCTGAAAGCCCCGCAACATCGTGAGATGCACACATCGGAAATGAATATGTTCCGTCAATGGACGGCATACGTGCCCCATAGACCGACCCTCTGCGCCGTCATAAAAAGGAAAACGGCGCACGCCCATCGACACCGTTATCATCATGACCGTCCATGTCCCGGCCGCCACGGTGATGATCGTTTTTTGAGCTGGAACATGATGATAGACGGGCGAGCTGAGTGGCGACCATCTCAGGGATTCAACAAGGACTCCCTGTATTTCCCGGCATCCAGGCTCTCCGGCACCCCGACGCCGATGGCCGAGAACGCCTTCGATGCCGGCTTCCCGGGAGTCTCCACGCAGATCCTCCCGTCATCCACGGAGCACATCACGGCCTGAGAGTATCCCGCGAGATCCGAGACCCTGATTCCCGCGGCCTCCGCCGCCTTGCGGACCTCGTCGCGCATGATGCGGGACGCTATGCCGCACAGGGCCGAGCCGCGGACCTTCTCGAACGACGAGTCGAACGTGCCTCCCCTCCTTACCGATGCCTCGGAACGGAGCGCGGACATGAATGCCTCCATGACCGAGTCGGGACGCATGCTCTTGTTCGATAGAAGGACGGTGAAAGACGGCATGGGGACTCCCGACCCGCCCATGTCCGCGTAGACGTAGGCGAACGCCTTCTTTCCGAACACCTCAATCTTCTTCCTGACGCCGAAGTAGTCGCGCCCGTTCAGCTCGTACATGCATTCCTTCTCACCGACATGCTTCAAGGCCTTCTGGCACGCCTCCTTGTAGGGAAGGCCCTTCTTCGCGGGCATGGAGACGATGAAGGTAAGCGGAGACTCGGAATCGTAATTCTTGAAAAGCTGCGCCGAAACGTAATCTTGCGACAGCACCGCCAGCTGCACCCCGTCCGGCGCGGTCCAGCGGGAGGTGTCCACCACGGAGTCGCACCAGACGGCCCTTCCCCCGGAAACGCCCAGGATGACGTGCGGGGAATCGTACGAGGCGACGTCGGAGACCATCTCCGGAGGCCCCGGGCAGAACTCCTTGAAGAACGCCTTGCGGCTCTTCTCGGACCCCATGGCCGCAGTCCTGTCGGAATCCTTGAGCACCGACGATATGAACGAGCGCGCCATGAACGCGTCGGCCGGCACGAACGGGAACGTGAAGTCCTTCGCCGCGCGGACCAGGATGCTCTCGAACGACTGGGAGTCCGGGATAGCCCTCCTCATCGAGGCCAGGATGCCGGAGGCCCTGGCCAGCTCCAGGAAGGCGTAGACGTCTCCGAAGACCACGTGGGTCCCGGAAGGCTTCTTTATCACTATAGTCTCCCCTTCGGAGGCTTCGGAGAACTCGTCGGCGTCGGCGTCATAGCGGACCAGCCCGCGGGTCGGAGACTTGAATATCCCCCTCCTCCCGGAAGGATCGAGGTCCACGACCTTCCCCAGCCTCTCCCTCTGGACCTGCTTGGAGTGGTATTTCCCGTCCTTCACGTAGACGGCGTCCATGATGGCGGCGCTCCCGGACCTCACGGTCCCGTCCTCGTTCCTGACAAGCTTCTGAACCTTTATGAACGGCATCCGAACATCTCCGTTGCACTATAGTACGCATACCTCCCTTATGACGGTTTCCCGCCGGAAATGCAACAGATGAAATAAGCGTCCGCCCATCCCGATGGCATGCCCGTATTGCAGCTCGCACTTGACCTCATGCAGCTCGGAAGAGCCGTCGCAATCGCACACGAAGCCGTCGACGGAGGCGCCGACTGGATAGAGGCGGGCACGCCCCTCATCAAAAGCGAGGGCGCCGAAGCCGTCCGCGCCCTCCGCAGGAAGTTCCCCGGAAGGAAGCTCATCGCGGACACCAAGACCATGGACGTCGGCGCCTTCGAGGTCGAGATCATGGCCAAGGCGGGGGCGGACGTGGTCACCGTCCTGGGCCTGGCCGAGGACTCCACCATCGAGGAGGCCGTGATGGCCGGAAGGAAGTACGGCGCCGACATAATGGTGGACATGATCAACGTCCCAGACAAGGTCGCCCGCGCGAAGGAGGTGGAGAGGCTCGGAGTCGCGTACATTTGCCTCCACATGGGGATAGACACCCAGATGAAGGGGGAGGAGCCGCCGATAGACATCCTCAGGAGGATCGTCGAGGCAGTCTCCATCCCGGTGGCCGTCGCCGGGGGCATAACCGCCGAGAACGCCGGCCAGTACGTCGAGGCGGGGGCCACGGACGTCATCGTCGGAGGGGCGATAATCAAGACCGGCGACATCAAGGGCGCCGCCGAGGACATCAAGAGGTCCATGGCCGGCGCGAAGATAAGCACCGACCTGGCCAGGAAGTACTCCGAGGAGGACCTGTTCGAGGCGTTCTCCAGGGTCTCCACCTGCAACATATCCGACGCGTTCCATAAGCAGGGCGTCATGATCGGGATCCTCCCCCAGTCTCTTGCCCATAGGCAGAGGATGGTCGGCAGGGCCCTGACCGTCCAGACCACCAACGGCGACTGGGCGAAGCCCGTGGAGGCGATAGACCGCGTCAAGAAGGGGGACGTCCTGGTGGTCGACGTGGGCGGGGCGCCCGTAGCCGTCTGGGGGGAGCTGGCCACGTGCTCCGCGATGGTCATGGGGGCCGCCGGGATCGTCATCGACGGCGCCATAAGGGACATCGACGACATCCGCGACCTCGGGTTCCCCGCGTTCTCCCGCACCGTGGCCCCTTGCGCCGGAGAGCCGAAGGGCTACGGAGGGATCGGCATAGAGGTCGCCGTCGGAGGGCAGAGGGTCCGCACCGGCGACTGGATCGTGGGGGACGAGTCGGGGATCGTGGTGATACCCAAGGAGTCGGCCGTCGAGGTCGCCAACCGCGCCCTGGACGTCCACGAGAGGGAGAACAGGACCAGGGAGGAGATCCGCAGAGGGTCCACCCTGTCCAAGGTCAACGAGCTCGCCAAGTGGGAGCCGGTGAACTGACGAAAATGGAGGCTTCCGGATTCCGAAAGGGCCGGAGCCTCCGACTTCAGCGCTTATTTGCATCCGTGCAATTATCTTTTCTCTTAATAGCGCAAAACGCGTTTTTTGCAATTATTATTTAAATCTCCAAAGTTTCCGATCAATAAGACCTTAGAATGTCCATGATCCTATCGCAAACGAAAAGCTGATTCCTCTTTCTCCCGCTGATCTCCTCGAGGACGCCTTCAGAAACCAGTTTGGACACCATACGGCCGGCGGTCGTGATGTGAACCCCGCAGATTTCCGCCACATCCTCCCTCCTGATATACGGGTTCACGAACAAGGAATCCTTCAACCGCATGAGTTTGACATCGGATTCATTCGCATGCAACTCCGCACGGTACGAATGCAAAGCGTCGATGAGTTTACTGGAGCTTTCCGATTGAGCCACAAGAGCATCCAGAAACAGATTCAACCATGAGGAATAGTCGTCCCTCTCCCTGATTCCGTTGAGACACCCTATGTATGCATCACGATTGCCTTCAAAATACCCGCTCAGATACAGCACAGGGCATCTGAGGACTCCTCCGCGGTTCAAGATCAGCATCACCAATAGCCTTCCTAGACGCCCGTTGCCGTCAGTGAACGGATGTATGGTCTCGAACTGATAATGCGACATCGCCGTGCGCATGAGGATGCCGTCTTCGTCCCCGTTCATGTACTCAAAAAGATTGAGCATCTTCCACGGAACCTCCTCGGGCGGTATCGGCACGAATCTGGCGGTATCCACGGTATCGCCCTTGTTCCCCACCAGCACTTGAACCTCCCTGTACCTTCCTGGAGATTTGTTCTCCCCGCGAACCCCGTTCATCAGTATCTTATGCGTCTCGAGAAGCAGTTCCTCTGTAAGACCCTTCGAAGAATGCGACATAGCATACCTCAAAGCATCCCTGTAATTGGACACCTCCTTGTTGTCCGCCCTTTTTACCGGATCGACCACCTCCTCTCTTTCAGAACGGTAAATGTCCTCCATCGTGGTCCCGGTCCCCTCTATCGCCGAAGACCTTACGGATTCCATCAAAACGAACGGCAAAAGGAGGGTGCCGCGCTCGTCCTCGGACAACTGGGACACCTTCCCGTCGAGCCTGGACAAGGAGACCAATGCCTTCTCCATCTTCCTCTCGATTCCTTTGTCAAGATGAATCTCCAGAGGCAGATCGCAAGGCCAGAAATAGCTGAACTGCCCATAGTGCACCCTTATCTCGCCGGATTTGCCTGGGCGGTACCCGTCCTCTTTCATGAACAGGTTAATAGCGTCCGTGCAATTATCTTTTCTCTTAATAGCGCAAAACGCGTTTTTTGCAATTATTATTTAAAAGATCCCGCAGGGCGATGAATATCAACGAAATCCCTTGAGCTCCATGTCCCTCCGGAACCGGGCACGAGCCCTGCAAGGGCGTCCACGCCGAGCAGAACGCGGTGGTTCAGGCGGCCTGCTTCGGCGTGAGCGTGGACGGATGGGCCCTGAACAGGTTGGACGTGACGGACCCTCCAGTTATGGAGTCGGAGATCCGCATGCCGGCGTAAACGTCCTTGAGGTACATGTTGAAGAGGCCGGCGCCATGCGTCAGGCCCATCATCTCCAGGCAGATGCAGAACATGGCGAGGCTGGATAACGAGAAGGTCCTCTTGCGCCATTTGGTTCACGCAAACACTCGGAGCGCCTGATGCCGTAGAACGATTCGACAGGTTAGGACGTCTTGCTTATGCCCTTGGCGTTGAGCCGCTTGGCACCCCTGATTCTGATGCGGTCTTCCGGACCGGATACAAGCATGAACTGGAAATCACTCTGAAGCGCAACGCAATCCAGGCCCTCCGCGCACCAAACAGGATATTAATCACCAGGCCTTTCACTAGCAACCATGAAGGGCATGGTGCACATCCGCAAGCCGGTCCTGTACAACAGCCCCGGCCCCCGCAACATGCTGATGAGAGCGAGAGGCGAGGGAGCCGTCGAATACAGGCCGGTCAGCGGCGTGTCCAGCAGCATCGACGTCACCAAGGCCGACGGCTCCTCGGACACCAGGACCGTATGGTTCGAGGTCGACTCCAAGTACAGGGAGGGGCTCTGCGACGACCTCTGCGACGCGTACGTCATAGGCCTCCTCCATTACTGCCTCAGAAACCACTACGACATAGAATCGGACGCCCCCATGAGCGAGGAGCTGTACTACAACCTCACGGAGCAGCTCATCCCGGTCCTCGTCAAGAACGACTTCAGGCTGTCGGAGATCGAGATCAGGTGCGACACCATCCCGGACGACAAGATCAGGAGGGGGAGGTACATAGGCACGAGCGCCTCCAGCGGCGTGGACTCCCTCTACACGCTCCACAAGCACGCCGACCACCCCAGCAAGAGCCTTAGGCTGACCCACGTGTGCCTCAACAACGTCGGATCCTTCATCGGCAGCTACGGGAGGGGCGACGACTACCTCTCCAACGTGTCCCAGATATACCAGAGGTCCCAGGACCTGGCGAACATGGTCGGTCTCCCGATAGTGGAGTCGGACTCCAACTTCTCGGAGGCGTTCCCGCAGAACCACCTCCTCTCCCACCTCTACTCCTCGATGTTCGCGGTGTTCGTGCTGAGATACCACTGGCGGAAGTACTTCTACCCGTCCGCCGGCCATGGATGCGCCACGATCTCGTTCGAGAACAACAGCGTGTTCGATCCGGCCAGGTACGAGCCCCTCGCCCTCTCCATAATGAGCACGGCCAGGCTGAAGCTCTACTCGGACGGGTTCGCCCTGATGAGGAACGAGAAGCTCCGCGACATCTCCAAGTACAGGCCCGCCCAGAAATACCTTCACTCCTGCCTCGTGTCGGGGACCAACTGCGGCCTGTGCGGCAAATGCCAGAGGAACCTCTTCGGACTGGACGCCATGGGCCTCCTGGACAACTTCAAGGAGGCCTACGACCTGGACTACTACTACGCCAACCGCAAGAGGTTCATCGTTCACAACATCGCGAAGGACGACGAGTACACGATGGACTCCAAGAGGATCTTCATACAGAGCAAGAGCAGGATCTACCAGGAGTGCCTCGAGATCTCGAAGAAGGTGAACGAGGCGATCCGGTCCCTCGAGGAGGGCAGGTCCGTCGACGACGCGCTGGCCACCCTGGAGGAGAACAGGTATTTTTCCAACCGGGCCCTGTTCACCCTCGCGAAGCACTACATGGCCTCGGAGGACGAGAAGACCAGGAAGAAGGGTCTGGAATACCTGATCAAGGGGAAGGACGACGAGAACCCCGACGCCGTGATGTACTACATACAATACCTGTCCAAGAAGACCGACAAGGCGTCCAGGAAGGAGATGGCCGACCTGTGCCTCAAGCATGCCATAAGGGGCAACCCGAGGGCCCAGCACCTCATGGCCAAGATGCAGCTGGAGGGCGTCGACGTCGAGAAGGACCACGACTCGGCGATGCGCTGGCTCAGGCTGTCCGCGTCCAGGTACCGCCCCGCCATGACCCTGCTTTACGAGGAGCTCTGCAAAAGCGACGCCGCCGACGACAAGCAGGAGGCGGAGAAGGTCAAGAGAAGGATGGACGACTTCGACAGGAGATACGCCCACCCCAAATGACGGGCCTCCGGGCCGGAGCCCCTTTCCAGACGGCCCAGGATGTGATCAGCGGAATCCCCTGAGCTCCATGTCGAGCTTCCTGAGCCTCTCGATCCTCTCCGCGGTGGACGGATGGGTCCTGAACAAGTTGGATGCGAAAGACTTGCCGGATATGGGGTTGGAAATCCACATGCTAGCGTAGGCGTCGCGGTCATACGTGTTGGTGGGCGCGGCGCATCCCCTCTCCAGCTTCATGAGTGCGTCCGCAAGAGCCATGGGGTTCCCGGTAAGCCTGCCTCCGGACTCGTCGGCGAGGTACTCACGGCTCCTGGACACCCCGAGCTGGACCATCATGGCCGCTATCGGCAGGGTGATCTCCATCAGCAGCATTATGATGATGCCGCCACCGTTCTTGTTGCCGCTGTTCGCCAGGGCGGAGTAGACCCCTATCCTGGCAAGGAAGCTGATCATCGAGGCCAGGGTGGACGCGACGGACATGACCAGGATGTCGCGGTTCTTCACGTGGGACATCTCGTGGGCCATGACGCCCTCCAGCTCCTCCTCGGTCAGAAGGTCCAGGAGCGGACGGGTCGCGACCACGGCGGCGTTCTTGGGATTGCGACCGGTGGCGAACGCGTTTGGCATCGGAACCTCCGATATCCCCACCTCCGGCATGGGGAGGCCGGCCTTCGTGGCGAGCCTCTCGACAACCTCGTAGAGCTCGGGACAGTCCTCGCGCTGGATCAGGGTGACGTTGTTGGCGGCTAAGGCCTCTTTCTTGGACCCGAAGTACGCGTAGAAGTTCATCGCCACCGAGAGCCCCAACATTATCAGGAGTCCCAGCCAGACATCGTCTACGAAGTACCCTATGACCGCGCCTATGGCGACCAGCAGGCCCGTCATGAACACGAACATGGCCGCGGTCTTCAAACGCCAGAACATCTTCATTCGAATCACGCCCCTTTCCACGTATCGAAATCGCGATTAATTATGTTGCGCCCGTGATGCAATGCTCGATGACCCCCGGAGAGGCATCTTGAAATCAGGGCGTCCATGGCAGCGTAGTCGCACAGCATCGAATCTGATGCCGCCTTGACCATGTCCCCCTTGGAGACCCCTACGAATGACAGCTCGTACCCGGACTAGGACGCTATCTGCTGGATGAACTTGCGTTGGGCACGGCCGTTCCCTTCACGAAACGGGTGGACTGCGTTAAGCTCGGACATATAATATGACAGACGACGCGCCATTTCATCTCTACTCTGGGTTCCACGCAGACAATCCTCATCGCGAAGCCTTCCCAAAACGGCGTTCAACTCCCTCTCTATGTTGGCACAATAACAAAATGGAATGCCTTTGGATATCTCCACAGTTCTGAACTCCCCGGCCCAGTGGTAGATTCTACGGAATATACGACGATGGATCTCCTTTAGATGATCAGAATCGAAGCATCCGACGACCGGTTCCTCATCCAGTCTCTCCATCTCGGCCGTGGCTATCTGGGCCTCCACCAGACTCAACTGCGTCCCGTCCCTGATTCCCAACAGATTGCACAGGACGTCCGTTCCAGGATAGCAATATGTGTCGTCTTCTACATGAAAATAAGATTCGACTGTCATGTCTGAGGAACGTATGAGGCTATTATGGAGTCTATGGCCTCATCATACGTCATCTCCTTGCGTATGCACCTCATCAAGAGTTCGCGCGTCTCGGGGGTGACGGTGAAGCCCTCCATTTCGACGGACGCGATGTTGCTGTCCAATCTCGCGATGTCGTCCATAGTGGAACGGATGCCATGAAGATAGATAATCCTGACTACGTCGTACTCCGAATCGTAGAACGATTGAAAAATGTCAGCCCTGATGCCAAATCGGGCATCGCGTCTCGTACACGTATCCGGCGTAGAAGTCCTTCACCGCCGAGAGGCCGAGGACGACCCTCACGTTGGTGATCCCGTTCCTTCCGACCGCGTGGTTCAGCAGGACGTCGTCGACGTTATGGGCCTGGAACGAGCGGGCGTAGGCCTCGGCGACAGGCTTCTTCGCCTTTTCCAACGCTATGGAGCCCACGAAGGCGTGGACCTTCCTCTTGAAACGGGATTCCGTCTCCAGCAGGACGGCCTCCGGCCCCCCGGACCCGAACCCACTCAGGACCACCTGGCCCTTAGGGGTCTCCAGCACGAGGAACGCCTCCCTGTAGCCCTTGCCGGACTCCAGGAACGGGGTCCTGTGGATCCCCGGGAATATATCCAGCCAGCCCTCCTCGCAGGACAGCTCCGCCATGGGCCTGGCCTGCTCGGATATGCCTGCGGACCTGGACAGCATCCCGCCGCCTCCCGAATACGCTCCCGGAGGGGCGTGGACCGGCAGCGGGGACTTCCTCTCCTTCAGGACCCCGTCCAGGCCGCGGGAGTTGTCGGGATTGTCCTGGGAGATCACCACCGCGTCTATCGATTGGACGTCTATCCCCAGACAGTCGAGGTTGTGGGCCAGGTATCTGGGGCGGAGCCCCGCGTCGAAGAGCACCTTCTTCCCCCCTGCCTCAGCCAGCATGGCCGATCCTCTGGCCCCTATCAGCGAAGTGTTCTCCTTCGCGCCCTCGTCGTACACGCACGTCACCTTGACCGACATCTTCTCACCTCGGCGTCTGTAAAGCGAATCGGGGATGTCCCCGCATATCCTGTGGATGCTCTCGACCGGCACCTGCCCGTTCGACAGCCAGGCGGACACCTTCTTGGGGACGGTTGTGACCGACATTATCGCGCCCGGCTTCTCCGGGTCGTCTATGTAGTCGGTCTCGATCATGAAGCGGTCGGTCCCCTTCCCGATCGCTTCCCTTATATTGGTCTTCGACGCCGGGATCGACGGCATCACGCCGAACGTCTCCTCCTCGGTGACCAGCGGCGGGGACGAGTGCTTCACCACCATCCCCCTGTCCAGTCCGGCGGCGTCCGCCAGCTCGGCCAGGGAGCGGTCGGTGTCGGCGTCGGACTCGCAGTGGATTATCACCGGGCAGCGGTTCTCCTTCGCCAGACGCATCCCCAGGAGCAGGACCCTGTCGGAGGCCTCCCTGATCTCTTCGGACACGGGGAAGTGGGGCCTCCCTATCTCCCCGATGGCGACGGCCCTGCCCTCGGCGACGTCCCTGGCCGCGTCCTCCATGCCCTTGGCCATGATCTCCTCCGCCCTCTCGAGGCCGTACGCCTCGGCGAGGGGGATCATCAGGACGGGATACGGACCCACGGCTATGTTGATCTCCAGGTCCGTGGCCTCCCTCGCCTTCTCCGCCAGGGAATACGTTATCCTGTAGGACTCGGCGAAGTCCTCCCCGCGGGATATCCTGACCTCCTTGTACGGGAGGGTGACCAGGGTCAGGCCGGTCCCGCCCGCGGCCTCGTACTCCCTCAGCGCGTCGACGTTGCGCCCGGACGGGCTCATGTGGACGTGGTTGTCGTAGACCGGGACCCTCTCGCTCATGACCACGGGAACGGCTGCTGGATATAATTGACTAACTAAGGCTAGGATAACGCGACAGGCACGGGAATGCGGTATTTACGGCGATACGGAAGACATTTCATGTCCGAAGAACATGGCGACGGCATGTGGGAGCCGCCGGTCGGGGATGACGATTTCAAGTCTGTACGTGACAACCGCGGCTATTTCGTCGACAAGAGCGGGCCCATAGCCAAGATCCTCCGCTACAAAGGGACGGGGTCCTTCCTCATCACCCGCCCGCGGAGGTTCGGCAAATCCCTGAACCTGAGCATGGTGGACGCTTTCTTCAACATCGAACACCAAGGGAACTCGTGGTTCGACGGACTTGCGATAGCCGAAGACGCGGAATGCATGGCTGAGATGAGCAGATACCCGGTCATCAGGCTGAACTTCAAGGATCTGGACGTGGAAAGCTACGATTCGTTCATCCACGGCGCGATGGAGAGAAGGACGCTGACGTACGGGATGTCGCTGTTCCGCAAGAAGGCGCTAGTGACCCCGGGAGGATGAGGAGATGGACGCGAACCAGCGCTTCATGTACAAGGCGTTCAAGAGGTACTACCGCGAGAACGTCCCCGCGATGCCCGACAGGTTCACCCGGAGGGAGTTCGGGTACATGTTCTTCGACAAGACGTACGTCCAGAGGCACCTGTCGTTCAAGACGCCGGAGGAGCTGGGGAGGTTCATGGCGCTCCAGGTGCCGTCCCACAGCTACTATTCCACGTCGTACTACCGCCGGCCGGACGCCCCCACCATGGAGGAGAAGGGATGGATGGGCGCGGAGCTCATCTTCGACCTGGACGCGGACCACCTGGAAGGGGCCGACAAGATGACTTACGCCGAGATGCTCGGATGCATCCGCGGGGAGATGATATCCCTGGTGGACGACTTCCTGCTGGGGGACCTGGGATTCTCGGAGGACCAGGTGCACATAACCTTCTCCGGCGGAAGGGGATACCATGCGCACGTGAGGACGCCGGACATAATGGGGCTCGGGACGCACGAGAGGAGGGAGCTGGTCGACTACATAACGTGCTCCGGCCTCAACATGGACTGGGTGTTCCCGTACCACAAGGTCGCGACGTCCCAGGTCTCCACCGCATCCGGCACCTACACCAACGTCTCCAAGGACAGGCTGCTTCCGCCCAAGGAGTGCGGCGGATGGAGGCGCCGCATGAGGAAGGCCCTGGAGAAGGTGGCCGACGACCTCTGCGCGATGGATCCGAAGGACTTCAAGAAGGAATACCCGAGCATCAAGGGCAGCGGAACGCAGACGATCCAGAAGGCCAAGGAAGAGGTGATCAAGAACCGCAAGGCGATGTTCGAAAGGGACACCATGGCGTTCCTCTCCAAGCCGACGCAGGACATTCTGGTGAAGGTCATGGGGGAGGACGTGGCGCACCGTCTGGCGGGCGAGGTGGACGAGCCGGTCACAGCCGACATCAAGAGGCTGATAAGGCTTCCCGGTTCCGTCCACGGCAAGAGCGGGCTGAGGGTCACGCCGATAACCAGGGACGAGCTCACGAACTTCGATCCCCTGGAGATGGCCGTCCCGGACACATACACGGACGCCCCGGTGAAAATCACTATGAGGAAAGACGCCGGCCTGAGGATGAAAGGGCAGGACATGTCGCTCAGCGGAGAGACGGAGGTCCCGGAGTTCGCCGCGATTTTCCTGATCGGAAGGAAGATGGCGGACTTCGGCCACCGGTCGGAGTCCGAGGGAGGCGAAAGGCTTTTCTGAACGCTCCAAGAGGGTTTATATCGTCCAAGACGCATGCGGAGATTGCGTTATATCGCAAGAGGCAGCAAATGAACACCAAAATAGTCGCCTTGCTCATGGCCGCGGTAATGGCCATACTGGGGCTCCTCACCAAGGCGTGAACCGCGCAAAGGCTATGCCCGCCTTCGAATGCCGCAGAGGGCGCGATGAATTCAACACCATTAGTCGTTAGCTTGCACCGCTCCGAACATCTTACCGCGTATGTCGCCACGACCCGGCGCGAGGATTGGCGCACGCACCAAAGGTTTATTTATAATACAAGGTTCAAGGGCAACCAAGGTAATCACTATGAAAGCATTCCGTGTCACTGGTTCCTATGCAGACGCAAGGTACGGCAAGCAGCCCTTCTCCGTCGAAATGGCCGCCGACAGCGAAGCCGCCGTGATGGAGAAGGCATACTCCACCATCGGAAGCAAGCACAAGCTCAAGAGATGGCAGATCGACATCTCCGAAGTCTCCGAGATCTCCGGCGACCAGGTCACCAACCACGTCGTGAAGTACCAGATCGGTGAGTGAACGTGGAAGACGCAGAGCTCCGCCAGGCGATCTCCGTTGCGGAATCGTACAGACAGAGGGTGGAGTCCCTCTCGCGCCAGGTCCAGGTGCTCCGCGTCTCGCTCGACGAGGTCACTATGGCCTCCGAGGCGCTCAAAGCGTTCAAGGACGCCAAGGAAGGCGACGAGATCATGGTCCCCGTCGGCGCCAACTCCTTCATAACCGTCAAGGTGACGTCAAACAGAAACGTGATAGTCGACATCGGCTCGGACATCTCCGTCGAGAAGAACCCTGAATCGGCCATAGAATACATGGGCGCCAACATCGCCGAGATTTCCGAAGCCCTCAAGAAGACCATGGAGGCGCTCAGCGACTCCCAAAACGCCCTTAACAACCTCACCGCGGCCATACAGCAGGAGTACTCCGCAAGGCAGCAGAAGGCGCAGTGAAGGAGGTCACCGGATGTTCGATTCCCTCAAGTCCAAGATGAAGAGCCTCTTCTCCAGAGCCGAGAAGAAGATCGACGAGAAGAAGGTCTACAAGGACGAGGAGGAAACGAAGAAGCCCGAGGCCCCCGAAATCAAAACCGCTACGGAAGTCGCCGCTCCCGTCGGCCCTCAGACGCCTGAAGCCCCCAAGGTTCCTGAAACTCCGGAGGTCCCCAAGGCCGCCGAGGTGAAGGAAGATGTGGCGACCGCCGTCACCGAGCCTGTCAAGACCGTCGCTGAAGAGCCCCCCAAGGAGGGGAAGGTCTCCAGGAAGGAGTTCCTCAAGCGCAAGAAGCAGGAGAAGACCGAGCATAAATCCGAAGCGGGGATCTCCTCAGGGCTCTTCGACAAGAAGATCAAGGAGGATCCTCTGGACGACGTCCTCGACGAACTCGAGCTCATCCTCCTGGAAGCCGACGTGGCGTATCCGGTCGCCGAGGAGATCAAGGCGGGCGTCAGGGAGAACCTCCTGGGAAAGAAATACGACCGCTCCTACACCCTGGACCAGGTCGTGGAGCTGGCCGTGAAGGACGCCGTCAGAGACGTCCTCAAGATCAACGAGTTCGACTTCGACAAGTGGCTCGAGGGACGCGAGAGGCCCGTGGTCATAATGTTCGTCGGGATCAACGGAACCGGCAAGACCACCGCCATCGCCAAGCTGGCGAACCGCGTCCAGAAGATGGACAAGACCGTCGTCCTGGCGGCGTGCGACACCTTCAGGGCAGGCGCCATAGAGCAGCTCACGATTCACTCCGAGAAGCTCGGATGCAAGATCGTCAAGCAGGCCCACGACGCGGACCCCGCGGCCGTCGCCTACGATGCCATCGAACATGCCAAGTCCAAGAGGAAGGACGTCGTCTTCATCGACACCGCCGGCCGCATGCAGACCAACAACAACCTCATCGAAGAGATGAAGAAGATAGTCAGGGTCGCCAAGCCCGACCTCAAGATCTTCGTCGGAGACTCCCTCGCCGGGAACGACGCCATAGAGCAGGCGAAGGTCTTCGACGCCGCCATCGGCATCGACGCGGTCATCCTCACCAAGATAGACACCGACGCCAAGGGCGGAGCGGCGCTATCCATAGCGCACACCATCGGCAAGCCCATCGCGTTCGTCTGCAACGGTCAGGAGTACGAGGACATCGTCAAGTTCAACACCGACTGGATGATCGACAGGATGTTCGAGTGATCATCCCTTCAGGCACAGCTCGTAGTACAGCGCCGTGAAGACCTTGCAGTCGGTCATCAGATTCTCCAGCGTGACGTGCTCGTTGGGACCGTGAAGCGTCCCTCCGCCGAACTGCCACCCGTACGCGTCCAATCCGGCCAGCCTGAAGAAGTTGGCGCAGGTGGCCGCCCCCGTTCCGGAAGCGACCGGAGACGTCCCGGTGACCTTCTCCACGGCCTTTAGAAGAGCGCCGAACCCCTTCGACGACGTCGAGGAAGGCCTCCCGGACAGGTTTCTCTGTATCTCCGTAACAGTTATGGACGCCCCTCCCGCCAGGGAGTGCCTCTTGGCCGTCTCCTCAGCGACCTTCACCACCTCGTCGATGTCCACCGACGGAAGCAGGCGCATGTCCATGCAGAAGCTGTGCGTGCCGGGAATCGTATTGACGTTGTCCACCGTCGAGGAGCATTTGGTGGGCTCGAACGTTGAGAAGGGAGGATTGAACATGGAATCCTCCTCGGGAAACCTCCTCTCCAGGACGTCCATAAGATCGGTCATGAACCGCGCCGACGCGCGCAACGCGTTGACCCCCTTATGAGGGGTGGAGCCGTGTACGGATTTCCCTACGACGTCGAATCTGAGCCACAGCAGGCTCTTCTCCGCCACCCAGACCCTGGAGCCCCTGGGGGAGGCCCAGTCCGGAACAATGATCACGTCCTCCTCGGAGAAGCATCCCTCCCTCAGGAGGTGCGCGATTCCCATCTCGCTGGTGGTCTCCTCGTCGGAAACCAATGCGATTCCGAGGGACATCCCCTGCAATTCCTCTGAAAGGAACTGGCGGGAGGCGAACAGCGACGACACCACGGCCTGTCCGTTGTCCTCCGTGCCCCGGCCGTATATCCTCCCGTCCTTCAGGACGGGCTCGAACGGAGGCGAGTCCCATGCGTCCAGGTCCACGGCGGGAACCACGTCCATGTGGGAGACTATCCACACGGTCCCCGGCTTCCTCCCGGCCTTCCTGGCCAGGATGTTGGGCCTCAGGACAGAAGGATCCGTGACGTCCGGGACGTCCATCCTCCTGACCTCGTCGAATCCCCGGAGCCTCTCCATGAGATAATCGGCCTTGGGACCTTCCCCGGTCCCCCCGTTCTCCGGAGCTATGGCGGGGATGCGGATCATCCCCATCATGACTTCGATCATCTCGTCCTCGCACGACTCCGCCGACGACAGGAAATGCTCGAGGGGCCTCATGCAGACTGGTAACGCATATCCGTTAAAAATCCTGACCTCGAACCGCGAAGCCAGATTATATCCGCCTGCGATTCCTACGAGGATACATGTACGTTAAAGGAGGGGACGTCGAGCAATCGGCGGAAATGGCGAGGAAATGGCTTGAGAGGTCCGCTGCGCAGGGATGCGAGAATGCCATAAGGGCACTGAGGCATTTCGATTGAGATGCGACCACGGATTCGAAGAATCAAAGACGGGACTCGACCTTTCTCCTGACTTCCGCGGCGATGTCCCCAGGAACGCAATCCATGGCGGAATCCAGGGAAAGCCCCATGCTGGACGTCAGTCTGATCACGGTGTCAGAGTAGGCGTCGATCATTTCCTTGCGGGCTTCAGCCTTTCCCTGCACGATTCCTTTTTCATACCCTACATTACTCCAATGGGTCTTGAACTCCTCATTCAAACTGGAATACATATCCTCAAACCTCCTTTCGAGACCATAATCCTCCGTGTTCAACTTAAAGACTTCTTTGAACATCCTGCGACGTTCGGTTCTATCAAGCCCAATCCAGAATAAGACGTCCATCGACCTCATCATCGGGGAATCGGCTTCAGACGGGTCGCCTATGCCTATGACCCTTATCTCCTCCAAATCCAGTATTTCCGGAGAATCGCAGAAGCCTTCATCCGTCCTTTCCGAACAGACGTATCTGCGTATCCTGTTACGATCGGATGCGCGCGGATCGAACAATACCCAGGAGCTGTAGACCTTGCACAGGTCGCCATAGCCCCCATACCCGGGCAGAAGCCTCTCATCGTCAAGTATCTTCGAAGCGTAGGCCTAAGCCCTCGGAAGAAAGTCGTCTCCACGAAAGATCTGGCCCTCCACGTCCAGCTAGCACATGCTTCCATCCTTCAAGCGAATCCTGAAGAGCAGATCGGTGCTCATCCCCTTACCGCCGGGAGTGACGAGCTCGGTCCCCATGGAGACGATATCCCCCTCGTCCCACATTCTCCGGATCTCCTCCGGCTGCACGTCCTTCAGATTCGGAACCAAGACCCCGATGACATGGGACAATATGCGGATGTCCGTCATGATGGCTTTAACGCACTGGTCAAACCTGGGCTCGAACCTATCGGAATCCCCCTCCATGCGGCTTCCATGACGGATAGGATTAAAGAGGAAGGGCGTGCAGGCACGCTTCAAGAATAAGAGAACCGCTCCCGGAGGAGCGGAAGTGATTTGGAGATCAGCAGCGGCGGATTATGGTCGTCACCGCGTTGCCTCCTCCGAGGCAGAGGGTGGCGAGCCCGACGTCCTTCTTGCGGTTGATCAAAGCATAGAGCAGGGTGGTGAGCACGCGGGCTCCGGAGCATCCGATGGGGTGTCCGAGGGCGACCGCCCCTCCGTTGACGTTGAATATCTCGTCGGGGACGTTCAGCTCCTTCTTGACGGCGCATGAAGCGGTCGCGAAGGCCTCGTTGTGCTCGAACAGGTCGATGTCGTCGATGGTCATCCCGGCCTTCTTCAGGACGTGCCTGGTGGTCGGTATGGGGGCCTCCATGATGTACTCCGGCTTCACGCCCCTCTCGCCGTAGGCCTCGATGACAGCCAGAGGAGAATATCCGTGCTCGTCCGCCCATTTCCTGGAGGCGACGACGAGCGCGGAGGCCCCGTCGCTCAGCTGCGAGGAGTTGCCGGCGGTGACCATCCCGTCCTTCTTGAACAC
The DNA here is from genome assembly GCA_017519045.1 of Candidatus Methanomethylophilaceae archaeon. Taxonomy (GTDB): domain Archaea; phylum Thermoplasmatota; class Thermoplasmata; order Methanomassiliicoccales; family Methanomethylophilaceae; genus Methanoprimaticola. The sequence goes on from JAFWTC010000001.1 coordinate 35,496, forward strand.
GGGCTTCAGCTTCCCAAGGGCCTCCATGGTGGTGTCGGCTCTTATTCCCTCGTCCGCGTCCAGGACAATGTCGCCCTTCTTCGAGGGAATGGTGACCGGAAGGATCTCGTCCTTGAACCTCCCCTCCTTGGTGGCGGCCGCGGCCTTGAGGTGGGACTGCATGGAGAGCTCGTCCGCGTCCTCGCGGGTGACCCCGAACCTCTCGGCGACGATCTCGCCGGTGAATCCCATGTGCTGGTTGTTGAATATGTCCCAGAGGCCGTCATGAACCATGGCGTCGACCATGGTCTGGTCGTTCATCTTATACCCCCATCTGGCCCCGTTCAGGAGGTAGGGGGCGGCGGACATGTTCTCCATCCCTCCGACGGCGAGGACGTCGTACTGTCCCGCCTTGATGGCGTCGGATGCGAGCATCAGCGCCTTCATCCCGGATCCGCAGACGGCGTTGACGGTGAAGGAACCGATCTCGACGGGAAGCCCGGCTCCCACGGCCGCCTGCCTAGCAGGGTTCTGCCCGAGGCCCGCGCTTATGACGTTCCCCATGATGCACTCCTCGACGTCAGAAGGCTGGATCCTGGCCCTGGAGACCGCCTCCTTGACTGCCATCGCCCCGAGGTCGGTGGCTTTAATCCCCGCGAGAGTCTTTCCGTATTTCCCGATAGGCGTCCTTACGGCGCTCAAAATGACTGCTTCATCCATAGAATGTTCCTCTGGATGAACCATATATAATCCCTATAAAACAATGTCGATTATCGATTACGACCATTGACGAACTCCACGGGCTGGACCAGACCCATCCTCTTCAAAGGCTTGGAGAGATGCCTCCTGGCGGCGGTGGGAGGCTCGTACCATCCCGGGACCATCCAACGGATGGATTCTTCTGATACGGGACTGAAGGCGCGGGTATGGCACCTCTTGCATCTGAACCCGGCTCCACGGCCGGCGGAGCCCATGGTCCTGGAGCATACGGGACAGACCGGGTTGGAGATCTTGCAGTACTCCTTCACCGCATCCACGACATGGAGCTTCTCGATGTTGAGGGTCCTGGGATCCTCCCTGAGCTCCCCCATCACTTCCACCTTATCGCCGACGTCCAGCCAATCCAAGACGAGCCTGAACTCCTTGGAAGGTTCGTACGCCGCGCAATCCAGCTCTCCGAAGGGAGTGGAAATACGGACTATCACGTGCCCCCCGTGGATATGGAACGGAGACTTGGACACCTTCCCGGGAATGAGGTAGGATTGATTCGGGATGAGTTCAGCCGGATGGCTGATGATGTGGTCGTCGGTGCCCTGATTGGTGAGGAAGACCATCCACCTCTCAATGGGCTCCGTATCTATCTCTGCTGACGCTCTGATCAGATCGGATTCGGAATCCCCCCTGAGCCCGTACATGACCGGGCAGGGGGTTGCGGGAACCATCGCGACCTTCCCCTCCCTGTCCTCCCAGCTGTTGAAAGTGGAAGGATATCCGTGCTCCACGTCGCGTATCGTCAGCGGATCGAACACCCTCTCGGTGCCCCAGCGGGACTCCGGACGGTAGGAGAGAAGCTCGAAGGTGCTGTCGCGAGGCCTCCATGCCATGCCGCAGACGCAGCCGATGAGCCCCCTTCCGCATCCGATCTCGAAGGTGGTCCCTCCGATCCTCTCGATTTCAGGATCCACGTCGGAACGGGACAGGATCGTCCTCACCCCCCTCCAATAGTAGGCCTGGGACGGCTTCGTCCTGGAAATCAACAACCCCGGATCGGAATCGTCCTCGTGATGCTCCTGGATGTGGGGGATTATCCTGCGCCTCATCTCCTCCGCGTCAGGCTCGAAGGAGGTGCAGGAATCGTAGCAGTACACGTAGCGGCCGCCGATCATCCCGATGAGCCTCTTCGGACCTATCCCCTTCCCGAACCTCATCACCAGGGACCCGTTCCCCCTGGTCTTCCACGGAACCGCGGGATTCAGGCGGACCAAACGGGGATTCCCTATGAGGTCCAGATCGGAGAACTCGCGGATGATCTCCGTGGCGAGGAACGTGGTGCAGTTGCCCTTCATCGAATCCGTGTCATCGACGGCGACGAACATCGACGCCGAATCAAGGAATCCCGACTTATAACCTGCGAGCGTCCAGGCATTCCGCGCTTCCGACGAAGAATATGCTGCCGTCGTCGGAGAAGGAGCCGGAAACGCCGTAATACCCCAGCTCGGATACCTCTTCTCTGAAAAAGCACTTGAAGCTCTCCCCTTCGGAGGAGTCGAAGTAGAAGACGTATCCGGAGGAGCTAGCCCTTATGTCATGGACAATTCCAGTGTAATCGTAATCGTCGAAGGGATTCCCCCCAAAGGCCGCAAATATCAGAATGACGGCCAAGACTGACGCTGAAAGGACCAGATATTTGTTCATCGCCCAGTCTTCGGCCTAAATATTGAAAAAGATTGGGCGTGCGGTAGGAGGACATAGCCCCCCACCCCTCCATTTCCACTGGAACCGTTGAAAAGGGGTATCCCCCGTTTCAAGCGATCGAGTTTATCAGGCAGAGAACGCCGATGAAAGCGGCAATGCCGAGAATGCAAGCGCCGATAACGAGCCATCCTTTCATTATTTGCACCCTCCTCAAGTGCGATTGGAAATAGAGAGACCTGATATTTAACTCAACTGAGAAGAAAAAAACAAGAAGAAAGGAAAACCCGAATATTTCCGCTGGAAACCCTAAAAGAAAGGATCGTTCTGAGAAGAATAGGGACATCAGAGACAGGGATAAGAAACGATTATAAGCAAGTCACAAATACACTGGAAATGGAACTTCACCACGGTTCTTCCATTGGAATGGGAATAAAATGACGGAATCCAACATCTTCACGCAATACATGCAGAAGAGAAATGTGATAGTGAAGGACAAGAAAATACTTCAGTCGTCCTATATTCCTGAGAATCTTCCTCATAGGATGGACAAAATAAATGAAGTGGTGGAAATCGTGGCTCCTTCCTTGAACAAGGACAAGCCATCCAACATCCTCATCATCGGGAAGACCGGAACCGGGAAGACCGCAGTGATGAACTACATCGGAAAGGAGCTGAGGAAGGCGGATCCGAACCAGGACAACTGCGCTTTCATCTACGTGAATTGCGAAGTGGTGGACACTCCTTACGGAATACTCTACAATATGTCCAACCAGATCATCGAGGAGCCGAACATGAAGATCCCGTTCACGGGATGGAGCCTCGACAGGATCTTCTCCGAGCTGACAAAGTACATCGACGCTCACGACAAGATCTACATCATAGTTTTAGACGAAATAGACAGGTCGTTCCAGAAAAACGGGGACGACATTTTCTACTTCCTGACCACGATTAACGAGGTCCTGAAATATTCTAAGGTCTCCATTATCGGGATAACCAACAATGCGAAGTTCACCGAATTCCTAAGCCCGAAGATCAAGAGCCGCCTCGGAGAGGAGAAGATCATCTTCCCTCCCTACAACGTCGTCCAGCTTCAGGACATTCTCTATGAAAGAGCGAAGTTCGCCTTCGACGAAGGCGTCCTGGAACCCGATGTCGTTCCTTATTGCGCTGCCTTATCGGCTCAGGAGATGGGTGATGCGAGGAAAGCATTGGATCTTCTCAGGATCTCGGCAGACATCGCAGAGAGAAACGGCGACAAGAAGGTCACTTCCGCCCATGTCCGTTATGCGAAGAACAAGATCGAGCTGGATGCCGTCTCAGAAATAATCAAGACTCTTACGATCCAATCAAAAACCGTTCTTCTGAGCGTCATTCTCAATAAAGAGGATGACAACGAGCCAATGACCACCGGCGACGTCTTTACGAAATACAAGTACATCTGCGATATAATAGGCCAATCCGCGCTCACTCAGAGAAGGGTCGCAGGCCTCATATCCGAATTGGATATGCTCGGAATCGTCCATGCCAGGGTCAAGTCCTTCGGACGCGCCGGTCGTACTAAGGAGATAGAGCTCAGCACTCCCAAGGAGATCGTCAACATGATCAAGGGGGACGACGCCTTCATAGACTTCTTCGCGTACAAGCCTCCTACACAGACCACCATCTGTTGAGGTTCCAGTGGAAGGATTCGAAAATTCTGAATTTCCGAATTCTTTCTCTTCCAATTTTCATTTAGCAATCTTAAAACCAATTCGAAAAGGTAATATCTAGTCGTTTTCAAAGATTTCAACGGCTTCGCAGCCCTCTTGAAAACCATGTCACCCTTTCTTTCGGAAGGGGGATATCCTTCGAGAGTGGTTCCAGTGGAAATGGAGGGGTGGGGGGCTCCCACGCCTCATTTCCGCTTTTCTAATTCGGAATACCTCCACTGCAGCGCCAGGTCGATGAGCATCACCGCGGTAATGATCAGTATGATGGCCATCGCCAAGGAAGGCAGGCTGTTGGGGACGTATTTCAAGTTGGAGCTGCTGTTCCCGGTGAGGATCTTCACCGCTCCGATCCAAGGGAGCTCCGCGAAGGGGACGGATTTGATATCCTCCATACCTATAGGATGGTTGATTATCCCGGAGGCCTGGTCGAAGCTGTTGTTCGTCACGGGGTTGTCCCCCATCGTCAGGAATCCAGACTCCTTGGTGAGGCTGGTCAGGGATATGCTGACGTTCTTCCCCGAACGGGTGACGTCACGGAATACCAGGGTCCCCTCGAGGTTATCCGCGTCCTTCTTCTCCGCCGATCCGTCGATGGACGTGACTTTGCAGTACCAGTCACCCTCGTATCCCTTCAGCTCTTCGGATTTCCACTTCTTCTCTCCGGAATCCCATTCGAGCCATACTATCGCTCTGTGTATCACGGGATTGGCCGACGAATTCCTTTCATAGATGATCACGGACCCGTAGTCTCCGAACGTGGAGTATCCGGTCTGCGTTCCTTTGACGTAGCTTTGTATGGTCGTCTTGTCCTTCGACTTGACGACGACTATGTCCCCCGTGTCGATGCAGCCTATCTCGGACCTCTCGTTGTCGTGCTGCATGCTCTGGGACATGACCACGCTGAAGGGCACGTTCATCCCGCTGTAAGCTATGAGGGCGACGTATCCTCCTGCGATGACCGCTATCGCCACCCCGGCGATGATGAGCATCTTCTTGTTGTCGGGATTCACGTCGTGGCTAACGGGATGCCTCTATTTACATATATTTCGCATTCAGTTTAGAAACTGCCTATATACTCTATCGGCGATGATGCGTCATGAACAGACCGAGCAACGACGAATACTTCATGGAGATGGCCATGCTGGTGTCCACCAGGTCGACCTGCATAAGGAGGAAGGTCGGGGCAGTCATAGTCAAGGACAAAAGGGTCCTGTCCACCGGTTACAACGGCTCTCCCAAGGGCACCCGCCACTGCGAGGATCTGGGATGCATCAGGGAGCAGCTCCACGTCCCCTCCGGGACCAGGCACGAGCTCTGCAGAGGCGTCCATGCCGAGCAGAACGCGGTGGTCCAGGCGGCTTATTTCGGCGTGAGCGTCGACGGCGCCTCCATCTACACCACCACCTTCCCCTGCTCCATGTGCTCCAAGATCCTGATCAACGCCGGAATCAAGGAGATCATCTACAACGACGGGTATCCGGACGAGCTCTCGAGAAGCCTTCTAGACGAGACGAACATAATAGTCAGGGAGTATCGCCTCAAGGACCAGTAACCATGGATTCCTGATACAACCATTATAAACCTTTTTCTAATTGTTTATTAGCACTAACAGTTAAGTACACCTCTCCGTTTACCTTGCTTAGGGTCGGGGAGTGTTGATATGAGCCGAACTGACATACTTTCGGGAATTAAGGATGCGGAGAAGGAAGCTGACGCTATCATTCAGAAAGCGGAAGCCGACATGAAATCCGTCATCGCTGATGCTCGCAGAGACTCTGTGAAGAAGATTCAAGACGCTGAGGCTCAGTACCGCAGCTCCTTCGAATCCGCTATAACCGAAGCCAAGGTCAAACTCAACGCCGAGCGCGCGGATCTGCTGAAAGGCGGCAACTCCGAGGCGGCGGCGATCGAGCAGAAGTCCATGGTGAAGATAAAGGAAGTCAAAGATTTTCTCAATAAAGAATTCGAGAGGACCTTAAATGTCACTTCCTGAGTCGATGAGTAGGATTGTGATCGTGGGCGCCAACTCCCGTCTGGACCAGGCTATCGATGTCCTGTACAGCATGGGAACCGTCCACCTGATCGATCATACTGTCGACGCGGATGAAGGTTTCACCCTCGGAACGCCCCGTCCGTACGCCCCCAAGGCATCCGAAAGGCTGCTGAAGGTGCGTTCGATGGAGAAGGACCTGGGCATCACCAAAAAGACGCCCACCAACGTCGTTTCCGTGGATGAGATCAAGAAGAAGCTATCAGCTGACAGCGTCGAGTTTGCCGAGGACGAGGTCATATCCGTCCTCGACAAGAAGAATGATCTAAATCAGAGGATCACTGAGTTAAACGCCAAAAAGAAGAGCTTAGACGTCCTCTCGAAACTCGACATCGACCTTGACATGTACTCCGGCTACAGGAGCATCGTGTCCATGGTCGGAACGGTCGCGGTCGATCCGTCCGTCGCCCTCTCCGGGATTCCCTGCGAGGTCGAATACAGGGCGGGCTCCAAGAAGGAGGACGGCATCGCGGCAGTCTTCTGCAGGGTGGAGGACAAGGACAAGGTGCAGTCCGTGCTTTCGGATTGCGATTTCTCGGAGATAACCGTCCCCGAGGACACCGGTTCCGCGGCCGCCGCCTTGAAGAAGGTCGAGCACGAGCTCGTCTCCGCCGATGCGGAGATGGTCAAGATCGAGGGGGAGCTCGCCGCTCTTCTCGAGAAACACAAGGATTTCCTCAAGGCTTCCGAAGAGGAGCTCGCCATAGAGGTCGACAAGGGAGAGCTTCCCGTGAGGATCGCCTCTAGCGCCTACTCCTTCGTAGCGGACGCGTGGGTCCCCACCAAGAAGGCCGAAAGCGCGAAGATCGAGATCGAATCGAAGGTGGAAGGCACCTACGTCGAGATCATCGAGAACCGCGGAAGGACCATGAAAGAGGTGGAAGCCGCAGAGGACAGATTCAAAGAGGTCCCCACCAAGTTCAACAACGGAAGAATGGTGAAGGAGTTCCAGTATCCGACGAAGCTTATGTCGGTGCCCAAGTATCAGGAGATTGACCCTTCCATCCTGATCGCGATATTCCTTCCCCTGTTCTTCGGAATGATGATCGGAGACGTGGGATATTCGATTCCTTTCATAATACTCGGAGCGTACGGCCTCAAGGTCACGCACCACAAAGACTGGCGCGCCATCGCCACCGTGCTTTTCTTCGGAGGCATATGGGCGTTCATCTTCGGACTGTTCTTCTATGGAGAATGTCTAGGAATGCACTTCGTCGGCGAACATACGGCCGACGACGTCACGTACACCTGGCAATATCTGCTCGGGCTCGACAATCTTCCGGCTTTCTTCGAGGGCATCCTTCCCGGAGGCCACGGAGTCACCAAGCTCGGCGCGGACTGGATCGGATTCCAGCTTAAACTGTCTGTCTACATCGGAGTATGCCACCTTCTTCTGGCCTACTGCTGCGCGGTCTACAACAAGACCCTCCAGCACGGCTTCGTCCACGCATTCAAGGAGAAGGGCGGATGGGTCCTCAGCTTCATCGGCATGGTCCTCATCTGTTATTCCCTCGCTATGATCCTGATCTACGGCCAGTCCTTCGACTCCGTCATGATCATCATCGGAATCGGAGCGGTCGCTCTGGCTATAGGAATCATACTCAACATACCCGAAGACGGAATGCAGGCCGTCCTCGAGCTTCCCGGAATCGTCGGAGGAGTGCTTTCTTACACTCGTATCGCCGCGATTGGGATGTCCAAGGCAGGAATGGCCCTCGCTTTCAACTACATCTGCATAGGGATGATCTACGGCGGACTCGGAGAGGGGCCGATTGCCCTCATCGTGGCCTTCGCGCTCTTCGCGTTCCTCCATCTGATGATCTGGACCCTCGGTATCCTTTCCGCGGGACTCCACTCTCTGAGGTTGCAGTTCGTCGAACTCATGGTCAAGTTCTATGAGGGAGGCGGAGTAGAGTACGAACCCCTTAAAATCAAACGCGTGAAAACCACTTCCGACAAAGAAAAAGCATAAGAGGTATCATAAATGGCAGCAGCAGAAGCAGCAGGACTTATCGCAGTTGGAGCAGGACTCGCAGTCGGACTCACCGGTCTCGGAGCGGGTATCGCGGAGGGTAACGTCGGAGCGGCCGCCGTCGGGGCCATCACCGAGGACGCCAGCCTGTTCGGAAAAGCCATGATCTTCATGGTTCTTCCCGAGACCATCGTCATCTTCGGACTGGTCATCTCTATCCTCGCTATCTTCGTGATGTGATTCCGCCAAGAGGTAATCTCATGGCAGGATTAGCAAACGTCACTCAGGAGATCCTCAAGGTCGCCCAGGACAAGGCCAAGGCCGTCCAGGAGCAGGCCAGCGCGGAGGTCGCCAGAATCAGCGCCGACGCGTCCTCGAAGATCGCTGAGATAGAAGAGAGAGAGGCCAAGAAGCGCACCGAGGAGGTGGAACGCCTCAAGCGCCAGGAGATATCCAGCGCGGAGCTCGAGAGCAAGAAGATCGTCCTCGCCAAGAAGAAGGACGTCCTCGCCAGGGCCTTCAACGAGACCCTCTCCGACCTCGAGAACGCTCCCGCCGAGAAGAAGCTGGCGCAGTACAGGGCCATGGTGAAGGCCGTCGAGGGGATCATCGAGAACCCCAAGGCGATCATGTCCGACCGCGACTCCTTCACCGCCGAGGACCTCGGCGTCTCCTCAGTCGAGAAGGACAGCAGGATCAAGGCCGGGCTCATCCTCAGGAGCGAGGACGGGCAGGTCGAGGTCGACATGCAGTACTCCACCATACTCCAGTCCATCTGGAACCGCGAGATCAAGACTGTGTCCAGCATTCTCTTCGGGTGAACCAGATGTTCAAGCGCAGCGTAAGGAAAGGCAACTACGCGTACACCGTCACCAGGGTGAAGGCCAAGAAGTCGCATCTTCTCAAGGAGGACGACTACGACAAGATGATCCAGATGAGCGTCCCGGAGATCTCCCGCTACATCAGCGAGTCCGGGTATCAGAAGGAGATGGCCGACCTGGCCGGAAGGTTCGAGGGACTCGAGCTCGTAGAGCACGCCACCTATCAGAACATGGCGAACGTGTTCAAGAGCATCCTCGGAGCGTCCCAGGGCGAGCTGGCCATAATGGTCGCCGCCTACCTCGAGAAGTGGGACATCTGGAACCTGAAGGTCATCATCCGCGGGAAGTCCTACGGGCTCGACGCGGCGGGCATCAAGGAGGACCTTGTTCCCGCCGGAAAGGTGGACGAGGAGGCCTTGGATAAGCTTATCTCGCTTGATTCCGTCGACGACGTGCTGAACGAGTACAGCAAGATAGGGAAGGTCAAGTTCCCCGCGGAGGTCCTCTCCGAGTACAAGGAGACCGGAAACCACGGGGTCATCGAGGATTTCCTCGACAAGTACCACTATCAGAGGCTCCTCGATAGCATCAGTCCTTACACCCAGCCCACCAAGATCTTCCTGAACTACATCAGGAAGGACATCGACGTGGTCAACCTGAGGACCATCATGAAGCTCAAGTCCGAGGGCATAACCGGCGAACAGGTCATGAAGTACTTCATCCCCGGAGGGATGCAGATCGACTCCAAGTTCGCCCAGGTCCTCGCGAACGCCGACACCGTGCAGGCGGCGACCGGGGACATGTCCCGTCTCGAGCTCTATGATGAGTACATAAAACCCGTCCTAGACTCAGACACCTACAACAACAGGGCTGTCATCGCCGCCATCAAGAAGTATCAGGAGGACCAGGCCAAGAAGATGGCCCACATGTACCCCCTGTCCGTCCTTCCCGTGGTCGACTTCATGATCCACAAGGAGACGGAGGTAAGGAACATCCGTATCGTCGCCAGGGGCGTCGACGGAGGTCTCAGCAGGGAGACCATCAAGGGATTGCTGGTGATCTGATGGAGATAGCGGTCATAGGAAGCGAGGATTTCGTACTCGGATTCAGGCTAGCCGGAATCAGGCGCGTGTTCATCGCGAATGCGGACAACTACCAAGAAAAAATGCTGGAGGCAATGAGCCAGCCAACAATAGGTATCCTCGCAGTGGATGCGAAGGACCTCGACAATCTCTCTTTCAGCGTCAGGCAGAAGGTGACGGATTCGATCCAGCCCGTCGTCGTGCCCGTCGGCGGAGACGAAAGCGACCTCCGCGAGAAGGTGAAGAGAGCGATTGGCGTTGATTTGTACAAAAACGAGGATGAATAAATGAGCACTGAAGGTGTAATTTACAGGGTCGCCGGTCCTGTCGTGACCGCCACCGGCATCTCGCCCAAGATGTACGACGTCGTGCATGTCGGGAACGAGCAGCTGATGGGTGAGGTCATCAAGATCGTCGGCGAGTACTCTATCATCCAGGTTTACGAAGATACCGACGGTATAAAACCCGGAGAGCCCGTCACCAACACTGGCAGGCCCCTCTCCGTCGAGCTCGGCCCCGGGCTTCTGACCTCCGTTTACGACGGAATCCAGAGGCCTCTCCCCATTCTCAGGGAGAAGATGGGCGACTTCATCTACCGCGGAGTCTCCGCCCCTGGACTTGATCACAGCAAAAAATGGGATTTCGTGCCCACCGCCAGGGTCGGCGACACCGTCTCCCAGGGAGAGGTCATCGGAACCGTCCAGGAGGGACCCATATCCCACAAGATCCTGGTCCCCATCGGCATCGTCAACGCCAAGATCGAGGACATAAAGAGCGGATCGTTCACCATCGACGAGACCGTCGCCGTCATCGGCGGAAAGAACGTCCCCATGATCCAGTACTGGCCAGTCCGTAACCCCAGGCCGGTCGCCGAGAAGTACCAGCCCGACATACCCCTGGTCACCGGACTCCGTGTCCTCGACACGATGTTCCCCCTGGCCAAGGGAGGAGCGGCGGCCATCCCCGGAGCGTTCGGAACCGGAAAGACCGTCACCCAGCAGTCCCTGGCCAAGTACTCCGACGCGGACATCGTGGTCTACATCGGATGCGGCGAGCGCGGAAACGAGATGACCGAGGTCCTTACCGAGTTCCCCGAGCTGAAGGACCCCAGGACCGGCGAGTCCCTCATGAAGAGGACCGTCCTCATCGCGAACACCTCCAACATGCCTGTGGCGGCCCGTGAGGCGTCCGTCTACACCGGCATGACCATCGCCGAGTACTTCAGGGACATGGGCTACAACGTCGCCCTTATGGCCGACTCCACCTCCAGGTGGGCCGAGGCCATGCGTGAGATCTCCTCCAGGCTGGAAGAGATGCCCGGAGAGGAGGGATACCCCGCGTACCTCGCAGGCCGTCTCTCCGAGTTCTACGAGCGTGCCGCCCGCGCCAAGGCCCTCTGCGGCCAGGACGGGTCCGTCTCCGTCATCGGAGCAGTATCTCCTCCCGGAGGAGACCTGTCCGAGCCGGTCACCCAGAACACCCTCCGTATCGTCCGTGTCTTCTGGGCGCTGGACACCAAGCTGAGGGA
>JAFWTC010000036.1 GCA_017519045.1 Candidatus Methanomethylophilaceae archaeon
CCCGGCGATTATCGCAGCTTGACACGACCTTCCTCGGCGCTCTAGCCGAACCATCCCCCATACGGCGTAGCATCGCCGCTGGCGTATGATCTAGCACACGTCCAGGTTTCGTATGGTCGGCCGTCACTGGGTCCGCCCGCTCTCATCCGACGGGGCCCTCCGGCCTCTTCCCCGGGTCAGCATTGCTGTCCGGGTGCATGAAATGCATCGCACGGTTGTGTCGTGCACTCCCCGCACTACTGTATACTATTTAAAACCTTTTATTATCGGAAGTCTATTCACCTATGCACCGCCCTTACTAGCCAGGACGATTGCTCGTTTGCAGATCCTAGACATGTTCCCTGAATCACCGCAGCGGCGTTGTTCGAAATTCCGACCTTATGCTGGATATTATTTTATCATATCCAGTGATGCGCCCGAATCAGACGGCTCTGAGGCCGACGAAAACGAGGGTGTTCACATAGGCAGGATTGTAAAAGTAGGCTACATGGGCATCCCGTTCTCGAACAGCGAAGAGATGGCCGCGACATTCTCGCGCAAATTCGATTTGAGAGACGTCGAGCTCATCCCCCTGATGAGCGCCAAGAACGTGATCGACGCCCTGAACGTCGGAGACATCGACTACGGAGTCCTGGCCGTGGAGAACAAGACCGCCGGCAGGGTCATCGAGTCGGAGGAGGCGAAGAAGGACATCAGAGGCCTGATCGAACTCGACACGATGTGGTCGCCCATCCACCATTGCGTATTCAAGAAGAATGCCGACGCGAAGGTGGAAAGGCTCGTCTCCCACATACAGGCCCTGCTCCAATCGACCGGAAACCTTCGCAGGCTCTATCCCGGCGCTGAATTCCAGGAATGCGAGGACACGGCGTACGCCGCAGAGATGCTCGCCAAAGGGATGCTCTCCGAGGGCTCCGCCGCCGTATGCAGGAAGGACGCCGGATTGCACTACGGACTCTATCTCGACAACGAGAACGTCGAGGACGACCCCGACAACATGACCCTGTTCTCACTGGTCAGGCTGGAATGACAGGTCCTGGTCCATCACCGTTATCGCGGCCATGGCCTCCACCACGCTCACCGCGCGGGGCACCACGCAAGGGTCGTGCCTGCCTTTGACCTCGACGTAATCGTCGCGCATCTCGCGGAGGTTCACCGTCCTCTGCCTCTTGGATATCGACGGGGTGGGCTTGAACGCCACATTGAAGGTCAGCGGCATGCCGTCGCTCATCCCTCCGCACACCCCGCCCATGTTGTTGCTCAACGCGATTATGCGGCCGTCCCTGACGCAGTACTGGTCGTTGCTCTCGGAGCCCCTCATGGACGTTATCCCGAATCCCTTCCCGAACTCGACGCCCTTCACCGCGGGTATGGAGAACATCATCCTGGCGACCGACACGTCCAGCGCGTCGAACCATATGCCTCCGAACCCTATGGGAAGGCCGACGACCATGCATCCTACAACCCCTCCTACGCTGTCCCCGTCCTCTGCGGCTGCCAATATCTCCTCGGACATGGCTGAGTCCAGGGAGGCGTCGGCCGCGCGGGTGCGGAACGCCTTGGAGCCTTCGGCCTCCTCGAATCCGCGGTCCTTCGAATCGCGGACGTTCCCTATGCTCCTGGTGTAGGCCGCGACCCTGATCCCCTTGGATGCCAGGTACTGCTGCGCCACCGCCCCGGCGGCCACTAGGGGGGCCGTGAGCCTAGCCGAGAACTGCCCTCCGCCGCTCACATCGTAATCCTTGAACTTGAAAAGGGCTGGAAGGTCCGCATGCCCCGGCCTGGGCGTCACGTCGAGCCCGTCATAAGACGAGGAGCGCCTGTTGCGGTTCATGATCCTTATCGTCACCGGGCCAACGACCTTCCCGTCGACCACGCCGTCCTCGAACAGGACTTCGTCCGGCTCCTTCCTGGGGGTCCCGATCCCGTCCTTGGGCTTCCTGAGCTCCATCGCCCTGGACACGCCCTCGAAATCTATCTCCATGCCTTCGGGGAGGCCTTCCAGCACGCATCCCACCGACTCGTCGTGACTTCTGCCGAAGAGCCTCAGGACCAGCTTGTTTCCTACGGAGTAGGTCTCCATGTCAGCACCTCATGCCGAGGGAACGCATCTGCTCCACGAATCCCGGATACGACACGTTCCAGCATCCGTCGTCCTCCATGGACACTGGCCCGTCCGCGACGATCGACGCGACCGCGGCGGACATCATCAGCCTGTGGTCCCCTCCGTGCTCTATCCTTCCGCCGCGGAGGCGCTCCACGCCCCTTATCACGCAGCCGTCGTCCGTCCCTGTGACGTCTGCCCCGAGGGCCTTCAGCATCCTCTCCACGGAATCGATCCTGTCACTCTCCTTGAACCTCAGCTGGGGGGCGCCGTAGAGCCTGCTGACGCCGTCGGCGGTACTCAGGAGGACGGCCACGACCGGGAACAGGTCCGGGATGTCCGACATGTCCACGTCCGTCGCCTTAGGCCTCCCGATACGGCGGCAGACCAGGCATCCTCCCTCCTCGCAGACCTCGCATCCGCATCCGCGCAGTATGTCGACGATCCTCCTGTCCCCCTGGGGGTCGCCCATGTCCAGCCCCTCTACACGGGCCTCTCCGCCCAGGGCCCCCGCCACCAGGGGGAACGCCGCGGAGGAGAAGTCGGAAGGGACGCGGTAGTCGCACGGGACGTAGCGCTGAGGCTCGGCATGGTATCCGGACGGAATCTCTTGGACGAGGACGCCGAACGAGCGCATGACCGCCAAGGTGACGTCCAGATACGGGCGGGACGCCCTCCTCCCAGTGACGCGGACATCCATCGGCCTGCCGACCAGGGGGGCCATCATGAGCATGGAGGACACGAACTGCGAGCTCATGCTTCCGTCGATCTCGACGTAGTCCCCCTTAACCGGGCCCTTGATTGAGATGGGAGCCTTCCCGTCGTTGGAACGGCATTCGACGCCGCATCCGCGGAGCGCGTCCAGGAGCGGCCCCATCGGCCTCCTCCTTATCGACTCGTCGCCGGTTATGACGGTCTCCGAATCGAAGAGGGCGGCGATTCCGGACATCAGCCTCATCGTGGTGCCCGAGTTCAGGACGTCCATGGTCCTGTCGGGCGCATGAAGGCCGCGGGACTCCACCGTCAGGACCCCGTCCCTGCGCTCGACCTCGGCCCCCATGGACCTGACCGCCTCCACCGTCGCCTTTATGTCGAGCGAGCATAGCGGATTGGCTATCTCGCATCTCCCTCCGGACAAGGCGGCGGCGATGACCGCCCTGTGAGTATAGCTTTTGGACGGGGGCACCGTGGCCTTCCCGCTAATGTCCCCTCCGTGAAACGTCATGTCCATGTCATCTGGTCTCCGTGACTATAGTCCTGCATCCCAGGATCCCCGCAAGCCTCGCTCCGTTCCCCGGGCGGGCGATGACGGCCACGGCCGGGCCGGTTCCGGTGACTCCGGCGGCCAGCGCCCCGGCTTCCAGCGCCTTCTCCGCCAGTCCGTTCTCCACCCCGGCCAGCTCCGCGACGAACCTGCCGTTCCTGGTCAGAACGTCGAGATAGCCGTCCTTCAGCTGGGGGACCATGGCCCTGTATTCGTCCTCGAGCTCCTTGTAGCGGTCCACGGGCACCTTGCTCTTGGGGATGGACCTGTCCGGTATGCACACGACGACGTCGTACCTGGGAACCTCCTCGCGGAAGACTAGCGCGTCCTTCGAGTTGTCGGTCGCCACCAGCCCTCCCAGCCCGCATCCGCAGGCGTCGTCGAAGGCCCCGGTGATGGTCACCTTGCATTCCCTGGCGCAGCCCACGCCGAGGCGTATGGCCTCCAGGGGATCCATGGAGACGCCGAAATGGTCCAGCACTGCCGCTATGACCGCGTTGCACACGGAGCTGGAGCTCTTCAGGCCCATTGACGGCGGGATCTCCGTCCTCACCTTCAAGCGATAGCCGGGCAGGTCGCGGCCTATCGCGTCCAAAGTCCTGGACACGCAGGTCCTGACGAGCAGGTCGTCCATCCCCGGCCTTCCCTCCAGCTCCACCGTCACCCCGTCGGACGGGGAGATCTCCGCCTCCGTGCGCAGGGCTATCCCTATCGTGGACCCTATGCCGCACGGAATCGCGTTGAGGACCGAGACCGCCCCGCCGGAGATGCCGCGTCCCGTCACAGGACCGCCTCCCGCATCGCACGGACGTCGGGATCCCTCCCGAACCAGAGCCTGAAGGACTCCGCCCCCTGGGCGACCAGCATGTCCGTGCCGTCCTTGGCGGGGCATCCTCTGGAGCGCGCGAGGTCCAGCAGCGAGGTGCTCCTGCCGTAGACCATGTCGAAGACGTGCTGCTCCGGGCGAAGCGACGAGACGTCCGAAGGGTAAATGCCCTCCACCAGCCCGACTGGGGTGCAGTTCACGACCAGGTCGAATCCCTCCGTCCCGCCGGAATGGGCATGGGCGCCGAACTCGTGACACAGGCGCTTGACCGCGTCGCGGTTCCTTCCGGACACGTGGACCTCCGAACCCGCATCGGACAGGGCGTACACGGCCGACCTAGCGGCCCCGCCCGAGCCCATCACGAGCGCTTTCCATTCCCTCAAAGGACATCCTTCCAGCGTGCGGACCACTCCCGTCACGTCGGTGTTGAAGCCTTCCAGCCTTCCGCCCGAGTTCACCACGGTGTTCACCGCCCCGACCGCCTCCGCCGTCGAGGAAAGGGAATCAATCTGATCTATGACATCGCGCTTGTACGGGATGGTGACGTTGACGCCCCTCACGCCGTAGCCCCTGACGAAGTCCTCGAACCTGTCCAGGTCCGGAGAGTCGAACACCAGGTACCTCCCGTTTATCCCGGCCGCCCTCATGGCGGCCTCCTGCATGACCGGCGACCTGGTATGGGAAAGCGGATGCCCGACGATGCCCACGATCTCGCAGCCGTCGCCGAGGGACTCCATCTCCTCCGCGCTCAGCTGCCCCGGGGCGGTGGGCTCCCCTTGGTATCCGAACGTGAACTCGTTCCCCAGGACGGACTGCCTTATGCGGGTGACCATCCCGATCTCCCCCATGCCGAGGAGGACGTGCCTCCTGCCGAGGGCGCGGGACGCGTCCAGTATGGAGCAGAGGTCGGCGAAGGACCCGGCGGCGAACGCCCCCTTCGAGACCTCCTGGTCCCCTGACGACAGCATCGAGACTATCTCCTCCGAGGACGGGGTGCGGGAGAAGTCGTGGAACGACCTGATCCTGCGCCTTCCGCGGAGGACGTCCGACTCGCCGACGTCGACGAGCCCCTGGAAGCCCTCCGGCACCAGGGAAGGGTCCTTCCCGCACAGCGTGACCACCGATTCGGGGCCCAGGCCGGGAGGGACCTCGTCGAACACGTCCAGGCGGACCTCGTGCATCTCCGCGCCCTTCCTGAGCGGGACGGGGGACCCGTAGGTCGTGCAGACCCTCATTTACCTCTCCGTGATGGATTCCTCGACGGCCATCCCGAAGTGCCTGCCGCCAGACTCCAGCCTCGCCAGGACCTTGTCTCCCGGCTTGAGAGACGTCACGGAGACCGCCCCCTCGCGGGCGACCAGCTTGATCGTCTCGGCGTTCTGAAGCATGACGCTGTACTCCCTGGAGCCGTCCGTGGCGGACACCATCAGCAGGGGCCTCTTCTCAACCTTGCACCTGCCGACCGAGGCCACCCTCGTGCGCCCTATCCTGTCGCAGAGAAGGACGGGGTCGCCGCTGCGTACGTCCGACAGGTATCTCGTCCCCCCTCCGGGGACGCTTATGTAGCAATGGACCGCGCCGGCGTTGACCCTGAACGGCCTGCTGGCCACGTACCCGTTGTCCTCGCTCTCCGACTGAACCAGGAAAAGGCAGTTGGAGTACGAGCCGACCAGCATCCCCTCGCCGGGGACCATCATGCTGCAGGTGTCCACGCAGACCCTGTCCCCCATCTCCACCGGGACCACGGAGGTCACGGTCACCTCGGACAGGTCCTCGGAGGGGCTCTCGGAGACTACGTCCTTGAACCCGCGCAGGAGGGAAGGCGAAGGCGAGTCGACGACTATGCCGTCCACCCCCTTCTCCATGGTCGTGAGGAACAGCCTGGCGTCGGCGGGGTCGGAGGCGCACGCGTACACGGAGGTCCCGCTCCCGGCGAACCTGGCTATCATGTTCTCCAGCGGGATGACGGTCCAGTCGGAGGTCCTGACGACCACGGCCTTCCTCTTCCCGGCCAAGGACATCGCCCTCTCCTGGCCCTCTGGGTCGTCGATGTCCACCGACTCCATCGACCCGTCCACGAAGGCGCCGTCCTTGACGTAGAAGACGGACATCCTCCCGAGGCTCTCGAAGGCCTCGTCGCCTTCCCTCAGAATGAACGAGGAGAACCCCGCCTCCAGGCCTTCGGTCACGTATTCCTTCCTGTCGTCCGCGTCGTCCGGGACGTCCGCCCTTACGATTATGTCCTTCATCTGAACCCTCGCAGGAACTTGGCCGCTTCCTCGACCGAGTAGCCGTCCAGGACTATGCTGGATATGGCCTTGGTTATTCCCATGACGTTCCTGTTCTGGAAGACGTTCCTTCCGATGGACACCCCGTGGCCGCCCGCCTCTATGGAGTCGTGGACCATGTTCAGGATGTCCATGTCGGAGTCCATCTTGGGGCCTCCGGCAATCACGACCGGCGCGAGCGCGCCCCTGCAGACGTCCTTGAAGGTGTCGATGTCGCCGGTGTAGCTGACCTTGACTATGTCCGCGCCTATCTCGGAGGCCGCCCTGGCGCAGTGGGCGATCGCGTGGGGGTCGAAGGAATCCTTTATCTCGGGGCCGCGGGGGTAGGCCATGACGATCAGAGGCATCCCCCAGTCGTTGCACTGCTCGGATATCCTCCCCGCCTGCTCCAGCATGGAAGGCTCGTCGAGGGACCCGAAGTTGATGTGGATGGAGACGGCGTCCGCGCCGTACTTGATCGCCTCCTCTATGGTGGTGATCTGGACCTTGCTGTTCCTGTTGGGGCCCAGGTCCGTGGATGCGGACAGGTGCATTATAAGCCCGACATCCCTCCCCGACTGGCGGTAGGAGTACCTTATCAGACCCTTGTGCATGAGGACGGCGGTGGCCCCTCCGTTGGACACGTCGTCCACGGTCTTCCTCATGTCGATCAGGCCGTCCAGCGGGCCCACGGATATCCCGTGGTCCATCGGCACTATGACCGCGTTCCCTGTCTTCCTGTCCGTTATCCTCTCCATGCGTATGCTCTTTCCATACATCTTCCGATGCCTCGCGACCTGATGATAAGATTGGTAATAAACTGTTTTTCAACAATCCTCGGAGCCCTTGAAGTATCTCCTTCCGGCGTCCATGAGCTCGACGAATCCCTTCGGATCGTCGCTCAGGGACCTCTCGCGGAGGTCTTCGACGGCTTTTGAGAACAAGTCCCACATCTCGTCCCGGTGGGAGTTCATGTGCTGTATCTCGTAGTAGAGCATGGGGTCCTCCGACGCCACGGACATGTTCGTGTCCAGACCCTTCCCGAAGGTGGTGGACGACACCGTCAGCAAGTCCTCGAAGCCGTATCCGCTCCTCTCCAGGACCGTGAACAGCGCTATGTTGACGGCGTGGGTGAGCCCCAGGACGTAGGACATGTACGAATCGTGGCTGGAGATGTCCATGACCCTGATGTTGCCGCCCCTGTCGGCGAACAGGGATTCGGCCTCCTAGACCGCCCGCCGGCATCCGCAGTCGCAGATGATCAGGTTCCTTCCGTACAGCGACGTCGCGGAAGGCCCGAACATCGGGTGGACGGAGCAGACCTTCCTCCTCGTGGCCATGTCCCTCAGCCTTCCTTCTACCGGGGTCTTGAGGGAGGTCAGATCGAATATCAGGGTGCTGGATGTACAGATCCCGTCCAGCTCGGACAGGACCCCGTCGGCGGAATGAATCGGGACGGAGACCACGACGACGTCGCACCCGGCGCACTCGGAGATGTCATGACTGTCGGGAGATGCGGGATCGACCACGATGACGTCGTGTCCGGAGTCCTTGAAGAACGAGGCGGTCCACGCCCCCATCTTCCCGGCCCCGCCGACCACAGCAATCCTGAGGTTCCCGGAATCCGTCGGGAGGGCCGCCTCCGCGTCCACCGCCTCCTTTATGACGGCGGAGGCCAGACTCCTGGACACCTCGTCGCTGAGCCCGCAGGAGCGCCCGTTCTCCAAGTATCTGTCTATGACCGCGCCCTCGACGGCGACGTTGCGGATAGGGAGGCCCTCGCGCCTCTTGACGCGTCCAATCTCCTTGGCGATCTCGGTGCGCTCGGCCACCAGCCTGGCTATCTCCACGTCCTTCCTGCGGATCTCGTCCCTCAGCGCGTCCAATTCCATAAGTTCACCCTGGGCGCGGGACTTCCTGCCCGCAACCGTGCTACGTGTTAACACGGAGCACTATATATCGGTAACGGCGCCGCCCCCGTCCCTGAGGAGGAGGCGGCTTTGGTTTCAGCTGTGGATGTCCGAAGACTGCAGGGTGCCGTCCATGTACTGCTCGTAGCCGTACAGGTCGAGCAGGCCGTGCCCGGACAGGCAGAAGACGATGGTCCTCTCCTCGTTCTTCTCCTTGGCCTCCAACGCAAGGTCGATGGCTCCCTTGAGGGCGTGGCAGGACTCCGGAGCGGGGATGATTCCCTCGGTCCTGGCCATCAGGAGCCCGGCCTCGAAGGTCTGGGTCTGGTCGTAGGACCTCGCGGATATCAGGCCGGTGTCGTAGGCGGCGGAGACCAGAGGGGACATCCCGTGGTACCTGAGGCCGCCGGCGTGGATGGCGGAGGGTATGAACTCGCTTCCGAGGGTGTACATCATCAGCAGAGGCGTGAATCCCGCGGTGTCGCCGAAGTCGTACTTGAACTCGCCCTCGGTGAGGCTAGGGGCGGCCTTGGGCTCCACTGCGACGAACTTGGTGTTCTTGAATCCCTCTCCCCTGATCTTCTTCCCGAGCATCGGGAAGGTCATTCCGGCGAAGTTGGACCCTCCTCCGGTGCATGCAACGACGTAGTCGGGCTCGATCTCGCCGATGGCCATCTGCTTGATGGTCTCCTGTCCGATGACGGTCTGGTGGAGCATGACGTGGTTCAGGACGCTTCCGAGGGAGTAGCATATCTCGGGGTCCTTGGCGGCCATCTCGCACGCCTCCGATATGGCGATTCCCAGGGATCCGGAGGTCTCGGGGTGCTCCTTGAGGACCTTCCTTCCGAACTCGGTGTACTCGCTGGGGGAGGCGTAGATCTTGGCCCCGTAGGTGTTGATGATGGTCTTCCTGAGGGGCTTGGCCATGTAGCTTCCCTTGACCATGAACACGGTCGTGTCCAGGCCGTACAGGTTGGAGACCATCGCGAGCGCGGTTCCCCACTGCCCGGCCCCGGTCTCGGTGGTCAGGGTGTGAACCCCGGCCTCGGCGTTGTAGTAGGCCTGGGCCAGCGCGGTGTTCCCTTTGTGGCTTCCGAGGGGGCTCATGTCCTCCCTTTTGAAGTAGATCTTCGCAGGGGTCTTCAGGTACTTCTCGAGCCTGTACGCCCTCTGGAGGGGGGCCGGCCTGTTGAGGTAGATGAGGTTTTCGCTGACCTCCTCGGGGATGTCCACGTACCTCTCGGTGGTGCCCTCCTGCCTGATGATCTCCTTACAGAAGATCGCCTCGAAGTCCTCGGGCTTCGCGGGCTCCCCGGTCCCGGGGTTGAGAGGGGGCTTGAGTCCGGGGAGGTCGGATGCCAGGTTGTACCATCTCTTGGGTATGTCCTCTGGCGACAGATTGATCCTAGCGTCTCTAGGTATTGCCATGGACTAAGGGATGTATGAACAATATATAATAACTATGTTCATTGATGTATATTTTTATACATTATACTATGCCTTAGCAGCCCCTCAAGGCTATTATTTCGGAATTCGGAGGGTTTCGAAACGAATTATAAGTACTATGCACTGGCATCGGAGCGACGATCATGATTCAATCAAAGGTGGCTTGATTGGAGGTAGAATACTGCAAACCCGATTTGAGGGCCCTTGAGGACGACGGAAAGATGGCCGTGGACATGCATTTCCACACCAACTGCTCCGATTCCTTCACCGACGTGGACCGGCTGATGGAGCTGGCCCAGGCCCGCCGGGTCGGCGTGGCCATTACGGACCACAACCTCATCGAGTCCGTCAGAAGGATCCAAGGCAACGAGTACTCCGTGCCGGTGATCCCGGGGATGGAGGTGAGCGCCTCCGACGGGCCGCACATCCTTGTCTATTTCTATGAATACAAGGATCTGGAGGGATTCTGGAGCAGGGAGATCCGCCCCCGCCTCAACCACTGCCCCTGGCTGGCGCTGAAGGATTGCCCGACCGAGAGGCTCCTCGATCTCCTGGAGGAAGAGGACTGCGTGGTGTCCGCGGCGCACCCCATGGGCTACATAATGTCCAACAAGGGGGTGGAGGTCTGCATATCCAAGGGATACCTCGGGCAAGAGGTCGCCAAGCGCCTGGACGCCTACGAGGTCCTATGCAGCGGCATGACCCGCAAATCCAACGATCTCGCCCACGAAGCCGCGGTCAGATACGGGATAGGCTTCACGGGGGGCACTGACGGCCATCTTATGACGGAGGTCGGCAACGTCGTGACGGTCTCCGACGCCGTTGACGTCGAAGGCTTCCTGGATTCGATCAAGAATCATGAAGTAAACATATACGGAATCGAGAAGAGCGCGACGAAGAAGGTGCAGATGGGCTCGGCCTCGACCGCGAAGTTCGTGCGGCATGCCCCGTCCACCGTCCACGTCCAGGCTGAGCAGGCCCTGATGTCCATCAAGAGGGGGATCCACAAGCGAGCTCCGCAGCTATGGCGAGGGGCATCGTTTTCAATCATCCCGTCGGGTTCCGACACGGACTCAGGCAGGGCTCTTCGCCGCCGTCCCGTCGAGCTCCTCGTCCATCGGGAGCGCGTCCTTCAGGATGACATGCGGCGCGTCGTCGTCTTTGGTGATCTCGGCGGTGACGCCGTAGACGGTGCGCAGGTTCTCGGCGGTTATGACCTGGTTCGGGTCTCCGATGGCATAGACGGAGCCCTCGTGCATCAGGATGATCTTGTCGGAGTACTTCGCCGCGATGTTGATGTCGTGGCTGATCATCACGATCAGAATCCCCTTCTCCCTGGAAAGCCTCTTGAGCATCTTGGTGACGTCCAGCTGATGCCTCACATCCAGATTGGACGTGGGCTCGTCGAGCAGGAGTATCTCCGGCTCCTGGACCAGTCCGCGAGCGAGCATGACCTTCTGGTGCTGCCCGGCCGACAGCTCATTGAACGCCCTCATGGCCAGATGCGATATCCCCAGCATCCTGAGCGTCTCGTACACGATGTCCAGGTCTTCGTCCAGGGAGCCCCATTTGCTATGGGGGTGCCTTCCTATCATCACCGTGTCTATGACGGACAAGGGGAAGGAATCGTTGGCGGAATACGGGACGTACCCGATCTGCTTGGCCAGCTCCTTGAGCTTGATCTCCGACACGTCCCTGCCGTCGATGAGCACGGTGCCGGAGGTCGGGGCGAGGATCTTGTTGATGCAGTGTATGAGCGTGGATTTCCCGACTCCGTTCGGACCGAGTATGGAGACGAGTTCGTTTCCGCTTATATCAAACGACACGTCGTGCAGGACCGGAACGCTCGAATACGAGAAACTGACATTGTTTATCTTTAGCTCCATAGGCCCACCTGTTGGATGTCGCGTCCATGTAAGGGACGCACGTATACTAAGATAGTGAATAATGAAAACACGGTCATGCCCAGACGTTCCTCCTCTGGCGTATGAGTATCCACATGAAGAGGGGCCCTCCGATCATGGAGCTTATGACTCCCACCGGCAGCCCGTTTATCCCGGATACCTTGGCGATGGTGTCCGCAAGGAGAATGAAGGCGGCGCCGAACGCCGCCGACGCGGGTATGAGGTAACGGTTGTTGGAACCGACGAATATGCGTGCGACGTGAGGACCAACCAGCCCTATGAACCCTATGGTCCCGGTGTAGGAGACTATCCCGGCGGTGAGAAGGGACGCCAGGACCATGGTGACTATGCGGATGAACATGGGGTTCTCGCCCAGGGTTCTGACGCTGCGGTCGCCCACGTACATCACGTTGAGCCTCTTGGCGAACATGTACAGTACCGCGGAGAAGAAGACGGTGGAGACCAGCATGGGCGGGACGACGTCCCAGCGTATGCGGTCGAGGGACCCGACCCTCCAGCTATAGGCATCCGCCAGGCTCTCGGACGGGGCGGTCACCATCAGGATCTGGGTTATGGAGCTGAACAGGAACATCACGGCTATCCCCGTGAGGATCATGCTCATCGGAGTGAGCTTGCGGAACTTGGACACCGCGGCTATCAATGCCACGGGGATGAGCGAGAACACGTAGGCGTTGGCCACGACCTGGCTGCTCACAGGGACGAACGGAACCACGGAAATGTTCAGGATTATCCCTAACGTGGCTCCCAGGAACGCCCCGGACGAGATGCCCATGGTATAAGGCTCGGCCAGGGGGTTCTTGAAGTCGTTCTGCATGATCACTCCGGCGATGGACAGCCCCGCGCCCGCAATCAGCGCGCCGATCGCGCGGGGGACCCTGGTGTTCCAGACGTATTCGTCGGACCTGGGGTCGGAGATGTCGCCGGACAGGTGGTCGAAGAACACCCCGATCGCGTCGATGACGGAGATCTTGTAGACGCCGAAGCCCAGGGTCACCAGGAACAGGACGGCGGCCAGCACGACGAAGCATGTCGCCCAAAGGACGCGCCGCCTGTTCCCCGAGGCGTACTCCCCTTTGACCTGCGCCGCGTCGGGAATCAATAGAGCACCCCCCTCTTGCGGGTGTGGTAGAGGATCAGGGCCAGGAACACCGGGCTGCCTATGACGCTCATGACCACTCCCACTGGAATATTGGAGAGCAGGTATGCGCAGTAGTCCGCCGCAAGAAGGAGAAGCGCTCCCACCGCCATGGAAATGGGCATGACGAACTTGTTGTCGGAGCCGACCAGGAGCCTCACCAGATGGGGAGACACCAGACCGACGAAGCCTATTATCCCGGTGAACGCCACGATGGACGCGGTCATGAACGCCATTATCACCAAGCAAATGGTTCTGAAGCGCTGGACGTCTATTCCCAGGCTGGTGGCGCTCTTGTCCCCGAGGGCCATGACGTTCAGCTTATTCGCCATCAGAAGCACGAACACGGTCCCGACCACGGTTATCGAAAGCATGACCGGGATGTAGCTCCAGGACATTCCGTCCAAGCTCCCTATCTGCCACATGTACGCGCTCTTGAGCGTGTCCGCGTCGGTCGTGACCATGAGGTAGGTTATCATCGAATTGAAGAAGTAGGAGATCGCGGTCCCCAGCAGAATGAGCGTCGCCGGCGTCATCCGTATCCTGGACGATATCAGGATGATCAACGCGGCCGGAATCAGCGCGCCGATGAAAGCGTTCGTGACAAGTCCCGCCTCGCTGGCGATTCCGGCGAAGGATACTCCGACGACGATGGCGGAAACGGCTCCGAAGCACGCTCCGGAGGATATGCCCGTGCTGTACGGATCGGCCAACGGATTTCCCATGACCGCCTGCATGAGCGTACCGCAGATGGCGAGCGAGGCTCCCGCCAGGATGGCGGCGATGGCATGGGGCATCGCGGTGTTCCAGATGTAGCGGTCCGCCCACCAGAAGCGGGTGCGAGGCTCGTAGGAGTTTCCGGTTATGTGATTCCATATGACCTCGTACGCTTCCCTCAGGGACAAGTTGTCGTATACGCTCAGCGAGAAGAGTCCGACGAAGAGGACTATCCCTATGATGCACAGGGCCAGAACGGTCATCTTCCTGGCGATCTGATGGTGGTATTCCCCGATCACCTGTTCCTTCTCTGTCTCGCCGCCGTAACGCATGGTATCACAATGGAAAGGGTAATGGGGGGCGGACCCCCCGGTTTGACATCAGATTCCCGCGGCGGCCTTGTAGTCGTCGAAGGTGATGTAGGCGAGGACGGAGTCGAGGGTCTGTCCCTTCAAGGGCTCGGATCCGAGGTCGATGTACTTCTGGAGGACGCCGTCGGCCCACTCCATGCTGAAGAGGTCGCCGTACATGGCATGGGCCATGTATGCGATCTTGACCCCTCCGGGGAGGAGATTGTTGACGTAGACGAGCCTGTCCTCGAAGTCCTTGAAGTACTCCCTGGAGGAGACCCCGCTGTTGTCGTGGTCCCAGGTCGAGATTATCTCGCTCTTCTCCTCGTCCGCGGTGAGTCCCCAGTCCATCGAGCGGTTGTTGATGATGATGCCCGCGTCGGTGTAGTTGGAGAGCGCCTCGGTAGAGGTCATCTTGGTGGAGTTCTTGGTGTACTTGGAAGCGAACTCAGAGTTCAGCGAGGCGTACGGGATTCCTCCCGCGGTGGCCGCGGTGGAGTTGAACGAGGAGTCCGGTCCGCAGACGTAGATGTACATGGTCCCGCAGATGTAGGAGACCTTGTCCTTGTCGGCGAGCTTGGAGACCTCCTCCTGGACCTTGTCCTTGACCTCCCATCCGATCTTGGCGTAGTCGCGCCCGACCTTCTCGCAGTCCCCTCCGAAGAGGAAGCCGAGGGTCAGGACGGTCTGGAGCTCGTCGACGGCGTCGGCGGAGGTGTAGTCGATCATGGGTATGCCGGAGGCCTTGAGGTCGGCCATGCGGGCCTCGGTGAACTGGGCGATGCCGCTGTGATCCACGAGGACCGCTCCGATTCCTCCGGAGGATGCCAGAGACGCGTCGAGGGCGGTGAAGTTGGCCCATGCCGCGTCGGTGATCGTCCTCGCGCTGCCCTTGAGGTCGACGGCGTCCTTGAGGGAGGCCTCTGCGACGTCGTAAGACTTGGAGAAGTATCCCGCCACGTACTGTCCGCCGTTGGCGAAGAGCGTGGGCACCTGCATGTTGGTGGCGTAGGTGACGACGTTCCTCAGGGGGTATTTGACGGCCACGACGGTATCGTCGCCGTTGACGTCGAGGCAGCGCACGTAGACGGTGCCGGACTCCTTCTTGATCATGCTGTTCACGAGCTCGACGTCCTTGGAGTCGACCTTTCCGTCGTTGTTGGCGTCGGCCATGGGGAAGTCGGCGAAAGCCTTGGATCCGCCGATGATGGCGTTGATGATGGAGACGTCCTTGGAGTCGATGACGTCGTCGCCGTTGGCGTTGCCCATGATCATGAGCGTGGCGGTGCTGGTCTCCTCGGCCCCCTTGTGGATGATGAAGTTCATCGCCGCGATGTTGAGCTTGTCGCCGTTGAAGAACTTGTCCACGAGCTGCTGGTGCAGGTCGTTGGCCCAGTCGACGGAGACGAGGTCGGGGTGCATGACCGCGGCCGCGTAGGCGACCCTCATGGGGACGGGCATTCCGCCGCAGATGATGTACTGGCCGTCGGTTCCCTTCTCCCAGTCGCCGAAGGCGGAGGTGTAGTCGTTCCAGACCTTGTCGACGTTGACCTCGTCGGCGTAGTAGTTGCCGGTCCTGAGGTGCAGGATGTAGTCGTAGCTGTACATCAGGGGGTTGTAGAACTGGGGGTTGTCGACGATCTTGACGCTGGTGGAGGTGGACTGGTAGTTCTCGAGGGCGTACTTTCCGGCGGCCATGAGTCCGACCTTGTTGTAGTCGGAGTTGCCGACGGAGACGTATCCGGTCATGCTGGAGGCGATGAACCCGGGCTTCTGGGCCTCGGAGACGCTGGCGAGCTTGTCCTCGATCTGAGAGTAGGCCTCGTTGTAGAAGTTCACGAGCTCGATGGACCTGTCGACCTTGCCGAACAGGAGTCCGCAGAGCAGGGCGCCGTGGGCGAACACGTCGGTCTCGACGGCCGCGGCGGAGACCCTGACGACGTCGATGTTGCTGTTCTCGTAGCTCTGCCAGTTGGTGATGTAGGTCTGGTTCCAGTCGGTGAAGACCGCGGTGACGTTCTTCTCGGCGATGATGTTGGAGGTGCCGACCTTCCCGTTCTCGAAGGGGAGGGTCGTGGACGAGGTCCCGATCTTCTCGACCTTGCTGGTGTCGAGGTAGTAGTTCTTGAAGTAGGTGTCGACGGTGCTGCTGTAGCAGGCCCCCTTGACCTCCTCGGTGACTCCGAGCATCCAGAGGAGCATGAAGGAGTTCGAGGACCCGGTCATGATGAACGAGGTGATGGGGAACTCGGTCTTCTCGAGGATGCTGTCCATGGTGCCATTGCCGTCCTGGTCGAAGTAGTTGATGTGCCAAATCGGGGTGCTCTGGCGGGCGATGATCTTGTTGACGACGTCGACGTCCTTCTGGTCGATGGATCCGTCGTTGTTGGCGTCGGCGATCTTGTTGGCGTCGGAGACCTTGGCCTTGGCGGCGATGAGGCCCTGGATGAGCTTGACGTCGTCGGCGTCGATCTTCACGTCTCCGTTGACGTTGCCGAGCACCTTGAGCACGGCGTCGTCCAGGTTGGACACGGTCGGAACCGGAGGGGCGTCCGACTTGACGGTGACGATGCAGTTGGCGGTCAATCCGCCGTCCGCGGTCTTGGCGGTTATCGTGGCGGTTCCGTCGGCCACTGCGATGATCCTGCCGCCGGACACGGTGGCCACGCCAGGAGCGCTGGTGGACCAGGTGACATTTTTGTTGGTCGCGTTGGATGGCAGAACCGTGGCCGTGATGGTCTCGGATGCGCCGGGCTTGAGGGTCACGGTAGTCTTGTTGAGGGTGATCCCGGTCACGCTGACGTCGCCGGTATCCTCGCCTCCTTTGCTGCCGTTCCCAGATGTGAGAAGCACCGCAGCGGCAATCAGCGCAATGATCGCTATGGCCGCGACGATGATCGCTATCATCTTTTTCTGTTCCATTTCTTTCACCTACCTAGAGCATCCTCTAGGATTGTCAGTATAATCCAACCATTCCGTATAAAAGTATCTCGGAGTAAAACTAGCAAAAACGTTTTATATAAAACAAGTTAGAACTTCGTTGATGGAGCATTGCGTCCACATCTAAGGAGTAAAAACCACCACATATGCATAGGGGCCCGACCTCTTAGAACAGAAGAGATCGCTGCCGTCTGGATTGCGGCCGACAGTAGACAAGGATGTCGCGAATAACGCCGAAACGTGTCGAATGGCGGTAATACATGATTGCATGAGGGCCGCCGCCCGATACGAGCGGGGCCCAAGGGGTTTCAGAACGCCTTGACGAAGTTCTTGAGCATCTCGTCGTACTGGGCCTCGGTCACGTAGTTGGATCCGACGTCGCTGGAGAGATACATGGGGAGGTTGAGGTAAAGGTCGAAGTTGGTGGTCTCGTTGAACACGAGGATGTCGCATCCGTCGAGGACCTCTCCGACGCACTGGGTGTACCCGTTGGTGGCCTGCTTGTAGTAGGTGCCGTAGAGGAGGTAGACCTTGTCGGCGCCGTAGTCCCCGGCTCCGCCCTCCCTCAGGTCCTTGAGGTTCACGGTGGTGGCCATGCCAACCTTGTCGGTCTGGGACAGGATGGTCTCGCCCTTGGTGCCGTTCTTGCTGTGCTCCAGCAGGTCGGCGAACTTCGCGGCCGCGGCGGAGACGTCTGCGAGGTGGTACACCTTGATGTGGAAGTCCCTGGTCTTGCTAGGGTCCTCGACGCCGTCCACCTTGGTCTTGACGTTGTCCAGGGTGGAGAGGGTCACGACGCCGTTCTCGTCGACGGAGTCGACCATCAGGACGCCGAAGTCGGTCCCGCACTTGGACAGGAACTTGGTCGCCTTGGACATCGCGTCGGCGGCGGGGACGTAGCTCTCGTCGCAGAGGGACCTGACGAACCTGAAGAGGGCCGCCTCGTAGTCCGCCTGGGACACGGAGTCTATGCCGTTGTGCTCCTCGCTGCTGATCGGGAGGCTGTAGTAGAGGTCGCTGTCGATGGTCTTGTTGAAGACCGCGACCTTGGTGCCGTCCTGGATCGCTCCGACGCACTGGGTGTATCCGTTGTTAGCTTCCTTGTAATAGGAGCCGTACAGGAGGTACGCCTTGTCGGCGCCGTAGGCCTTCGCGCCGCTCTCCCTGAGGTCGATGAGCTTGACGGGGGTGGAGGCCATGCCGACCTTGTCGGTCTGGGACAGGATGGTCTCTCCCTTGGAGCCGTTCTTGCTGTTGGCGAGGAAGTCGTTGAACGCCTTCTCCGCGGCGGCCGCGGTGTCGTAGCCGTACACGGTCATGACGGACTCCCTGGTCTTGGCGGGCTCGGCGACGCCGGGGACCCTGGTCCTCAGGTTGCCCTGGGACTTGAGCTCCACGCTGCCGTCCTCGGCCGTGGTGGCCGCGAAGTCGCCGAAGGATCCGTCGTACTTGGAGAGGAAGGCGTCCACGTACTGGGAGACCGTGGGGTCGACCACGGGCTGGTTGACCGTGACGTTGCAGACGTCGGTGTATCCTCCGTCCACAGTCCTCACCTTCACGGTCGCCTCCCCGGCCTTGACGGCCTTGATCTTGCCGTTGTCGACGGTGACCACGGATGCGTCACTGGTGCTCCAGTACACCGCCTTGTTGGTGGCGTTGGCGGGAGACACCTCGCAGGTCAGGTCGGCGGATACCCCGACGTCCATTATGACGTTGTGGACGTCCAGAGTCACGCCGGTGACCGCGACCTTGCCGTCGCCCTTATCTCCGTTGCCCCACAGGAACATACCGGCGAGGATGGCCAGGACGGCCACCGCGACGACAGCCATGATTGCGATTTTTTTGCTGTCCATCTAATCACTTGGAATGAATCCGTCAGTGCGTAATTGCTACACATATCAATACGTTTTGGAACATGGCGGCGACCTGGCTGAATGACCGAGGATCCGTGTGTAAAACGGATGCGACGAAACCGCGTTCCGACCTGACTTCAGTCCCCTACCGCCAGAGGGATAAGAGGGTGACGCCCCGGAATCAGTCCATGGGCTTGGAGCTGGTCGCGAATGTCCCCTCCGGCAAGGGGGAGTACGAGGAATCGAACTCCTCGTCCAGCATGATTATGTGCGGCCTGCCGTGTATCTCGACCACGTCGGAGTCCACCCCGTACACCTCCTTGACGTTCTCCTTGGTCAGTACCTCGGAGGGCGTCCCGATGGCGAAGATCGAGCCTTTGGCGAGCATCATCATGGTGTCGGAGTACTTGGCGGCGATGTTCAGGTCGTGGCTTATCATTATCACCAGTATCCCCTTCTTCTGGGACAGGTCGCGGAGGATGCGCGTGACCTCCATCTGGTGCTTTATGTCGAGGTTCGAGGTGGGCTCGTCCAGCAGGAGGATCTCCGGCTCCTGCACCAGCCCCCTGGCCAGCATGACCTTCTGATGCTGTCCGGCCGACAGCTCGTCGAAGGACCTCAGCGCCAGGTCCTCTATGTCCAGCAGCCTCAGCGTGTCGTACACGATGTCGAGGTCCTCGTCCAGGGACTTGTATGTGGAATGCGGATGCCTGCCCATCAGGACGGTGTCCACCACGGACAGCGGGAACGCGTCGTTGGCCGAGTACGGCACGTACCCGACCTTCTTGGCCAGCTCCTTGAGCTGGATGGACTTCACGTCCTCCCCGTCGATGGTGACGACCCCCTTCGTGGGCGAAAGGATCCTGTTGATGCAATGTATCAACGTGGACTTCCCGACCCCGTTCGGCCCTATGATGGAAAGGAGCTGGGGCCCGTTGGCATACAGCGTCACGTTCTCAAGCACCGGCGTGCTGGAATAACCGAACTCTAGACCGTCTATAACCAGCTTCATGACAGACACCTCGTCTCCAAGCGCTCTTCCTGCGCATCCTTACTAAAATGATTATGAACAGCGGGCAGCCGATGATGGCGCTGACCACCCCGACGGGAAGCCCGTACTCCCCCGACACCCTGGCGATGCAGTTCGCGACCAGGAGGAAGAATCCTCCGAACACGGCCGAGGCGGGAAGCAGGTGCTTGGCCTCCGACCCCACGAACAGCCTCGCGATATGGGGGCCCACCAGCCCCACGAAGCCTATCGTCCCGGTGAAGCTGACCACCGCCGCGGTCATCAGGGACACCACGGTGATCTCCGTCAGGATCGTGGACCTGGGGTCGACCCCCATGGAGTGGGCGGAGTTCGATCCGGCGGTCATGACGTTTATGCGCCTGTGCTGGAAGAACAGGAACGCCATGCAGGGGACGCTGATGGCCAGCGGGATGGGTATCTTGTCCCACGTGGTGAGGGCGAGCGTGCCCACCCTCCACGCGTAGATGTTGGACAAGGTCTCCTCGGACGACGTGATCATTATGAGCGAGACCACCGCCGAGAAGATGTACATCATGGCTATCCCGATGAGGATTATCTTCGTGGGCGTCATCCTGCGACGGATCGAGAACGACAGAATCACCGACACCGGGATCAGCGAGAACACGAACGCCATGACCACGGTGGCCCAACGCTCGCTGAAGAACGGGATCGCCCCGCCGAGCACTATCGCCAGGGAGGCCCCCAGGAGCGCTCCGGACGAGACCCCCATCGTGTAAGGGTCCGCCAGCGGGTTGCGGAGCATCGATTGCATGACGGCTCCGCCGACGGCGAGAACCGCCCCGGTCAGGACGGCGAAGACCCCTATCGGCAGCCTCGTGTAGATCACTATGTCGTCGGCCGTCTCGTCTACTATGTTGCCGGTGATATGGTCTACGATGACCCTGTAGCAATCCGCGAAGCTCAGGTCGTAGAGCCCCACCGACAGGGATAGGAACAGCGCCAGGCATATGAGCGCGGAGAACAGGACAACGAACAGCCACTTGCGGCGAACGATCCTGTAATAATCGCCCTTCCCGGCCATCGGAACACGTCCTTCTGCGACTTGCGGCGAACGATCAGATACAGGAACACCGGCGCCCCGATGAACGACATGACCACTCCCAGCGGGACGTTCCCGTAGGGCATGAGCAGGCGGGAGAGCAAGTCCGCGACGACGAGGACCGCGGAGCCCATCAATATGGATCCGGGGATGACGAAACGGTTGTCGCCTCCGACCAGGTAGCGGACCATGTGGGGGGCGACCAGACCAATGAACCCGATGACGCCGGTGAACGATATTATCGACGCGATCAGAACCGACGTGAGCACT
Organism: Candidatus Methanomethylophilaceae archaeon; assembly: GCA_017519045.1. GTDB lineage: Archaea > Thermoplasmatota > Thermoplasmata > Methanomassiliicoccales > Methanomethylophilaceae > Methanoprimaticola. The sequence goes on from JAFWTC010000036.1 coordinate 21,098, forward strand.
ATGCAGAGCATGCGGAACTGGACCACGTTCAGCCCCAGGCTCTTGGCGCTCTTCTCCCCCAGGGACATTATGTTGAGCTTCCTCGCGGACAGCTGCACCAGGACCACCGACGCGGCGGTCATGACGAACATCAGCGGGAGGTCCGTCCACGAAGCGTTGGTGACGCTCCCGACCTGCCAGATGTAGGCGTCCTGCAGGCTTTCGGCGCTCGCCGTTATCATGATGAACGTGACCATAGAGTTGAAGAAGAAGGTCAGCGCGGTCCCTATCAGGATGATGGTCGACGGGGAGTTCCCCACGTACCTCACCAGGACGATTATCAAGGCCGCCGGGATAAGCGAGCCTATGAACGCGTTGGTGACTATGCCGGCGCTGGACAGGGCGGAGGAGAACGAGAAGCCCATGATTATGGCGGTCACCGCCCCCAGACAGGCACCCGAGGAGATTCCGGTGGTGTATGCGTCCGCCAGCGGGTTCTCCATGATACTCTGCATCACCGCGCCGGCCAATGCGAGCCCCGCGCCGGCCACTAGAGCCATGACGACGCCGGGCATGACGTTGTTCACGATGTAGTAATCAGCCCACCAGTCGGGGCTCCTGGGAGGATAGGTGACGCCGGTCAAATGGTCCCAGATGACCTGAGCAGTCTTGACGAACTCGTACCCCGTCCCCACGGAGCAGGACACTATCGTGACCACCACGAGCACGGCCACGCACAGAAGTATGAACGACAACTTACGCTGAACGGAGCTCTTGTACTCGTCCTTCTGGGCATCGTACGTGTCGTCTGGCATGGTTCGGACGACGATGCCCTTGCCGTTATTTATTGGCTACCTAATCCATTTCATAAAACGCTGAATAAACGGAATTCGAACGGATGTATAGTCCGTATTTTATACGAACAGGCTGTTCCTCAGCCGGAAGTTCATATGAACAAGAACACGATGATGATCATCGCCGTCGCAGCCGTGGCCGTCATAGCGGTCGCGGCCGCTGCCCTGTTCCTGTCGGGGAACGGGGGGAACGACGATGGAAAACATGACGAGAAGACCTATGACGACCCCCTGAGGGTCGACACGAACGTCTCGATGGCCGACCTGGACGCCCTCAAGGCGTCGAGCCTCCCGATATTCGGAAACGCCGACGGCGACTCGGCGATCACCCGGAAGGACGCGGACCTCATCAGGAACATGATTTCCAAGGGAACGCCCCTGTCCTCCAACCCGCTCGCGGATGCGAACAGGGACGGCAAGATCACCTCGGAAGACGCGGAAATCGTCGAGAAGATGGTGAAAGGCGAGAAGGCGCGCGTCTGGTTCATGGACCAGTACGACCTCGTGGCCGGGACCAACCGCCTCGTGGAGATCCACTATCCCCTGAGCGACGTCGTCACCCAGAACGCGGACATGCTCCTGCTGACGATGATGATCGACGGGGACGACAAGGTCGCCGGATACATCGCCAACCTGGACAACTACCCGAACGAGTTCTACAAGGTCACCCACAACAACAAATCCAAGTCCCTCGGCAACACCGCCAGGTACATCGCCGCCAAGGACTGGGAGGCCATCAAGAACCTGGACGTGGAGCTCCACAAGCAGGAGAAGGAGATAGGCGCGGTCATCGTCCACAGCGAGTCCTCCCTCGGGGACTACAAGGACGACATACTGAAGGCCGGGCTGCCTCTGATCTACCTCAGATGCACCGACCCCGTCTACTCCATGGACGCGGCGGTCCTGCTGGGGGCGCTCTTCGGCCCCGGCTACGCCGAGAAGGCTGTCGCGTATTCCAACGACTGCCGCAAGACCATAGACGACGTCAGCAAGGCCGTGGCCGGCATCCCCGACGAGCAGCGCGAGAGGTTCATCGCGCTCTGCATGATCTGCTACGTGGCTCAATCCGAATCCCAGTACACCAACATCGGGATCCAGGCCGGCGGCAAGGAGATGAGCGGGATGGCGGGCAACACGTCCGTCCGCCTGCAGGACGTCGAGGCCATAACCAAGTACAACGACAAGATAGACGCTATCCTCAACTGCAGCACCAAGGACTGCGCCAACATCACGCCTGATGTGCTCTGGGAGGACGAGGGCGTCCGCTACCTGGAGAAAAGCACCCATTACAAGGACATGGTCTGGCTCAACATGTCCATGCCCATTCCCTGCAGGGTCATGTACGTGGCCGCCACGTTCTACCCGGACATAGTCTCCATGGACGAGGCGGACGACTACTTCCAGCTGACCGTGGACAAATACATGCCATATCTCCACAAGACCGTGGATGACGGCAGGTTCGACGTCAGGACCGACATGTTCACGGTCATGACATACCAGGACTACGTCGACTACAAGGGCGGCGAAGCCCCCGATAGGCCCGTGGTCTCCGACCTTTCAGCATCCTCGATGGCCTCGCACTTCCTCGGCGAGATGGACTTCGCCGGATACAGCGGGGTCCCGTTCTCCCTGAAGGACGGCAGCGACGATCAGGAGGCGTCCCTGGTGCCGACCTCTGGCAAATACTACGCCAACTACAAGCTGTACGAGGACGCCGAATCCGTATTCAAGAAGACCAAGGCCGAGTACGAGAAGAAGATAGGGACCGACTCCGCCATGGGCGGCACCTATGTCAAGATCCCGTACGACAGCGGCCTGACCGACGGCATAGGATACTACGTTAACGTCCCCGGCAAGATCGGATCCATGTACTACGCGGGATACGTCAAGGAGTGCTACGTCGAGATCCATCTCGGGAAGGTCCCCTCGCTGTCCGAACAGGACCTCAAGGACATCCTCGGATCGATATGGGGGACCTCCGGAAACGTCTCCGCCATTGAGGCAGCGAAGAAGTTCGACTCGTCCCTGCTGGACGGAATGCTCGGAGCGCCTTACGCCATACTCGAAGGAGACGACGTCAGCGCCAAGATCGGGAACACGAACGAAAAGAGCAAGGACTATTACGTCAAGTACGACAACAGCCCGGAGGCCGCCGCGGCCTTCGAGTCCAAGAAGGCCGAATTCATCGAAAAGAACGGCACCGCCTACATGGGCGGGGTCCGCATGGCCATCCCCGTGTGCGGGTTCGACGACGGAGCGGGATTCTACGGGAACACCGACAGGGGATTCTCGATGATCCAGTACGTCGGCGTCAAGGACGGATGCTACGCGTCCATCTACATCCGCATGAACGACGCCGAGTTCACCCAGGACAGCGCCGAGGCCATCGTGAAAGCGGTCTCGGCATCCATATCCGCAGGCGGTGGCGCATGAGCAGGAACGCCATGATCGCGATAGCGGTCGCCATCGCGGCGGCAGCGGTGATCGCCGCGGCCGCCGTCATGATGTCCGGGAACGGGGGAGGCGGCGAAAAACAGCCCGTCAATCCCGACGACGTCCCCCTCGGAGTCGACACGAACGTCTCCAAGACCGACCTGGATGCCCTGAAGGCCACGGGGCTGCCCGTGTTCGGAAACGCGGACGGCGACCTCGGAATCACCCAGAAGGACGCCGACCTCATCAGGAGCATGGTCTCCCAGAAGGCGTCCCTCTCCTCCCACCCGCTCGCGGATGCGAACAGGGACGGCAAGGTCACGGAGGATGACGCGAAGATCGTCGAGAAGATGGTGAAAGGCGAGAAGGCCCGCGTCTGGTTCATGGACCAGTACGAGCAGGTGTCCGGCACCCCCCGCCTCGTGGAGGTCGAATACCCTCTGGGCAACGTGGTTGCGATCAACCCCGACATGGTGCAGCTCCTCCTGACGTTCGACGGAGACAGGAAGCTTGCCGGATACGCCGCGAACAACAGTTCCTATCCAGTCATGTTCAGCAAGGTCGACAAGAACGGGTTCACCAAATGCCTCGGCACCACCCCCAGATCCATCGGCCAGGCCGAGTGGGTCGCCCTGAAGAACCTGAGCGGAGACCTTTACAACAAAGGACAATCGATCGGCGCGGTGCTGGCGTACAACGAGACCGCCCTAGGCGACTACCAGGACGACCTGAAGGCCGCCGGGATCCCCGTGGCCTACATAAGATGCACCGATCCGATCCTGTCGATCGACGCCGTCGCGCTGCTCGGATTCCTCTACGGGCCGGAATACTCCAAGATCGCGGACGAGTATCGTGAGGACTGCCGCCAGGCGCTCGTGGACGTCTCCGACGCGGTGTCGAAGGTCTCCGAGAACGACAGGACGCGCTTCATCGCCATGTGCATGTGGAGATACGTGTCCCATCACGACTCGCAGTACACCAAGATCGGGCTGCAGGCCGGCGGAGTCGACGTCGCGAACCTTCCCGGAGACGGATCGACCCAGCTCCAGGACCCCGAGGCCCTTGCCGCTTACAACGGAAAGGTCGACGTCCTCCTCAACTGCCGCACGCTGGACTTCAAGAACGCGGACCCTGTGGCGACCTGGGAGAACAGCAGCCTGGACATGCTGAAGAAGTCCTCGGCCTTCGAGGACATGTTCTTCCTCAACATGTCGCTCCCCACGCCTTGCAGGATCCTCTACGCCACGTCCATGTTCTATCCCGACGTGATCTCCAAGGACGCCTGCGACGACTATTTCCAGAACATCGTCGACAAGTACCTCCCGTATCTGCACGGAACCGTGGAGGACGGGCGCTTCGACGTCAGGAAGGACGTCACCACGGTGATGACCTACCAGGACTACCTCGACGCCAAGGGGGAGGGCCCCGAGCCCGGCACGCTGACTCCGAGCGAGGACGTCGTCGCCCTGGCTGAGAGGTTCTTCGGCATCATGGGCCCGAAGCTCAACGACCCCGAGGACATGAAGGACGGCAACAAGGGATTCTCATACGCCCCGTATGCTCTGTCCGGCGACAACGGGCCCATGGAGGCCAAGGTCGAGTCCAAGAACGGGAGCTACTTCGTCAAGTACTCCATCGTGGAGGACGCCGCCGGGAAGTACAAGACGCTGACCAAGGAATACGAGACCAAGATCGGCACCTCGTTCAGAGGAGGCGTGTATGCCGGGCTTCCCTTCTCCAACGGCCTGGCCGAGAGCATGGGATACTACATCAACACGTCTGACTCCGACCCAGTGAAGACGTTCTGCAGCGTGAAGTTCGCCGGATACAAGGGCAACTGCCTCGTGGAGATGCAGTTCCTCTGCAGGCCGTCCATGAGCCTGGACGAGCTCGGGAAGCTGGTCGACGCCGCCTACCCGTCCTCCTCGTCCGTCTCCGCCGAAGCCTGGGCGAAGGCGTTCAAGACGTCCGTCCTCGACGGATACGCGGGAGCGCCCTACTCCATCGCCGACGGCGCGACCCCCGAGAAGGCGTCCGTGTCCGATTCGAAGGGCAAGCGCTTCGTGTCGTTCTACTCCGGATCCGACGCCTTCTCCACGTTCTCCTCCAAGAAGGCGGAATACATGGAGAAGAGCCTCACGGAGACGCTGGACGTCTCCGGGTTCGACGACGGCTACGGCATGATCGTCCAGAGGACGAACGGCGGAGGGTTCTGGATGATGTACTTCGCCGGAATGAAGGACGGCTGCTTCGTGGACGTCGCCCTCAGGAACAACGACTCGGCGGGATTCTCCGCCGCGGAGGCCCAGAAGGTCCTGTCCGAGATCCTTTCATCGGAACCCGCATGAAACCCCTTCCCGCCCCTCCGGGGACGGGGCCCCTCACGGGGTGAACACGACCATGTACGCGTCGGGGATCAGCTTCTTCAGATCCTTGAGGTCCGGATTGTACAGGCGCACCCTGTCGTCGCGAAACATGGGCTTCCCCAGGAGCTTGGAGACCACGGAGGCCTCGACCTTCCCCTCCACCTTCCACGCCCCGTAATCCCCGGAGACGTCGGTGGACACGTAGATGGGGATCCTAAGACGCAGCCTCTCGGAGTCGTCGCACGCGTTCCACAGGACCTCGAACTGCTCCCTGCCGATGTCGATGACCGACCCGTCCCTGACCTTGTACGTGTAGTCGCCGCTCTGCTCCATCTCGAAAAGAGAGGGCTTGCTGACGGCCAGGTTGCGGTTCAGGTCGGACATTATGGATTTGACGAAATCCATGGCTCTGCCATATGATAAGAGATATATGGACGTGTCCGCGATGGCATCGGCATGGCGCAAGAGACGGACCTTCAGACCGCCCTTTCCGAACATCCCTGCTTCAACGAGGAGGCCCACCGCAAGTTCGCGAGGATGCACCTGCCTGTGGCCCCGAGCTGCAACATCCAATGCAACTACTGCGACAGGAGGTTCGACTGCTGCAACGAGTCCCGTCCCGGCGTCACCAGCGAGGTGCTCTCCCCCGAGGAGGCCGTCGAGAAGGTTAGGGCCGTCAAAGAAAAGATTCCGGAGCTGAGGGTCATCGGGATAGCCGGGCCCGGGGACCCGATGGCCAACGTGAGCACCTTCGAAACCCTGAAAAGGATAAGGGACGAGTTCCCGGAGCTGACGCTCTGCGTATCCACCAACGGCCTCGCCCTTCCGGAGAACGCCGAGAGGCTCCACGGCCTCGGCGTGAGGTTCGTCACTGTCACGATGAACGGGATCGATCCGTCTGTATGCGCCAAGGTCTACCGCCACGTGCTGTTCGAAGGAAGGAGGCTTTCCGGGGAGGAGGGCGCCGCGGCGCTCATCGGCAAGCAACTGGAAGGCATCCGCGCCTGCGTGGAGCTCGGGATGGTCGTGAAGGTCAACGTCGTGATGATCCCCGGGATCAACGACACCCACATCCCGGACCTGGTGAAGAAGGCGAAGGAGCTGGGCGTCTACACGGTGAACATACTGCCGCTCATCCCGGTGAAGGGGACCCCATTCGAGAACTTGCGCTCTCCCACTCCGCTGGAGCGCCGCGACCTCATGGACAGGTGCTCCCTCGACGCGAGGATCATGCGCCATTGCAGGCAGTGCCGCGCGGACGCCATAGGGCTCCTGGGAGAGGACAGGTCGCAGGAGTTCGCGCGCTTCGGAGGCTGCTCGGGAGGATGCGGACCCGAGGTCAAGACGATAATGCCGACCTCGAAGGACCCGAATAAATTTGCGGTGGCGTCGTCGGACGGCGAGAACGCGGACTCCGGGTTCGGCAACGCCGCGAGGTTCCTGATATTCGACGCGGACGGAAGGCTTCTCGGAGACGTCCCGGTGGACCGCGGGGAAGGGGTCTCGGGAGAATCCCATCGCAGGCACATAGAGTCGGTGGCGTCTTCCCTGGGAGACTGCGGGAACGTCATAGTCAACGAGATAGGCCCGCTGCCCTCGAAGGTCCTGAAGAACATCGGAGTGAACGTCATCATAGACGAGGGACCGGCCGAGGAGTGCGTCCTGAGGGCGTCGAAGCGCCGAGGAGTGCGTCCCTCATAACGGGGCAGGCCATAAAAACGGACCAGGGGCCATCCAGACCCATATTTTATTATAATGTTGAGCATAGGCGGAAGTATTCACGGAGTGCGCTTTTAAATGGACGCTCAAGAGATGAGAGAGAAATACGTCGACTTCTTCAAGTCGAAGGGACACAGCTTCATAAGCTCCGCATCCCTGATCCCCGAGAACGACCCCACGGTCCTCTTCACCACCGCAGGCATGCATCCCCTGGTCCCCTACCTCCTCGGCGAGAAGCATCCCGCCGGCACCAGGCTGACCGATTACCAGAAGTGCGTGAGGACCGGCGACATCGACGAGGTCGGGGACGCCAGCCACCTGACCTTCTTCGAGATGCCCGGGAACTGGTCCCTCGGCGACTACTTCAAGAAGGAGTCCATAGCGTACAGCTACGAGTTCCTCACCGACGTCCTCGGCATGGATCCGAACAGCCTTGCGGTCACCGCATTCGCCGGAGAGGACGGGATCCCCAAGGACGACGAGACCGCCGAGCTTTGGAAGAGCCACGGCCTCAGGGACGACCAGATCTTCTTCTACGGGAAGGAGGACAACTGGTGGGGCCCCGCCGGACAGACCGGCCCCTGCGGACCCGACACCGAGATTTTCTACGACGACGGCAGGCCCAAGTGCGGCCCCTCCTGCGGGCCGTCCTGCCACTGCGGGAAGTACACGGAGATCTGGAACAACGTCTTCATGCAGTACTTCAAGGACGCCGAAGGGAAGTTCACCCCCCTCAAGCAGAAGAACGTGGACACCGGGATGGGGCTGGAGAGGATCCTCAGGATCCTGAACGGGAAGGAGACCGTGTACGACACCGCCCTGTTCCAAGGCATAATAGCGGACATCGAGGACATCTCCGGGAAGAAGTACGGGGAGGACCCGGAGGACACCAGGGCGTTCAGAATCGTGGCGGACCACATGAGGGCGGCCACGTTCATCCTCGGAGACGGGGTCGTCCCGGCCAAGATCGGACAGGGATACATCCTCAGGAGGCTCATCAGGAGGTCCAGCAGGTACATGTCCAAGCTGGGATACGAGGACCCCTTCATGCAGAGGATTGCGGAGACGGTCATCTCCGAGTACGGGAAGGCCTATCCCGAGCTCGAGAGGAACAGGGAGTTCATTATCACCAACATCAACAACGAGGAGCTCAAGTTCCACAAGGCCGTCATGAAGGGCCTCAGAAGGTTCGACCAGATGGTCGCGGAGAACGGGGACAGCCCCGTCCTCAACGGAGAGACGGTCTTCAGGCTGTACGACACCTACGGCTTCCCCATAGAGATGACCGTGGAACTCGCCCAGGAGAAGGGCCTCAAGGTGGACATGGATGACTTCAACAGCAGGTTCAAGACCCATCAGGACACCTCCCGCTCCGGAGCGGAGCAGAAGTTCAAGGGAGGGCTGGCCGACCACAGCGAGGAGACCACCAAGCTCCACACCGCCACCCACCTGCTGAACGCCGCCCTCAGGAAGTTCGTCAGCCCAGACATCCAGCAGAAGGGATCCAACATCACCGCCGAGAGGCTCAGATTCGACTTCAACCTGGACAGGAAGTGCACCCCCGAGGAGCTCGCCGCCGTCGAGAAGTACGTGAACGACGCCATCAAGGCCGCGATACCCGTGGTATGCGAGGAGATGACCTACGAGGAGGCGAAGAAGCGCGGAGCCATAGGGGTCTTCACCGACAAGTACGGCGAGATGGTCAAGGTGTACACCATGGGCGACGTCTCCTGCGAAATATGCGGAGGTCCCCACGTGAAGAACACCTCGGAGCTCCAGGGATTCAAGATCAAGAAGGAGGAGAGCTCCGCCGCCGGGATCAGGCGCATAAAGGCCGTCGTCGGCAAGTTCGACTGAGCCGGAGGGCCGTCGGTCCCCGAGACAGCCCATGGGCATCCGTGCCCGATCGCCATCTTCAGGTCCGGCGGCCTTATCTGGCCCTCCTCGTTGCGTTAGCATATGAGGGATTCCATTTTCAACAGATTTTCAGTGCCTTTGTCGGCTTCTCATCCCGTCATGGCGATTCGTGACAGCCGTCTGATAAACCCTAAATATCGCCATCTAGACGTCAATAAACCACCGGAACCGATGTCCTGAAATCAAGAAGAAGGAAGGGAGGTGGACTGGGCGAGATTCGAACTCGCGACTTCTTGCTTGCAAAGCAAGCGATCTGCCAGCTGATCTACCAGCCCACTGGATGCCCCGACTTTTTAGGAATTATATAAAGATTAGCGTAATCCTAACCGTCCTGACTTCATTGGATGAGGCCTATAAGCGCCTTCACGCCCTTCGGACTTCCTGCCACATCCTTCTCGATCCCAGACGCGCCCTCCGCCTTGGCGATGGCAGCAACGAGCCGGTTCTCATAGGACCACTGTGTGGTCACGTGGATGTTCATCTTGCGGACGGCCAGAAGATTGAAGAAGGTGGAATACAGGCCCAGCGTGACCACCAGGAGGACCGCATGCGGCCATAGACGGACGCGGGACCCCGTCAACGAAGTCCTCATCGGCTCATGCACGTCGAGCACGTCCCCCATCGCCTCCACGAACAAGGACGTGAATTCGTTCTGGACGGAATCGTGCGACACCACCGTTTTGAACAGGTACGCCGCGGTGACGGACAGCTCCACGACCATCACGGCGGGCATCACATCCACTATCAGCTCGCTGTCCTCCTCGCCGATGGTCGCCAGCCTCATCGTTAAAACCAGGAAGATGTTGAATGCTAACAGCAGAAGGAACGCCGCCTTGGAGGCCTTCATAGCACGGCCGGAGTTCGCCATTCCCTTGGACTCCAGGAAACCGTCCATCTCATCGCTGCCGTGGCCGCACGACCTAGCATAAGACGCCAGCGCGCCTATCCATTCCGCATCGCGGATGCGGTGCAGGTTCACGCTCTTGACCTCGAGATAAAGGGTGTAAAACAAGATGGTCCATGTCAGGAGGCCTATGCCTATCTCCATGCTGATTGTGATCTCCTCTGACCAGCCGTAGCAGATCAGGATTACGAAGAGAGGGCACAGCACGGTCACCGCCAGGACGACGCCGATGCGGAACAGCGAATCGCTCTCCGAACGTCTCATGACGCAGTTGAGGAAGCGGTCGGCCTCGGTGACTTCCATGCTCCGCCATAGATTTAACCGTATAAACCGATGACCCGTCCCGATGGCCCTTCGGAAGAGAGGCGAAGGCCCGGACAGGGCCAAAGTGCCTGTGCTGCTGGCGATAGGGGAGTTCTTCCTATGCCTGACAATTATCCGCTACATGCTCAACTTCCTGATCAACCTGCAGATAAGGGTCGATGACGCCGGAACCATGTCCCTGAGGATCTTCTCGCTGTTGTTCTCCCTCGCCATGATCCTCATGACCGTGAGCTCCGTGATCGGCATAGCCTCGGCGCGTCCCAAGTCGTGGAGGAGGGTCGTGAGGACCTCGATCCTGCTTCTATTGGTGAACCTGGGCTACGAGGCGCTGGAAAGCTTGGGGGTGGAGCTCGCTGGCGCGGTATTCGACAACTATTTCCTGGCCGTCACAACGGCGATAACGATAGGGGTCATGATGCTCCCCTCCGTCCGCCGGTTCTACCTCCCTCCGATGACGGACGACCCTCCGCTGTCGAAATGGGCGGGGTACGTGTTCGCCACGAGGCTGTTCCCTGAGGCCACATACAGATACGCAAAGGACCGAGGCAGGCGCCCGCTCGATTATGACATCATGTCCTTGAGCACCGCGCTCCTCTTACGGCTCCTCTCGATCCTCCGGACGTCCGTGGCGGCCTCCGCCTTCGCTATGGCCTCCAACAGCCCCTCCTCATACGCCCATTGGCAGGAGACGTGAAGGTTCATCCTGTGGACGACGAAGAGGTTGAAGAAAAGCGAATAGATTCCGAGCGTGACCACAAGCAGCAGGATGTGAGGCGGCAGGTCGGACTTCGCCTTGGTGACGTCGGTGACCATCGGCGACTTGAATCCAATCACGTCGCCCATGTCCTCCACGAACATGGAGGTGAACTCGCACTGCTCGGAGTCATGCTTGGATACGGCCTTGAGGATGTATGCCGACGTGAGCACCAGCTCGGCCACGATCATCGCGGTGGCCGCCCAGGACAGGACCGTATGGGTCAATGAGCCGACATCATAGGAACTGGTGAAGGCCGCCATGGAGGTGTTCGCAACCGCGAATGCGATGAACGTGTACTTGGTGGCCTGCATCATGCGCCCGATGCCCGCCATGCTCGCGGATTCGGCGAGGGAGTCCATCTCGTCCGTCCCGCGTCCGCAGGACCTGGCATAGGCCGCCAGGGACGACATCCATTCCGAATCGCGCGCGCAATGCGAGTTCAGGCCCTTCACCTCCAGATAGAGGACGTACAACACCGCCGTCCACGCCACCAAGGTGACGCCCGTGTCCATGAGCCCCGATCCGGGAATGAGGATCCGAAACATGATGAAGACGACGGCCAAGGGAGCCAGGACGATCAGCATCAGGATCGCGCCGACGCGGAAAAGGGAGTCGGAATCCGAACGTTTGATGACGCAATTCAGGAAACGGTCGGCCGCATTCATACGAAAGCATCGTTTTATCCTTATAAGACGATGACTCCGCCGATGGCGTTGTGGAGGAACAAGGGACACGACAAGACCAAGGTGCCTGTCCCGCTGATCGTGGGCGAGATATTCCTGAGCGTGGTCATAGTGCGCTACATGCTCAGCTTCACCTACACGCTCTACATGATCGCGGAAGGGGTCGAGGAGGTCGCCTACAGGGCGTTCTCATTGGCGTTCCCCGTGGTAATGATCCTGATAGTGGTCAATTCCGTGATCGGAATAGCCTCGGCCAAGCCGACCTCCTGGAGGAAGGTCATGAGGACGACCCTAATCCTGCTTGTCGTCAACTGGCTACGTGAATTCATCGGCATCACGGGCGTGATGTTCGACGACACCTTCCTCATCGTGATAACGGTGCTGACGATGGCCGTGATGATGCTTCCGTCCGTGCGCAGGTTCTATCTACCTCCGATGACCGAGAATCCTCCTCTGACCCGCTGGATAGGCTACATATTCCTGTCGCCGCTGTTCAGGGAGGCCGACTACGAGTTCGTCAGAGAGAAGGAGCCGCGCGATCCACCAGCCGCTTGAGATCCTTCCTGGTCATGTACAAGGCCAAGACGGCGGCAACCGCGCCTGCGGCCACCATGCCCCAGCACATGGTCGGAATCGTGGTCCCGCACAGCAGCGCGAACAGGCTAGTGGTCAACACCGTGCGCAACGTGGTGACGCACAACGACTTCAGCGGCTTCTTCATCGACTGCATCATGGAGTTGCAGACGAACGTCGCCGAGATCAGCGGAGCCATGAACGCCTCCACCCTCAGGACCTCCTCCAAAGCCGGCTTCATCGGGGCCATCGACTCCGACATGGTGAACGGGACCAGGAGGTAAGGGGCCAGCAGCAGGTACGCCACGAGCATGGTCAGCGAGGTGGCCATCGCGCACTTCATGCAGAGCCGGAAGGCGTAGGCGCTCTTGTCCGGCCTCCCGGCGCCGAAATTGGCGGATGCCACCGGAGTCATGGCCATGGCGAACGCGTTGGGGACGAACGCCGCCAGCATAACCAGGCGGAACGGAACCGAGAACAGCGTCAAGGCGTCGACCCCTCCGCAGGCGATCAGAAACGCGCGGTTGATGGCGTCCAAGGCGTCCATCAGGAACATCTCGGACATCTTCGGTATCCCCAGGCGGAGAATCTCGGCCACGTCCTTGCGGTCGAAGCGATAGCCTCTGAGAGTGAGCGGGACGGTGGTCCTGCGAGCCAAGTACATGTACAGCATCGCGGAGGAGGACACGACGCAGGAAAGACCGGTGGCCAATCCGGCTCCCGCGACCCCCATGTCCAGCCCGAATATCAGGATCGGGTCTATGGCGATGTTGAACAGCGTCCCGGCGACCATGGCGTAGTTGGACCTGTTGGCCGCCCCCTCGCCCCTCAGGAAGCCGGAGAGCGTGGGGGAGAGCACCTGGAAGACGTTGAACGCCAGTATCATCTCCAGATACCTTGTGGCGTCCCCTGCGAGCTCCGGGGCCCCCATCCACGATACCATGGGGGATATCAAAAGGTAGACCAGAGGGGCAAGGACGACGGCGATGGCCACGGCCAGGACGACTCCCTGGGACACTATCCTCTGCGCCCCGGCGCGGTCTCCGAACCCGATGCGGTGGGCTATGATGACGTTGCAGCCCAGCCCGATCCCCAGGCCGACGTCGAACACGACCCAGTACAGCGGGGATACGGACTGTATGGCGCTCACGCTGTCCGAGCCCAGCCCGGAGCACCAGGCCAGGTCCGCCAGCATATTCACCTGGCCGACCACGATGGATATCAGGAACGGGAGGACCGTGGAGAAGATGGCCTTCTTCGGGTCCCCCAGCATCCTCTCGGTATCCCTCTCGGGATTCTTCGCGGACATCAATCCAGGTACGCGCCGTCTGCTCCGCTGGACACGAGCTTGCGATACTTCCTCTGGACGCCGACGACCGGCCTGTCCAGCCTCTTGACCTCCGACAGGCGCTTGGATATCTCCTCGTCCGTGAGCCTGACGTCGAGCCTCCTGGCGGGTATGTCTATGTCGATGACGTCCCCGTCCCTCAGGGCGGCGATGGGGCCTCCGGCGTAGGCCTCGGGGGACACGTGGCCGATCGCCCCTCCCCTGGACGCTCCAGAGAACCTGCCGTCGGTGATCAGGGCGACAGACTCCCCCAGGCCCCTGCCGACTATGAGGCTGGTCGGGGAGAGCATCTCGGGCATCCCGGGGGCGCCCATTGGCCCCTCGTACCTTATGACGACCACGTCGCCCGGGACGATGGACCCGGAAGTGATGGCATCGGCGGCGTCCTTCTCGCCGTCGAAGACCCTGGCCCTCCCGCTGAACCTCATCATCGAGGGGCTGACGGCCGACTGCTTGACCACTGAGCCCTCGGGAGCGATGTTGCCCTTGAGGACGGCGATGCCCCCCTCCTTGTGGAACGCCTGGGAGACGTCCTTGAGGACCTCCGGGTTCAGGACCCTGCCCTCCGCGGCTATCTCGGCGATGCTCCTGCCGTTGCAGGTGGGGACGTCGGACAGGGAATCTCTAAGGATATGGAGCACTGCGGGTATTCCGCCGGCGTCGTCGAAGTCCTTCATGCTGTAGGGCCCTCCGGGCCTCAGGCTGGTGATGTGGGGCGTGACCCTCGATATCTCGTCGAAGTCGTCAAGAGTCACGGGGCATCCGAAGTCCTTGGAGATCGCGGGCAGATGCAGGGCGGTGTTGGTGGACCCTCCGATGGCCATGTCCACGCGTATGGCGTTGCGGAAAGACTCCTTGGACACGATGTCCCTGGGCTTCACGTCCGCCTTGACGAGCTCCACTATCCTCCTCCCGGTCTCCCTGGCGATCGCCAGCTTCCTGACGTCGTCCGCCAGGCATGTGGCGCAGCCGGTGACGCTGAGCCCGAGGGCCTCGGTGAGGCAGGCCATGGTGTTGGCGGTGAACAGCCCGGAGCAGCTTCCCCTGCCGGGGCATGCGGAGCACTCGATCCTCTTCACGTCGGATTCAGACATCTTGCCGGCGCTGTAGGACCCGAGCGCCTCGAAGACGGACTGGAGGTCCAGAGCCTTTCCGGAATCCTTCCCGACCTCCATGGCGCCGCCGGTGACGATCATTCCGGGGACGTTCATCCGCCCCATGGCCATCAGCATCCCGGGGGTGACCTTGTCGCAGTTGCTGACGCCGACCCAGCCGTCGAGGGCGTGGCCTTCGACCATGACCTCGCAGCAGTCGGATATGACCTCCCTGGAGATGAGCGAGTACCTCATCCCCTTGTGCCCCATGGCGATCCCGTCGCAGACCGCGGGGACGCCGAACACGAAGGGTCTTCCCCCGGCCTCGATGATCCCCTCCCTGACGGCCTCCACGATCTCGTTCAGATGGACGTGGCCGGGGACTATGTCGTTCCAGGAGTTCGCGATCCCTATGAAGGGCTTCTCGAAATCGGCATCGTCCAGCCCGTCCGCGCGAAGGAGGCTCCTGGCGGGGGCCTTGTCTATTCCTTTCTTGACGGCGTCGCTTCTCATGAGAGCGTCCATGCGGGACGGCGATATATCGGTTTCCAAAAAAGAACGGTAAAGGGTTGCGGTTCGGAGGGAGGGGATGCCTCCCCCCGTTGTTTGACGTTTACGCGCTGCGGAGGACGATCTCGATGTTGACGCCGTCGGGGACGTTGATTCTCATGAGCTGCCTGAGGGCACGCTCGTCGGCGTCGAGGTCGATGAGCCTCTTGTGAATGCGCATCTCCCAGCGGTCCCACGTCTCGCTGCCCTCCCCGTCAGGACTCTTCCTGCAGGGGACCTTCAGCTTCTTGGTGGGAAGGGGGACGGGCCCGCGGATGTCCACACCGGTCCTCTGGGAGATTCCCTTGATCTGGGTGCAGACACCGTCGACCAGCGCCGGATCGGTTCCGCTCAGAGATATTCTTGCACGCTGTGACATTTGGACCACTTTCAGGCTTTCTCGACCTCGATGCAGACTCCTGCAGCGACGGTCTGTCCCATGTCACGGATGGCGAACCTTCCGAGAGGTCCGAACTCCTTAGCGGCCTCGATGACGAGGGGCTTGGTGGGCTTGAACTTCACGATGGCGTTGTCGCCGTTCTTCAGGAAGCTGAGGTCCTCGAGCTTCTTTCCAGCGCGCTGGGCGGTGATGATCTCGACCAGCTGGCAGGCCACCTGGGCGGTGTGGACGTGGAACACGGGGGTGTATCCGACGGTCATGACCGAGGGGTGGTTCAGCACGATGATCTGAGCAGTGAAGGTCTTGGCGACGGAAGGAGGCGCGTCGACGGGGCCGGCGACGTCTCCCCTCTTGATCTGGTTCTTGGCGACTCCGCCGACGTTGAATCCGACGTTGTCTCCAGGGATGGCCTGGGGGATCTGCTCGTGGTGCATCTCGATGGATTTGACCTCACCGGTGACGTGGGAGGGCTCGAAGATGACCTTGGTCTTGGGCTTCAGGATTCCGGTCTCGACACGTCCGACGGGGACGGTTCCGATTCCGGTGATGGTGTACACGTCCTGGACAGGCAGCCTAAGGGCCTTGTCGGTCTCCTTCTTGGGGACGACGAGGTTGTCCAGGGCCTGGATGAGGGTGGGTCCCTTGTACCAGGGGGTGTTGGCGGAGATCGTCTTGATGTTGTCTCCCATGTAGGCGGAGACGGGGATGAAGGGCATGTTCTCAGCCTTGTTTCCGATCATGGCGAACAGCTTCTTCATGGCGGCGACGGCCTCGTCGTACTTGGCCTGGTCGTACTTGACGGCGTCCATCTTTTTGATGGCGACGATGATCTGCTTGACGCCGAGGGTGGTGGCGAGGAACACGTGCTCCTTGGTCTGAGCCTGGGGTCC
>JAFWTC010000004.1 GCA_017519045.1 Candidatus Methanomethylophilaceae archaeon
AGGATGACCTCGTCCTGGGAGACGGAGATCTCCTTGGGGTTGACCATGTAGTCGAAGGCGAGCTGCTTGACGTTCTCCTGCATGGTGGCGGAGAACAGGAGGGTGTGCCTCTGCTTGGGCATCGCCTTCAGGATGTACTCTATGTCCTCGATGAACCCCATGTCCAGCATCCTGTCGGCCTCGTCGAGGACCAGCGCCTGGATCTCGGAGAGGTTCAGGGCCTTCCTGTTGATCATGTCCCTGACGCGCCCGGGGGTTCCGATGACGATGTCACATCCGGCCTTCAGCTTCTTCAGCTGCCCCTCGATGCTCGCTCCGCCGTAGATAGGGACGCAGACGTGCCCGGTGTACTTCGACAGCTTGGACAGCTCGCCGGAGACCTGGTTGGCCAGCTCCCTTGTGGGGACTAGCACTATCGCGGACGGGGTCAGCCTCCCGGAGGGGACGGTCCCGAGTATGATGGTCCCGTAGGCCCCGGTCTTCCCGGTCCCGGTCTGGGCCTGAGCGAACATGTCGATCCCTTCGAGTCCGAGAGGTATGGATTGTATCTGGATGGGGGTGGGCTCGGTCCAGCCCATGTCGTCCATTGCCTTCGCTATGTCTTCGGGTATTCCAATTTCCGTGAAATTTGAGATCATACGCACCACTGATCTGAAACACTGCCTGCGACCGACGCAGACAACCTTTCCTTTCCGGCTCCTTAATAGCGTTCTATTTAAATAACAGTAGGATGGCCCGGTCGCTTCCTTTGACTATTAATAAGAGGATTCCGTTCGAGCCGTGATACCTATGGTAGACGAGCAGGCAATCAGGGAGGCGCAGGAGAAGTTCGGCGCCCTCCTCAGGAAGCAGCTTGAGAGGGTCGAGGTCCTCAAGGGCGAAGGAGGATGGGTCGACTATTCCAAGCTCGACAAGCTCATCATCGGAGTGTGCGGCGGAGACGGGATCGGCCCGTACATCTGTGCGTCCGCGCAGAAGGTCATGGAGTTCCTCCTGGCCGACAAGATCAAGGCCGGAAAGGTCGAGATCAGGCAGATCGAGGGCCTCACCATCGAGAGGCGCGTCGAGGTCATGAAGGCGATTCCCGACGACACCCTGGCGGAGCTCAAGGCCTGCCACGTGATCCTCAAGGGGCCGACCACCACCCCCAAGAAGGGCGACCCGTGGCCCAACATCGAGAGCGCCAACGTCGCGATGAGGAAGGAACTAGATCTCTTCGCCAACGTCAGGCCCGTGTCCGTTCCCGAGCTCGGGATCAACTGGACCTTCTTCAGGGAGAACACCGAGGGCTCCTACGTGATGGGGAGCGAGGGTATGAACGTGACCGACGACCTCGCGATGGACTTCTGCGTGGCCACCACCCAGGGGACCGAGAGGATCATCAGGCTCGGATTTGACTACGCGGCGAAGAACAACCTGAACTACGTGTCCCTGGTCACCAAGGCGAACATCATAAAGACCACCGACGGGAAGTTCCTGAGCATAGCCGAGAAGGTCGCCAAGGAGTATCCGCAGGTCAGGTGGGACGACTGGTTCATAGACATCGCCACCGCCAAGCTCATAGACCCCGCCAGGAGGAGCGACTTCCGCGTGTTCGTCCTCCCCAATCTCTACGGCGACATCATAACCGACGAGGCCGCCCAGATCCAGGGAGGAGTCGGGACCGCCGGGTCCGCCAACCTCGGAAAGAGGTACGCCATGTTCGAGGCCATCCACGGGTCCGCCCCCCGCATGGTCACCGAGGGCAGGGCCCAGTACGCCGATCCCTGCAGCATGATCAAGGCAGTCGCGCTCATGATGAACCACATAGGCGAGGGCGAGAAGGGAAGGAAGCTCGAGATGGCGCTCGACATATGCTGCCAGTTCGAGAAGAAGCTCGTCATGACCGGAAGGGACACCGGAGCCACCGGGGACGAGTTCGCCCAGTACGTCATGGACACGATCCAGAGGCCCGACCTCGAGAAGGCGTGGAACAGCTACGTCGACGCCGCGAAGAAGGCCTGATCACGGTCATATGAAACCCTTTACCGGGATCCGTCCCGGGCCTATTCTAACAACCTTATCTCGTCACTGTCCACGTTTTATCCGCATTGGCCGATGGTCATCCGATGTCCAGGTTCAGGAGCGTGAGATACAGGCTGTACCCGAGCCGGGCCCAGAGCAGACGTATGGGCTCGTTCTTGGAGCTGTGCAGATCCGCCTACAACTCAGAGGTGGAGATGTGCAGGGCGGCCTACGAATCGGATGGGAGCTTCCTGGACCGGGACTCCATCGAAGAATACTGCGAGTATGTCCTGAAGCTGGAGGATCCGCTTCTGGAGGAGGTGTTCCCTGAGTGTCTGAGCGTCGTTTCGAACCGTGTGTATAGGTTGTTCAAAAGATTCATCCTGCTTAGGGACGCCGGAAAGGACAGCATAGTCCTTCCGACGTCCAAAGGCCCTGAGAGGTACCGCTCTTTCAGCTATCCCAGATTCAAGGGCAACGTGTGCCTGAAAGCGGACGGCAGGATATGGCTTCATGGGATAGGCTATGTGAGATGCGTCATCCACAGGCCCATCGAGGGAGCCCCATTCTCATGCACCGTGTCCA
>JAFWTC010000037.1 GCA_017519045.1 Candidatus Methanomethylophilaceae archaeon
GAGTCGGTCTTCCTCTTGAGGCCGGCAAGGTCCACCGACGGGACCGCGCCCTGCTCTCCTCCGAACTTGCGGAACAGCAGGGAGGCGCCCATCTCGTCCTTGGTGCGCCCGACCAGGAAGATCACGCTGCCGGTCTTCTTGAAGTCGGCGGTGACCGCCTTCCTCACGTCGTCGATTATCCCGCATCCGAGGATCATCGGGGTCGGCAGGATGTGGCTTCCCCCGGGGGCCTCGTTGTAGAGGCTGACGTTCCCGGACGGGATCGGTATCCCGAGCGTGCGGGCGGCCTCTCCGATGCCTCTCACGGCCTCCCTGAACTCGCCCAGCCTCTCGGGCTTCTCCGGGTTCCCGAAGTTCAGGCAGTCGGTGAACGCGTTGGGCCTGGCGCCCACGGCGACCAGGTTCCTGCAGGTCTCGTCTATGCACGACATCCCGCCCTTGTACGGGTCGGCCTCCGTGAACCACGGGTTGCATCCGATGGCGGCGGCCAGCCCCCTGGTCCTTCCGGGGACCGGAAGCAGGACGGAGGCGTCTCCGGGGCCGGTCTCGTTCATCCTCCCCACCATGGGGTGGATCGCGGTGCCGGCGCGGACCTCGTGATCGTACTGCCTGATCGCCCACTCCTTGGAGGCGACGTTCAGGTCGGAAAGCAACGCGAGTATGACCTCCTTGTCGGAAGGCAGCTTCGGGAACCTCTCCCTCTCCTTGGAGGAGACGTCCGGAAGCGTGTACGGCCTGTTGTAGACGGGTCCGCCGGTCAAGAACTCCAGGTCCATGTCGAATATGGGCTCCCCGTCCCAGAATATGCGGGTGCGCTTGAGGCCCGTGGTCCTCGCCACGGGAGTTGCAAGGACATCCCACATCTCGAATATCTCCAGGACCGCCTTCACGTTCTCCGGCTTGCAGGTGCACATCATGCGCTCCTGGGACTCCGACACCCATATCTCCCATGGGGCCAGCCCGGGCTCCTTAAGTGGCACCTTCTCGAGGTCCACGTCCGCTCCGCAGCCGGCGTCGAGGGCCATCTCGCCTATGACGCAGCTGAGCCCTCCTCCGCCGAGGTCCTTCATCCCGGTGATCAGATGCCTGGCGTTGACCTCGAAGCAGGCGTGCATCACGGGCTCCTTGGTTATGGGGTCCCCGAGCTGCACCGCGCCCCTGGAATCCTCGTCGGACGTGGCGGTGAGGTCCGCGGAGGCGAAATTGACGCCGTGTATCCCGTCGCGGCCGGTGCGCCCGCCGATGAGGATCATGACCTCTCCCGGGCCTCCGGCGTAGTTCTTGGCGAGGTCCTCGCGCTTGACTATCCCCAGGCAGGCCACGTTCACCAGGCAGTTGCCGGTGTACTTCTCGTCGAAGAAGAAGCCGCCGGTTATGGTCGGTATCCCCACGCGGTTGCCGTAGTCCCTGATCCCGGACACGACGCCGTTCACAAGGTACCTGGGGTGCTTTATCCCCGGGGGGAGGTCCCCTTTCCTGTCGATGGGTCCGAAGCAGAGGGGGTCGGCCAGCCCTATCGGCTGGGCGCCCATGCAGACCACGTCCCTCAGGATCCCGCCTATCCCGGTCGCGGCCCCTCCGTAGGGCTCTATCGCGGACGGGTGGTTGTGGCTCTCTATCCTCAACGCGTACCCGTAGTCGTCGTCGAACACCATCACGCCGGCGTCTCCGCGAGAAAGGACGTCGTCGCGGTCTATCCCGAACACGAACTCCTTCAGTATGGGCTTGGAACTCTTGTAGCAGCAGTGCTCGCTCCACGCCTGGCCCAGGGACTGGAGCTCCACGTCGGTGGGGTTCCTCCCTTCCTTCTTGAAATAGTCGCGGACCGTCCTCATCTCGTCCAGGGAGAGGGCGAGGGACATGTCCGCGGAGACCTGGCCCAGCTCTGCGTCGGAAGCGGACAGGAGGTCCACCTCGTACAGCGGGAACGGGACGTCGCGCTTCTTCATCAGGCTCATCCGATCATCTCACGGATACCTTGTAGTTCTGGATCACGGGATTCGCCAGGAGCTTCCTGCACATCTCCTCCCCCGCCGCGACCGCCTTGTCCGCAGGCATGTCCAGCTCGACCTCGAACAGCTTGACGGACCTGACCTCTCCCAGTCCCTGGAAGCCGAGGGACTCCAAGGTCTTCCTGGTGTTCTTCCCCTCGGGGTCGGCCACGCCCTTCTTGAGCTCTATCCTAATCTCGATGACCGTCATCGTCCGCTCTATGGGTGGACGGCAATAAAAGGGTTGTTCGGCGGTCGCATCCTTTTAACGTCGGTTGCAGATAAAGCAGCCATGAAGCTTGCCGCCCTCGAGTACAACGTGCTTTCATCGGAGCCCGTCGTGATGATGAACGCCGACGACTGCCTGGAGCTGGGAGTGGGGCCCGACGACCGCGTCCGCATCGCCGGCGGGAGCTCCGCCGTGTCCACGGTGGCGATAACCGACTTCCTGGTCCGCAAGGGCACGATAGCCATGCCCTCCTACGTCCTGGACAGGTGCTCCGCCGAGGACGGGGACATGGTGGACGTCGCATACTCCCCAATGCCGGGATCGATAAGGTCGCTCAAGAGGAAGATAGAAGGGGGCAAGCTGGACAGGGAGGCCATGGGCTCGATAGTGGCGGACATCATGGCCGGGAACCTCTCCGACAAGGAGATCCTTGCATTCGTCTCGGCGTTCAACGTGAACAACGCCGACCTGGAGGAGGTCGCCTACCTCACCCGCGCCATGGCCGACACCGGGACGGTGGTGGACTTCGGGGTGAGGCCGGTGTTCGACTTCCACAGCCTCGGCGGGGTCCCCGGGAACAAGATAACGCCGATGGTCGTCTCCATAGTGGCGTCGGAGGGGCTGACCATACCGAAGCTCTCTTCCAGGGCGGTAAGCAGCGCCTGCGGGACCGCCGACCTGGTAGACACGTTCTGCGACGTGGAGATGGACTCGGAGTCCCTGAAGGCCGCCGTTCGCAGGAACGGAGGGGTGTTCGCCTGCGGGAACGAAGACTATGCCCCCGTGGGGACGAAGATAATCAAGGCGGAGCGCCCCCTGGGCATCGACCCGCGCCCGACCATGATGGCCTCCATCATGAGCAAGAAGGTCGCCCTGGGGACCACGCACCTGCTGGTGGACATCCCGTTCGGGGCGGGATCCAAGATCCCCGACGTGGCGGCCGCCAGGAACATCGCCAAGGACCTGAGGGACCTCGGGACCGTCCTCGGGATGCACGTGGAGTGCGCGGCGTCGAGGGCGGACCAGCCCCTGGGGACGTCCATAGGCCCGGTCCTGGAGGCGAAGGAATGCATCCGTGCACTGGAGTCCAGGGACGGGGACCCGTCCGTCATCGACAAGGCCTGCGGGATGGCCGGAATCATACTGGAGATGGCCGGGGAGAAGGACGGAAGGAGGAAGGCGGAGGAGATCTTCAGGTCCGGCCGCGCCCACTCCAAGTTCCTGGAGATAGTCGCCGCGCAGAACGGCAGCCCTGATCTGAAATCAGACGACCTGAAGCCGGGGGCGTTCGTGAAGGACGTCCACGCCAAGCGCGACGGGACGGTCCAGATGGTGGACAACCCCAGCATCGTGGCCATCGCCAAGGGAGCCGGCGCCCCATCCGACGTCGGCGCAGGGATCGTCCTGCTTCGCAAGAGGGGCGACGTCGTGAAGGAGGGGGACGTGCTGTTCAGGATATACGCGGAGAACCAGGGCAAGCTGGACCGCGCCATAGAGTCCGCCAGGTCCCGCCGTCCGATGCTGGTGTCCGGGAACCCCGTCGAAAGGCAGCCTGCGGACATGATAGCGGAGAGGATCCCGTCCAAGGAGATGCTCGATCTGATAAGGTTCAGGTCGTCCTGAGCGTGCGCGCCGTCCGCAATTGATGAAGCGGTCTGCGCAAACGCCGTCGTGGACCACGGCTCTGACGAAGACGCGAGGGACCTTCCGATCGGACGCGACGACTTCGTGCCCATGCACGAGAACTGCGGGCGCTGCGACCAAGGCCCACCTGATCCCGGAGACCGCCGCCTGACCCGGACGTACCTCTTCACCGATCCTAGGAGGGCCTGAAGCAGATCGAGGGGAAGGAGTACCTCCGCAGGCTTAAGGAGAGGGCCACCTGCGGCGCCTGCTTCAGGAACAGGAAGGCCTAGGCCGTCATCGAAACGGCCTCCCGAAGGCGAGGGATTATATGGCGGCGCACCGTCGTCAACCCGCTATGCCGAGACAGATGACCCTCAAGGTGGCCATGGCCAAGAGCCAGTCGGAGGCCGGATACGGACGCGCCAGGATAGACGCCGCCGCCCGCGCCGAGCTGGATACCGACGTAGGGGACGTCATAGAGATACTCGGCAAGCGC
>JAFWTC010000038.1 GCA_017519045.1 Candidatus Methanomethylophilaceae archaeon
AACGACATCGACACGATCCGCCTGAGAAGCGTCGAGAGCATCACGAGGACCGTGGAATCCGTCATCATGCTGACCGGCTGCGTGATCATGATGTCCGTGATGGATTGGAGACTGATGCTGGCCGCCTTGTGCCCCGTGTTGATCGGATTCGCGGCGATGAGGATCGTGGTGAAGGTCTCTCACAAGTACTACCGCGCCCAGTCCAGGAATCTCGGAAGGATGAACACGATCGTCGAGGAGACCTACCGCGGACTGAACGTCATAAGCCTCTACAACGGGCTGGAGGGCTCCAAGGCCAAGTTCATGGATGTGAACAAGGACCTGTACCGCGTATCGTTCCGCTCCCGCATGATGGGGGAGATGATGCCGAGCATCTCCGGCCTGGTCAACAACCTGGGCTACGTGACCGTATGCATAGTCGCATCGCTCCTGATACTGGACGGCTCGGCCTCCTTCGGAACGCTAGTCGCCTTCCTGGCGTACGTGAAGATCTGCAACCGCCCGATGATGAACCTTTCCAATTCCCTGGGCGGTCTTCAGGAGGTCGCCGCGGCCTCCGAGAGGATATTCGAGTTCCTGGACGCCCAGGAGATGGAGGACGAGACGGGCAAGAGGACCATGGACAAGCCTGTCGAAGGCAGGGTCACCTTCAGAAACGTGTGCTTCTCATATGAGCCTGGAGCGGAGATCATCCATGACCTCAACCTGGATGTCGCCCCGGGGATGAAGGTGGCCATCGTGGGTCCGACCGGAGCCGGAAAGACGACGATATCCAACCTCCTGCTGAGATACTACGACCCCGATTCGGGATCGATCGCTCTGGACGGCGTCGAACTAACCGATTTGAAGCGCGAGGAGGTCAGGAAGCAGTTCGGAGTGGTCCTTCAGGACGTGTGGCTGTTCAGGGGAACGCTGCGCGAGAACCTGGTGTTCGGATCCGAGGATGTCCCTGACGAGAGGATAATGGCGGCATGCAAAGCCGTCGGATTGGAACACTTCGTGTCTTCCCACAAGGAAGGTCTGAATACGCTCATAAGCAATCCCGATTCCCTTTCTTCGGGACAGAGGCAGCAGATATCCATCGCGAGGGCGATCGTCAAGGATGCGCCCATGCTCATAATGGACGAAGCCACGAGCTCGGTAGACACCAGGACGGAAAGGGTGATCCAAGATGCGATGGACCGCCTGATGGAAGGCCGCACGTCCTTCATCATAGCCCATCGCCTATCCACCATCAAGAACGCCGACCACATCATCGTCATCAGGAAAGGCGAGATAATCGAGCGCGGAACGCATGAGGAACTGCTGTCGAAAGGCGGCTTCTACCGCAGCCTCTACGACAGCCAGTTCCAATTCTGCGATTGACCGATACACAAACTCGGAACCATATGACGATGAGCCGGATTCCCGCCGCCGGTACGACGAGAATCGGGCGCTCGGAAAAACGTTCAGGCGTAGTACACGCAGCGATAGGTGAAGTTGTTCGGATTCGCCAGCCTCATGGACATCAGCTCCTTTCCCGAAGCGAAGTCGTACACCGAGAAGCATGCGGCGTCGTTCTGAGCGTCGCCCCATCCGATCATGAAGAGCTCGTCCTTGATCTGCTGCTGGGACCCGCATGCGGAGGAGAACTTGCCGGGAACCACCCTCTCCTTGAACTCCTTCAGCTCCTTGCCGTCCATGTCCACCTTGTACGAAACCAGGCGGGTCCTCTCGGAGATGTTGTGGTTGTCGAACGCCATTATCGTATCGCCGTCCACGGTGACGTAATGCTGGCTCGAAGTCTTCTGATCGTCTGTCAGATGGAACTCGTCGGCGTTGCCGGACAGCTTCCACTTGATCTGGTCGACGTCCTTCGTGCGGTCGAGGCACATGACGGTGTTCAGATGGCGGAACGAGCACACCAGATCGCCGTCGTCGTTCAGGCGCATGGCGTTGAAATGGACGTAGTCGGGAGCGTCGGTCTGCAGGTTGCCGAAGTCGTTGGCCGTGTCTACGGCGTCGGTGACCGTCAGGGAATACAGCTCGGGATAGTCCACGCTCCTCCAGTCCCAGACGACCTCGCCGTCCTCGACCTCCTGCAGATAGGAGTAGACGACGGACGACTTCTCGTAATCGGGCACGTTGTCCACGGTGTCCTTGATGTATCCGGACATGATGTAATGGTTCAGATCGATCAAAAGGAAGTCGTGGCCGTCCAGGAAGTGCCCCTTGTCGACGACGTCGGACTGCTCGAAGGTTATGCGCTTGACCTCGTTGAAGCGGGAGTCCAGGATCACCCTTTCACCGGGAGCGTATCCGGGAAGGCCGTAATGGTCGGCGTAGATGTTCTGGTCGTGGTAGCTGTAGTAGACCTCCCCGTCGATCACGTGCTTCTTGAAGTCCCAATAGCCGGCATGGACGCCGTCGGGAAGGTCCTCGTGCTTGTACCATACGATGTCGCCCTTTCCGTCGAACATTATTATGTTCTTGGTGTAGACGAAAGACACGAAGATGTTCCCCTCCAGGTCAGTGCTGCCGGTGATCTTGAATTCGGGAAGGTCGCCGGCGGTATCGGACTTCTCCGTCTCCATGGCGAAGATGAGCGCCGCCAGTATCGCTGCGGCGGCTATGGCGATGATGATCATGTGGTTCTTCTGCACGGTCTTCGTCCTCCTTCCTTAGAGATCTCGGATTGTATAAAAAGTACCTAACTGTGGAGATATAAACTATTTCAGAAAATAGTTGTATAATAAACTTGTCAATCTTTAATAATATACAGATTGTTTCATTTTCTGGAAAAAAAGAACAAATGATGAAAACATCTGGATTCATCAGTAATAAATATCATACAGCCCCTTTTCTTTATCGGATTATATATCCAAGTGAGATTATGGATAAGAAGATGATTGCGATCATCGCGGTAATAGCTGTAGCTATAATCGCGATAGCCGCAGCCTTGGTCCTCATGAACGGAGACAAAGGAGACAAAGACAAGAAAGACTCCGACATCTACCAGTTCGAAGGCAGGCTGCCTATATTCGGCAATGCGAACAATGACGACTACATCAATGCGGACGACATCAAGTTCGTCGAGGACGTCATAGCGGGAAAGGCCACGGCCGCCACTCTGACCGTCGACAGGAACTACGACACCGGCAATCCGACGACCATCTCGATGGCCGACGCGAACGCCGACGGCGTCGTGGACAGCAAGGACCTTCAGCTTGTCAAGGACATGGTGGCCCGCAAGCACGGCATCACCATTTCGTACAAGAACACCGACAACGTCCTGTCCACATGCAAGTACCCCCTTACGTCCATAGGGATCGCCTACAAGACCACCTATGAGCTGGCCGCGGCCGCGGGACTCACCTCGAAAGAGGTGAAGTGGGTCTGCGACTCCGTGGGCGACGTCCCCGGCAAGGGAGAACTCAGACAGTGGTACCCGCAGTTCCATGATGCCAAATGCTTCGGCAACAGGGCGACTCCGGATTATGAATCGATGAACGGCGACCTCCCCAGCTGCCTCATCACCGGAACCAAGAAGTACTACCTCAAGACCGCCGAGGAGGTCCTCGGACCGCGCGGAGTGGACATCATCAGGCTGCCCGCATACGAGGGCGGATGGGCGATCCCCGGAATGCTGATGCTCGGATACCTGACCGACAACGAGGCCAACGCCGCCAAGTACGTGAAGATGGCCGACTCGGTCTACGCCCCGATCGCCAAGCACATCAAGAACATCCCGATGGCCGAACGTCCGTTCGTGTTCGCGAGCCACAACGCCTCGGCGGTCGTAGGCTACGGGGACGGATACATCGAGCCGGTGGTCCTCGCCGGAGCGGCCACGGCAATCGATCTCGGATACACCAAGGGAAACGTCGACGCCGAGGCCATAAAGGAGATGAACCCGCAGTGGATCCTCCTGCAGCCCTGGCACGGCATCCTGGAGCAGATAGACAACAACTCCGTCACGGACACATTCAAGTGGGATCTGAACAACCTGTACAACACCGCCAACAAGGGAATACAGGCAATCGACCACACCCAGGCCTACAAGGACGGGAAGGTCATGATGAACACCCAGGGCGTCCGTCTGGGAGCGGCCTCCTTCATCCTGACCGCGTACATAGCCAACCACATCTACCCCGACGTCTTCAATTTCGACGTGAAGGGCCTGTACGACACGTACATGAAGACGTACCATCCCGGAGTCGATGCGGACCAGTGGTTCGACTACACGTACTTCGACCTCGCCTTCGCGGAGAAGAAGCGCGCCGAGCTGCAGGTCTGATCCTTTCTGAAAATCGATGGGGTCCTCCCCATCGACCCTTAATGGATCATGCATCCATCTATTCTGCCGAACGCGCGACACGGGGTGATAATACGAACGAAACACAGAGCAAGACGATGATGGGGGAGTACCATAAGTACACCGTCAGGAAGTTGATATTCATCGTCGGATGCACCATTTCGATGTTCCTGGTGATGGGTTACGCCTTGACCATAGGCTCCTCGAACATCAGCTTCATCGAAGTGTATCAGACCATCTTCAACCACTTCTTCAATCCGGACGCAGTCAATCCGGATTTCGACTGGGCGATATTCACGATCCGCATGCCTAGGGTCCTAGGTGGGCTGATCGCCGGAATGAGCCTGGGAGTTGCCGGAGCGGCCATGCAAAGCATGATGAAGAACCCGCTGGCGGACCCCTATACCACAGGAATATCGTCCGGCGCATCTTTCGGAGCAACGTTAGCCCTCGGATTGGGGCTCACCTTCGCCGGGATCGGCGGAAGCCTCGGGCTCGTCCTGTTCGCATTCGTGTTCTCCCTGGTTCCCGCGGCGGTCATCATACTCGTCTCGTCCATGAGGAGCACGTCCGCCGCCACGATGATCCTGGCCGGAATCGCGGTGATGTACCTGTTCAACGCCTGCACCACCCTCATCAAGCTCGGCCTGTCGGATGCGAGCCTCTCCGCCGTGTTCCAGTGGTCCATAGGCGATCTGAGCTCCGTCACGTGGACAGGATGCGAGATCATGGCCGGCTTCACGGTCGTCGGGACCTTGGTCCTGATAATGATGTCCAAGAAGCTCAACATCCTCATCACCGGCGACAAGAACGCCACCGCGCTTGGACTCGACGCGCACAAGCTGAGGCTCATCCTGCTGGTCCTGATCTCGTTGATGGCGGCGTCCGTCGTCTGCTTCACGGGAATCATAGGATTCATAGGGCTGGTGTCCCCGCACATCATCAGGATGTTCCTGGGGTCCGACAACCGCTATCTGATACCCGCGTCGGCCGCGTTCGGAGCGGTCCTTCTGATGGTTTCAGATCTTATCGCCAGGGTGATACTCGCGCCGACGTTCCTGCCTGTGGGGGTCATCACGTCGTTCATAGGAGGGCCGATTTTCCTGTACCTGCTGGTCAAGCAGAGGAAGAGCGTGTGGTGATCTAATGAAGGTTGAATTGAAAGACCTGGATTTCGGATACGACCCCAGCAAACCCGTCCTCAAAGGCATCAACTACACGTTCGAGAAGCCGGAATTCGTCTGCATAATGGGTCCGAACGGGGTGGGGAAATCCACGCTCGTCCACTGCATCAACAAGATCCTGAAGCCCACCGGCGGATGCGTACTGGTGAACGGCAAGGACAACAAGGAGATGAAGCTGAAGGAGCTGGCTTCCCACATGGGATACGTCCCGGCCTCCTCGGAGGACTCCTTCCCCCTGACCGTGGTCGATACGATCATGGTAGGGCTTCAGAACGACACCAAGTTCACGACGTCGGAGGACGACCTCCAAAAGGTCTACGACGTCCTGAAGCTGATGAGCATAGAGCATCTCGCCATGCGCAACTTCAACGAGCTGTCCGCGGGGCAGCACCAGAAGGTGGTGCTGGCGAGAGGAATCGTCAGGATGCCGGAGATGGTCATCCTGGACGAGCCCACGTCCAACCTGGACATCCGCCATCAGCTGGAGGTCACCAGGATATTGAGCGAGCTCCCCAAGCAGAGGAACATGATCATCCTCATGATCAGCCATGACATCAACATCACGGCGAAGTACGCCGACAGGATAATCATGCTGAACGGAGGCAACATATTCGCCGTGGGGACTCCGTCCGAAGTCCTGACGAAGGAGAACATCCGCACCGTGTACGGCGTGGACGCGGACGTCATCGAGGTCGACGGAAGGCCCCACGTGATCCTGAAATCCGCCATCAGAGAGGAATGAAACAAGGGGCGGACGCCCCCACCTTTATTCTGGAAGAACGAGCGCCGAGATCAAACATCCTTCTGAGCCTGAATATCCGTCCACGTCGCTCCCGTATCGTGCTCCTCGCTTCTCCTCGTTTTTTAGCAATTCACATCGTCACAGGAAGTCGGCACGGACCTTATTAAACGAGCCCGCATGCCTGAAATGAATAGAGGTCTCCCAAGCCGATTTTATACCGCAGAGCCAATCGGCTGCGCATGGAAGACTGGATGCTGCGCCTCAGGGAAGGATGGGTCGGGATGGACGACCCGGACATCGACGACTACGACCGCGCCTTGGCGGCATGCGCGGAGAAGCTGTCCCTTTTCAACTCCC
>JAFWTC010000039.1 GCA_017519045.1 Candidatus Methanomethylophilaceae archaeon
TCCCTCCTGAACTCCAGGATGTCCCCGGGCTGGCAGTCGAGGACGTCGCATATGGCCTCCAGCGTGGAGAGCCTGATCGCGCTGACCTTGCCCGTCTTCAGCTTGGAGAGGTTGACGTTGGTTATCCCCACCCTCTTCGAGAGCTCGACCAGCGTCATCTTCTTGTCGAGCATGACATGGTCCAGGCGTATCACTATGGGCATGTCTCACACCAGGTCCTGGACCTCGGCCTGCAAGGTGGATCCGTACTTGAAGATCATATGCAGTATCAGTAGCACTACGAGCACTATAAGGGAGTCGATGGAGAAGAAGAAGCTCTTGTTGAACCCGGCGTCGGTGAAGAATATCGCCGCCTGAGTGACGGTGGAAAGCAGGACCTTGGCAAAGACTATCCACGCCATCAACAGGAACGAACGGGAATTCTCCTCCGCGAAGGGTGGCACCCCCGACCTTATCCTCCTGACGATGCAGTCTATCAGCAGGGTCACCCCTATAATCGCCGCTATGCTCATCAGCTGATCCACATTCGTTCCCGTCAGAAGCCCGTATTTCACTATGGAATCCAGCGCTCCTCCGAAGACTATGACGAACGCGACCGCGAACAGGACCATGATGGCAACGAGGAACCAGTGCGCGACCGTGCAGGCCCTTCTCCCTTTGGATGAGATGCCCTCTTCTCCCATGGGTTCCCATATGCCTCCATATTATTAATGTGTAACGATAATTCATTATCAAATTAGATTATATTATTATCTTGATAAATTAATAAAAACAAATAGTATTTATATCGGCACGCGGTTCTTTCAAAGGAACCCTTGGAGAGGATGGAAATGACAAGTTTCAACAAATCCGACAAGTCGATCGCCATCGTGACCCTTGCGGCCATCGCCATCGTCGCAGCATCCGCCTTCGTCCTGATAGCCATGGACCGCGAGACTTCCGGAGAGGCCGTCACCCTGGAGTCCGAGTCCGTCTTCCTGGACCCCCAGGAGTTCAACAGGTACACGGTAGGGGCTCCCGGACGGCTGTGCATAGATCCGATCGTCTATTACCCCGACAACGGAGAGATAGGCTTCCAGACCCGCGTCCAGTTCCCGGCGCAGGGCGTGGAGTTCAGATACCTGGAGATGGAATGGTCCCTTTCCGACGGCATCACCCCGTCCCATTACTATGGGTCCTTATTCCATTACGGAGATCCCGGGATGTCCGTTTCACACGAGAAGAAGGGCGACCATGGATTCCTGGCGAGGTACGATCTTCCGAAGCATCACATGTTCTCGCCCAACACGCATGTCTTCAGCGATGCCGTCGAATTCCTTGCCGGCTCCGGTAACCAGTCAATCTCAATCACCTACCGCGTCGGATACGCTTCCGACGGCGTCGTGTCGGAATTCATCAAGACCTACGAATTCACCTTCCCCGTCCCGAGCGAAGGGAGCTTCATGCAGGACGTGCACTTCGTGTTCTCCGGACTTCCGTCTTCCTCGGACAGAAACCAGCTGCTTTACACTTGGCCCAGAGCCACATGGGCAGTGTCTGAAATCGATTGAGGGAGGCGGACGGGCCGATGACCGAGGAGGACGAGCGCCTTCCCGGCCATCCCCCGCCCTGTTCCGATCCTTGCCCGTTTTTTTCACGAGTTTTAATACACGTCCATGCAATGCACCAAGCGATCAAACCATGATGTTCTTCCAGGATACTAGATCGGTAGGCCTGATCTTCTGGATAGTCGTAGGCCTGCTTCTGTTGAACGGCGCAGTGGCGTTCGTGAACATCTTCCTCGACGGCTTCGTGGACCTGCCTGACGAGATAACCGACGTGCAGACGTACTGCCTGCTCATGGGGATTGGGAGCCTCGTATCCGCTTTGATCTATGCGAAGAACGCGCATAGGGTGATGTCGAAACGGCTGACGAAGGCCGAGGTCCTGCGTGGATACGTGTTGACGGTCGGCCTGTGCGTCCTCATAGGCGGCATATTCGAAGGGCTGGCCATCCACCTGTGCGTGAACGATCCGATAACGGGCATGGTCGTGACGGCCGCCTCGATCGTCGTGGGAATCATCGTCGCGCTGATGTCCCTGACGATAACCGGCAGAAGGAAGGGACTCCTGACGAAGGCGGTCTGGTTCCTCCTCGTCATCGCCTTCATCCTGATGGCCATAGACGCACTGGTCCCCGCCGAGACCTGGTGGGAGTTCGTGAACAATGTGGCCCATCTGCTGATAGCGTTCTTCATGATCGCGTTCATAGCGGACATCGAGATCAGAAGGGAGATGGGGGTGGGCGTATGATCGACTGGATAACGCAGATGGTCCTGGAGGCCGACATCGTGTTCTTGCTGATCCTGTTCTTCTCGGAGAGGAACAGCCCGTCGAAGATACTCCTGTGGGCGCTGGTGTTCTTCGCGATGCCCATAGTGGGCTTCATAGTCTACATCTTCATAGGCCAGACGTTCTACTCGGACCAGAAGTTCAAAGACAAGAGCATCAGGGACGCGGCCCTGCTGGCCCGGAAGGAGGACAAGACCGACTCCGAGCCGGATCCCGAGTACAGGCGCACGGCCAAAGCCATCCTGGACCTGGGCGGGGTCGGATTCTCCGACAACAACGACGTCAAGCTCTACACCCTGGGGGAGGACAAGTTCAAGGACCTCTACGCCGACCTCAGGAACGCGAAGAAGTACATCCACCTCGAATACTACATCATCAGGAACGACGAGCTCGGGAACGAGCTGATCGACATCCTCATCCAG
This sequence comes from Candidatus Methanomethylophilaceae archaeon, assembly GCA_017519045.1. Classification (GTDB taxonomy): domain Archaea; phylum Thermoplasmatota; class Thermoplasmata; order Methanomassiliicoccales; family Methanomethylophilaceae; genus Methanoprimaticola. The sequence goes on from JAFWTC010000039.1 coordinate 2,754, forward strand.
AAGGTCGGCGAAGGCGTGGAGGTCAAGCTCCTAACAGACGATTTCGGAGTGGGGAAGGGACCCAAGAAGGCCATCAAGAGGTTCAAGGCCGCAGGAGGGGAATTCGCCGTCTTCCACAAGGTGATCTGGCTGATGTTCAGTCCCAAGAAGAACAACCGCAACCACAGGAAGATAGGCATCGTCGACGGAAAGGTCGCCTACTGCGGAGGCTTCAACATCGGCGACGAGTACCTCGGCAAGGGCCCCCTGGGATTCTGGAGGGACACCGCGGCGAGGATCTCCGGCGACGCCGTCAAGCCCCTGCAGGTGAGGTTCCAGATGGATTGGGAGTACGCGACGGGAAGGAAGATGTGCCCTTCGGAAAGGATCATGGATTACTACGGCAACTCCGAATACCCGTACTCCGGCGACGCGAGGGTCCTGACGGTCTCGGGAGGGCCCGACGTGTCCGATTTCAACCCCGTCAGGATGGAATACCTGGAGCTCATCAGGAATGCGAAGAAGTCGGTGTACATCCACACGCCGTACTTCATCCCGGACGGCTCGCTCCAGGACGCGCTTTCCGCCGCCGCTGCAGACGGGGTCGACGTGAAGATCATCATTCCGGACAAGCCGGACCACATGTTCGTGTACTGGAACAACATCAGCAGCGCCTACGCCGTCATGGGGAACGGAGTCAAGGTCTACATGTACAACAGAGGATTCGTCCACTCCAAGACCATGGTGGTGGACGGGGAGTTCTGCTCTGTGGGATCGGCGAACTTCGACGACAGGTCCCTCGTTCTGAACTTCGAGACCAACGCCGTCATACTTTCCAAGGAAATAGGGAAGCAGATGGACGAGGCGTTCAAGGAAGATCTCGAATACTGCACCGAATACACCCGGGCGGACTACGAGGGCATCAACGGATACCAGGCCCTGAGAGTGGCGTTTTCCAGACTTTTCAGCGGGCTGTCCTAACAAGGGGCAGCCCGCACCCATCAAACTTCTTAACTCCGCCTTACTATGAAACGAACGGATACTCTCAGGGTTCTCCGACATGCCAGACAGACCCAAAACAGAATCCAAATGATTTGCAATTGCGTAATCTTTATATATCAAACTGATATACACGCTTTTGCGCGATGCATAAGCACCGTGCGACATGGAGAGCCGTGAACTCCGCCTGGACAACCGACCCGGGCGTGCACTCACGGGTTCTGACGTTCGATGCTACGAACGTCCCGTAGACGGACGTTCGATAGAGTGCGCCGTCTAGCGGGACTGCGGTGAAACATGGTAAGCTGCCAGTTTCGAGTTCATCCATCACAGA
>JAFWTC010000005.1 GCA_017519045.1 Candidatus Methanomethylophilaceae archaeon
AGGGAGCAGAGGGCCGTGTTCATCGACATGGTCCGCGGATACGGGATCCCCCTGGTGACCGCGTCCTGGAAGACCTTCGAGCCGGAGCTCAGGAAGGAGGACCCCGACGCGTGGCGCGTGGAATACGGACGCATCCTGAGGGAGAAGACGTCCGAGTACGGATTCGACCTCGGCATCCTGGCAGGCTACATGATGTGGATGGACGACGAGACCTGCAGGGAGTACGACATGCTGAACCTGCATCCGGCCCTCCCCGACGGCCCCAAGGGGACCTGGCAGGAGGTCATCTGGCAGCTTATCGCCGAAAGGGCGGACCGCCAGGGGGCGATGATGCACATATGCACCGAGGAGTGGGACAGGGGCGCGGCGCTCACGTACTGCGGGTTCCCGATACGCGGCGGGGAGTACGACCGCCTCTGGGAGGACATGGAGAGGAAGCTGGAGACGTCGACTCTGGAGGAGATCAAGGAATCCGAAGGGGAGGAGGAGCCCCTCTTCAAGAAGATAAGGGAGGACGGCTCCAGACGCGAGCTCCCCCTGATAGTGGCCACGATCAAGGAGTTCGCCGACGGGAACGTCTCGATCATCGACAAGAGGCTCGTATCCCGCGGGACGCCGCTGGACGGGCCCTACGACCTCTCCGCCCAGGTCGACTCCTCGCTGGAGTGATACGATGTCCGGAGAGTTCGACCCCACGAACGAGCTGGGACTGTTCCCGGAGAAGATGATGGCCTGCGGCGTCAGAGGGTTCCTGACGCGCGGAGACAGCCTGAGGCAGCTGTGCAGGCGCTTCATACCCAACGGCGACCGCTTCCTGGACGTGCTGGAGAGGTACGACATGCTCACCGCCTACGTCATCGGAAGGGACGAGGCGGTGGCCGGAAACGCGGCGAAATGGGCGCTCCCGTTCCTGAGGGGGTGCGGCGCCACCGACCACTCCGTGCACGTCTGCGCCGAGGAGAGCCTCAAGGTCATGCCAGGCGCGAGTGAGGCCATGGGATACATGTCGAAGCTCATGCCGTCTTTCATAACCACGTCCACCTACGAGCAGGCCATGCTCCCGCTGGAGGCCGCCCTGGACGCCCCCCTGGCCGAGGCCGCGTACTCCCAGACGCTGATGGACCACAGCAACTTCGGGCGCATGTACTCCAAGAACATCAGGAAGCTGGCGGCGGAGATCTCCGAGCTCGAGATCCCCGCCAAGTTCTACGCCCTCAACCAGGAGACCTCCCTGGACGAGAAGGACATCAGGATAATCGAGTTCATGGACGAGGTCCTCAACGAGAAGATCAGCGGCCCCGGCGAGAGCCTGATGGAGTCCTGCGTGATAATGAACTCGTCGAAGAAGGCCTACAGGCTCCTGGACCTCAGGAGGTCCAACAACGTGGACCTGGACGGGACGGTATACATAGCCGGCGACCACAGCGACTACCAGACCATGAACCTGGTCCAGGAGAGCATGGGCCTCTCCATGGCGTTCAACGGCTCGGAATACGCGGTCAGAGGCAGCAACATCGCCGTCATATCGAAGAGCGCCACGGTCGGCGCCCTGCTGGCCTACCTGTTCTACGACAAGGGCATACAGGCCGTCACGGAGCTGGCGGAGAACTGGAGCAGGGATGCCTTGAAGGAGTTCGGATTCACGGACAGATACCTGGCGGACATGCTCCTGGCGGAGACGACGCCTTGGCCGGAGGTCTACGTCGTGAACAAGGACAACATGGACAGGATCGCGGCACGCAGCGACAAGGTCCACGAGATGATGATGAAGGAACGACATCGCATCCGATGCGTCCGTCGCCTGTCCGTCAGGTCCTCCAGCCTCTCCTCGGCCTCGAGATACATCTCCTTCAGGAGACCCTCGTACTCTTCCGTGGCGTTCCAGAGCCCCCTTCTGATGGCCTCGAACAAGGTGTTGAGGATGTTCATGACCGCATATGGGTTGACGTCGTTCATCCAGTCATGAACCCCCTTGTCTTTGAGATACGTGTCGGCCAGCGCCTCGTACATCCAGTCCTCGGCTATGTCCGACGTGGCCCCCCAGGCCATCGTGTACTCGGTGATCTTCGCCATCTCCGACGCGCCGCGATACCCGTGCTCCATAAGCCCTCTGTTGAACTTAGGGTTCGTGACCTTCGACCTGAACAGGAAGCGAAGCTCCTCCTGGGTGCTGCGGATCCTGGTCTTCTTGGGGTCGGAGTTGTCCCCCATGTAGGTGACGGCGTCCTTCTTCCCGTAGACCCTCACGAACGCGTTCATCCCTCCCAGATACTGGTACACGTCGTCGATGTCCAGGATGTCGAACTCCCTGGACGGGGCGTTTTTTATGGTGGCCGAGACCTTTCCGAAGCGCCTCACGAACTCCCTCTTCATCGGCTTCCCGAAGCCGCCTTTCGAGTACCCGTAGCTGCTCAGGTCGGCGTATATGTCGGCGAGGTCCTTGGTCTCGTCCCATTTACCGGATTCGATAAGTCTGCCCACGCCGTTCCCGTAGGTGCCCAAGGCCTCCCCGAATATCCTGACCGAGTTCCTGGCGCGGGCCTCGTCCTGATCCATCCCGTTGATGACGTCCTCCACTATGTCCTTCCGGAGGTTGGCCGCGAGGGCGTTGTCCTCATCCGACTCGTCCAGCTCCGCGACCATCCTGATGGCCTCGTCCAGCATGTCGATGGTCCCCGGAAAGGTGTCCCTGAACAATCCGGTGATGTTCAGAGTCACGTCCACGCGGGGCCTGCCCAGCTCGCCCACCGGTATTATCCTCAGGTCGGAGATCTGCCCGCCGACCCTCGACCAGACGGGCTGGACCCCGAGAAGCCATAGCACGTATGCCGCGTCGTCGCCGCCCGTGGTCATCATGTCCGTGGCCCAGATGACTATCCCTACCTCCCTAGGATACTCGCCCTTGTCCTCGACGTACCTCTGGATCATCTGGTCCGCCATCCTCTTCCCGATCTCCCAGGACGTCTTCGTGGGGACCAGGTCCGGATCCAGGGAATAGAAGTTCCTCCCCATCGGGAGGATGTCCGCGTTTCCTCTGACGGGGGACCCCGAAGGCCCCGGGATCACGTAGCGCCCGTCCAGGCCATCCATCATGTGGTCCAGCTCGTAGGCCATCCTGTTGATGTTCGGGACCACCGTCTCGCAGACGTACCTGACGGACTCCGCGAGCTCTGCGCTGACCTTGCCGTGCCTCCCCCTGATGAACTCCAGGGTCCTCTCGGCCGAGTAGCCGAACTCGGTCCTCATCAGCTCGATCATCTCGCGCTCCTCGGAGTCCACCCTGGCGACAATGGAGGAATTCAGCTCGCCGCCGGTCCCGAAGGAGGACGGGTCGTCTATGGCTTTCTGGATGTCTATGCCCTGGTTGGCCGCGAACGCGTCCCTGAGCGACTTGGCGCCCGGGTTGTCCAGCCTCGTCAGAGAATACACCATCTCGTCGAAATGGCGGTCCTTCGGAGGCCTCCCGATTATGTGCAGGTCCGCCCTTATCAGGGCCTCCTCGATCTCCTCGAGGTACTCGTGAAGCGGGACTATGTACCCCTCGAATCCCTCCGGCCCGGGGTCCCCGTCGACTCCCAGGTCCTTCAGGAGATTGCTGCTCTTGACGAGGCCGTAGATGTTCTTCACCAGGCCTTCCCTCATCGCCTCGGAGGAGCCGCCTTGGAACTTGAAGTACTCCTGGAGCTGGACGGATATCTCGCTGAGCCCGTCATGGGAGTCCGCCCTGGCCATGGTGGGAGGCATGTGCCCTATCAGGACCGACTCGGACCTCCTCTTGGCCTGCACCCCCTCGCCGGGATCGTTGACCGTGTACGGATAGATGTTCGGCACGGCGTCCAGCACGTAATCGGGATTGCACTTCTCGGATAGCCCGACGTTCATTCCCGGAAGCCACTCGAGAGTCCCGTGGGTGCCCATATGGAAGATCATGTCCGCCTTGAACACGTCCCTTATCCACCAATAATACGCGTTATACTGGTGCTGGGTGAAGAGAAGAGGGTCGTGGGTGTTCTTCTCCATGTTCTCCGCCCACCCCCTCATCGGCTGGTAGCAGACGAAGACGTTGCCTTTCAGCAGGCCGGGGATTATTATCCTGCCGTGATCGGTCATCACGTCCCCGACGGGGTCCCCCCAGCTGCCCTTGGTCATGACGCGGTCCCACTCCGGTATCCGTCCGTACTGGCCCTCGTACTCCTTCTTTCCTACCAGGTCCACGGCCTTCTCCCTGACAGTATCGGCCGAGCAGTTCTCGAGATCGTTGGTTATGTTCTCCAAGACCTCGTCTATGAGGGCGCGCCCGTTCTCCGGGACGTTCTCCACCTTGTATCCGAGGGCGTCCATCCGACGGATGACGTCCGAGACGCTCTCGATCGTATCGAGTCCCGCAGCGCCCCCGATCATCCCGGAGTTCGGCCTGGACTGCCACATCATTATGGCGACCCTCCTCTCGGAGACGGGCTTCTTCCTTAATCCGCCCCAGGCCTTCGCCATCCTGCACAAGTGGTCCATCCTCTCCGGGATGGGTATGCCCTTCTTCGGCGACTCCCTCGTCGTATAGGATATGGGGACGCCGATGACGTTGCCGTCGAGTTCCGGGTATATGACGTTGGACATGAAGTCGGACTTCTTCATCCCGACCTTCTCGATCTCGAAATCCAGGAACTGGCCGTAGTATCCCATGCCGAAGATGACCGGCACGTCCACCAGCCTGCGGAAGCAGCTCTCCTCGTCCAGATTGGGGATGACGCCGTCGGCGCGGTTGATGTTGGAATATCCGGTGAGGGATATCATGACGTCGATGACCGGCTTGCCGCCCCTCACGAAATACGTGCTGATTATCCCCTCGGTCCCTCCCGGCGACCTCATGGCGTCGAAGGAGCAGGCGGCGGGCACGACCTGCATGCCATTCGACTTCAGGCGGCGGATGAGTTCGTCTATGGCCTCCATGTTGCCGTATATCATCTGGGCGTCGGCGAACATGATCCCCACGGTTACCTTGTCCGGATCCAAGGCCCCCAGATATCCTTCGACGTCATCGCAGGCCTTCCCGTCGAGATACAAAGAATGGGGCGGGTAGGTCACGGGGTCCCCGGGCTTCCTGTCCGTGAGGCCGAAATGCCAGTATATCCACCAAATGAAGAGATAGTCGTTCTCGGGGGACTTGAAGACGTTGTACCTCTCCATCTCCTTCATCTCCTCGTCGGTGCCTGAAAAGACGTCAGACGTCATCAGGTCCACGTCTATGTTTCCGGACACCGGCGCCACGTACGCCTCGGTCTTCTGGAGCACGTCCTTGTAGCGGTCGAACTTCTTGAACTTCCACGGGTCGCCCATGCATCTAATGTACACCAGGTCCGAACCCATCGTGCGACGGCAAAGGTCCTCATATGAGGCAGGGTCGTCCTCGCACTCCTCCTTGGTGAATCCCGCGAACTCCACGTCGATGCCCAGGTCGTCGGCCACCTTCCTGCAGGTCTCGCCGAACTGGGCGGGGGATGTGAATAGCACTGACAGATATGTGATTCTGAACGGTACGCCGGCTCCCATGTTCTCGCCTCAAAGTGTACTCGGATGGCCGGCCGCATTCCCGTACATCGTGCGCCGTCAACCGTGTTGGATAATACATCCTGTGGTTTAATAGATTCATACCGCGTTCGCTACGCTCGATGTTCACGTGGGAAGACATACTGGAAGAGGAGCCTATAGACGAAAGACGCAAGGTCGCTGACATGTGCTGTGACATAGAGGTCTTCAGGCAGTGCAGGTCGCTGATACTGATTCCTCGCTCGGAGGTGAGGGTACTGGCGGGAGGACACCACGAGTCCTCGTTCTTCCAGAACCCCATGGCCGTCACGAACAACAGCAGCATAGGCGTCCGCGTGGAAAACTGCCTCATGGGCAACAAGCTGAACGCCAACGACCTCTACACGGATGAGAGGCAGAGGCGCATAGGGCTGGATCCGAAAAGGACGGTGACGTTCGGGACCGCCGCCCACATGGACAACGCGGCGGTCACCAACCTGGTCTCGAAGGACGGCATCAGGGTGTCCGCGGCGGTCACTGCGGGAATCCGCGGGAACGGAGGAAGGGCCGGGGACCCCGCATCCTTCGACGAGGCGGAGAGGTGCTTCGAGAAGCCCGGAACCATCGTGATACTGCTGGCCATAGACGCGGACGTCCCGGACGGGGCCATGTTCCAGGCCATGCTTACCGCCACACAGAGCAAGAGCTGCGTGATTCAGGAGCTCATGGCCAAAAGCCTGTACAGCCCGAGGATAGCTACCGGATCCGGCACGGACCAGGTCGGCGTGATCGTAAGGACAGGGTCCGGAAGAGCCGTGGACGACTGCGGGGCCTCCTCCGACGTCGGCATGGCCGTCGCCCAATGCGTAAGGGAGTCCCTGTTCAAGGCCTTCGACCTCCAATCCGGCATGAACCCCGAGACCCAGTGCGACCCGTTCGTGATGCTCTCGCGTTTCGGAATAACCGCGAGCAGGATCCATGACGAGATACGCTTCCCGTGCACCATGGCCTCCCTGCTTCAGGCAGAGGCGGAGCTGCATAAGGATGCCTACGTGGCCGCATGCGTATCCGCCGTCCTCCAGATTGCCGACGACATCCGCCTGGGAAAGACGGACTGCAGGAAAGGCGCCGAAGCGGCGAAGAGGCTGGCCTACGACATCCTGCTGGAGCCTGGCGACCTGGATCCTGTCACCAGGAAGATCCTCTCCTACGAGGAGACCGTCGAAGGGTGCCTGAGCATGCTGATGGCGGTCCTGCTCCAGAAGCGCGCCCTCAAGATAATGGAGGCGGCGTGAATGACCACGATAATGGACAGGTACGAGCTGACTCGGGACGGAAAAGGCGTCAGGATAGACCTGAAGGGGAGGCATAACGTCCTGTTCACCAGCCCCGGCAAGGGCGAGTACGAAGACGTAAGGTCCATCGGCTTCGGCGACTGCGGATGCGACGTCATCGTCTCCGAAAACGCCGGGAACCTCAGGATAGGAATCTCGGAGATGAGGTTCGGCCGCACCGCGGGCGCCGCAATCGCGATGGCCGACCTCGGCTCGGGCATATGCAGGGCGGGATACGACGAATGCGAAGGGCAGGGCGAGATATCCTTGATACTCCTCCTGGGCCCCAGCTTCTCCATATCATCCATGGCCAGGGCGGGGATAACGTCAGCCGAGGCGATAACCGCTGCAATCCAGGACCTGGGCCTCAGGAACGCGGCCGGAAGATGCGGGTCCGGGGTAAGGAACCTCAGGATGGCCGTCGTATCGAATACTGAATCAGACCTGCATCTGAGAGGCACCGGGAAGCATTCCAAGATGGGCGAGATCATCGGAAAGACGGTCTATCAGGCCGTGTTCGACTCGGCGGTGGAGAACGGCGTCGACTTCCCCGAACCGCGGTACGTGAGCAAGACCTTACAATCGAAAGGATTCACCGAGGAATACGTCAGGAGCAGGTACCCCCCGTCCTCGGGAAGGTATCGCGAGATCCTCGAAAAGCTCGACTCAGACGAATGCGCAAGGATTCCCTTCTCTTCGCTGGCGCTCCTCGACGACGAAATCGGATGGGGGCTGATTCCCGGGGAAGAGGGAATTGCCGCCGGGCGCAGGATCATCGAATCCATGCTCGGCAAATGCTCCGAGAAAGGAGGCATGCCCATGGAGATTCTCGTGGCCACGCTCTTCGAATGAACACGAGGGAGACCTCGGCTGAAGACCGATTCAGAACCGGCTTCGCTAACGATCTCGTCGAGGCCCTCCTCATCGTCGTCATCGTCCTCGGACATCGGAACGGCGTCCCTGAGGATTATGTGCGGGCGGTCGCCGTCCATGATGACCTCGGACTCCACGCCGTATACGACCCTGAGGTTCTCCTCGGTTATGACGTCCTTCGGCTTCCCCACCGCGTAGACGCTTCCGTCATGCATCATGATGATCTCATCGGAGAATTTCGCGGCGATGTTGATGTCGTGGCTGATTATGATTATGAGGATGCTCTTGTCCACGGAAAGCCTCTTCAGGATCTTGGTCACGTCCAGCTGGTGCCTCACGTCCAGGTTGGAAGTGGGCTCGTCCAGCAGCAGGACCTTGGGCTGCTGGACCAGGCCCCTCGCGAGCATGACCTTCTGATGCTGACCTGCGGACAGCTCGTTGAACCTCCTCATGGCGAGCTTCCTGATCCCGAGCAGCTTCAAGGTGTCGTAGACTATCACGAGATCGTCCTTGAGGCTGTTCCATTTGCTATGCGGATGCCTTCCCATGAGGACGGTGTCCACCACGGTAAGGGGGAACGTCTCGTTCGAGGAATACGGGACATAGCCGACATCCTTGGCCAGCTGCTTTATGGATATCTTGCTGACGTCCACGTCGTCTATCATCACGGTCCCGCCGGTCGGAGCGAGGATCTTGTTGATGCAGTGGATGAAGGTCGACTTTCCCACCCCGTTGGGTCCGAGTATCGATACGAACTTCGGCCCTTCTATATCCAAGGTGATGTCTTTCAGCACAGGGGTGCTGGAATACGAGAATTCCAAGTCGTTGATCTTAATCTTCAAGATACCACCATGGACGTATATGCCATATTGACGACTCAGGTAGTATTAAATTGTAACTGGCTCGGAACGGACGCATCCATTCTAGAAGAGACCTGCAACGGCAAGGCCCTTCCTTCACAAAACCCCTCATCCTGGGGCCGATGCGATCGTGAGCCGCTGATTTACAATTTAGCATGAACTAAATTAGCCATATTGTCCAATCAAACTTGCAGTTATATATCATCAGCCCGCTTAAACTGCTGGATATACCACCCAACATAGATTACAAGGATGTGATTCCATCAACAAAAACGTAGCAATCATGGCTGCGATCGCCATCGCCGCGATCGTGATCATCGCCGCCATCGTCGCCTTCCTCCCCAAGGGGAACAACGGGGGAGGAGGGAGCGACACCCCCATCGGGGTCGCCCTGCCGGTCTACGGCAACGCGGACCTCGATTCCGACATCGACGACGATGACCTCAAGATTATCAAGAAAATCATCTCCAAGGAGACCGGATACTCCATCGCGACCTATCCTTTCGCCGACGCGAAGAAGGACGGGATCATAGACCAGAGGGACGTGGACGTCGTCCAGAAGATAATCAAGAAGGAGCCCACCTCCGTCTACCATCTGAACTATTACAACGACGGCGCCGTCAACGTCAAGACAAAGGTCGTCGACACCAAGTGGCCTTGCGAAGACCTCATGGTGACCTACAACAGCGTCATGTTCGCCATGACCTCCCTCGGACTGGATGAGAGGGTCGTGGGCGCCACCGCCGTAGGCAACACCAGCCTCGACAAGTACGTCTACGCCAAGATGATCGAGAACGCGGACCCGCTCAGCTACACCTACGATTCCAGCTGGAACAGCATGATGGACATCTCGAGCGTGTCCAAGGTCATGCTGAAGCACCCCAAGGCCCACACGATGTTCGTGTCCGCCTACGGAAATTACGACGCGTACAACGAGAGCGAGATCGAGAACGTCGGATGCGACGTCGTCAGGCTCTGCGAGAGCAACCCCACCCGCGACGAGACCATAGCTTCCGTGCTCCTTGCAGGATTCCTCACCAACACCCTCGACAGGGCGAAGGAGCTCGCCAGCCTGTACTCCGACATCTGGGACTCCTGCACCAGGATCGCATCCACCCTCCCCATAGACGACAAGACCGGCTTCATCGTGAACGTCGGAGGCGACTCCATAGCGGGAACCAGCAACCAGCACAACTACAAGTGCCTCCTCGCCGGAGGAAAGTCGGTCCTCGGAGCAGCCAGCCAGAACATCGGCACGTGGATACTGGAGGACGAGTACAACAAGAACATCGACAAGATCCTCATAATCGTCTGGAGCAACGCGAACAACGGGTTCTTCTTCGGTAACCACGAGCTCAATCCCCAGACGATCCTCGCGAACTACGTTGGCGAGGCGGGAGAGGACACCCTTTGGGAGAAGACCGACGCCTGGAAGCGCGACGACGTGTACTTCGTGTACGGCGACTACCCGACCGCGTTCGACCTGCTTCTCAGGGGATACGCGATGTACCCCGACTATTACGGGGCGCTCTTCGACGAGAGCTGCAAGAAGATGCTGTCCTTCATCTCCGGCGGAACGTTCGAGGGCAAGAACGTCCAGTTAATCTACAAGCTCAGCGAGCTTCAGAGCTACTGAACCAAAACGGGGGGAGAGCCCCCCTTCTTTTAAAAAACGGAAGATACCATGACAGAGGCCGAGGAAGCAGGCGAATACAAGGCGTATCTGCTCAGGAAAGTGATCTTCATACTGGTGATGATCGCTGGCGTGTTCGCCCTGTTCATCTACAGCCTCACCATGGGCCAACTGGACCTGGGCTTCTTCGAGACCTACCATTACGTGATAGAGCACATCATGGGCGCGACCTACGAGCCTGGAACAAGGGATTGGTTCTGCGACTACCTGATATTCAATCGCAACATGCCTGAATCGGTGTTTGCGGTGATCGCAGGCGCATCCCTCGCCGTCGCCGGGGTGGCCATGCAGAGCGTCATGAACAACCCGCTGGCAGACGCATACACCACCGGCATCTCCTCGGGCGCCTGCCTCGGAGTGGCGATCGCCATGATCCTGGGGATTAACCTCATCAGCGGCGACGTCGGCTCCCACATCGGGATCCTGGGAAACGCCTTCGTATTCTCTCTGGTACCGATGGCGATCATCCTGCTGGTGGCGAAACGGCTGGACCAGTCGCCCACGTCGCTTATCCTGGCAGGAACGGCCATATCGTTCTTCCTCAACGCGTTCACCATGGCGGTGATGCTGCTGGCGACCGACCAGTCCCTGGCGACCGTCTACGGATGGCAGGTGGGCTCCATTGGGGGCACCACGTGGGACGACGTCCCCTTCATGGCGGTGACGTCGGTCTTCGGAATCATCGTCATCTCGCTTTTGGCGAAGAAGCTGAACGTCATGTCCTCGGGAGAGAACAGCGCAAAGGCTCTGGGCCTGGACATAGAAGCCCTGAGGACGGCCTGCCTGCTGATAATGAGCCTGATGGTGGCCTCCGTCATAGCCTACGCCGGCATAATCGGATTCGTCGGACTGGTGTGCCCGCATATCGTCAGAACCATAATCGATGCCGACAACCGTTACGTGATACCCGCCTCGGCGGCCCTAGGCGCCCTCATGCTGATAGGCTCGATGGTGATCGCACAGCTGGTGGCGACACCTACCGTGAGGGTCCCGGTAGGGGTCGTCCTGTCGTTCGTGGGAGCCCCGTTGTTCCTGCTCCTGATAATCAGGAGGAAATCGCATGTCTGGTAAGCGCAGGATGTACTCCCCGGAGGAGTACCTCAGGGTCCGCAAGCGCAATTACATGATATTAGGCGTAGCAGGCGTGGCGTGCGTGATAGCCACCTACGTGTCGATGGTCGCCAACGACAACCACATGTCCCTAGCAGACATAACCACGACCATCATAAACCACTTGAACGGCGTCCCCTTCGAGGACACCCGCCAGGAGTTCGAGGATTTCTTCGTCTTCGGCTTCTACATTCCCAGAGCAATAGGGTGCGTGACCATAGGGGCCATACTGAGCGTCGGCGGGGCGATAATGCAAACCATAATACGCAATCCGCTGGCCGACCCGTTCACCACCGGAATCTCCAGCGGGGCGCTGCTGGGCGTATCCCTGTCCATCGTCTTCGGCATCGGACTCGGCCTCTCATACAGCCTGAACCTAATGGCGATGGCATTCCTGTTCTCGATGCTTCCCTGCGGGATAATCATTATATTCACCTTCTTCAAGCAGGCAACCTCCGGCGTCATCGTCCTCATCGGGATAGCCGTGTCATACGTGTTTTCGGCATGCTCCACCCTGGTGATGTATTCCGCCGACACCATGGACTACGAAAAGATCTATCACTGGAGCCTAGGGTCCCTCGCCAACATAAGGCCGGATTCCTGGATGGTCCTGACCGCCTCGGCCATAGCGATGATAGCGATCCTGATGTACATGTCCAAGCGGATCAACATTGCTTCCGTCGACGACAAGCTGGCCACGTCCTTGGGGGTCAACTCGCCAAGGACCAGAATCATTTGCCTCCTCATAGTCTCCGCCTTTACGGCGATATCCGTCAGCTATGCCGGAACCATCGGATTCGTAGGGCTGATCATCCCCAACATCGCCAGGAAGATCGTCGCGTCCGACTCCAAGATCCTGATCCCGTTCTCGGCGATTCTGGGAGGCGTGTTCCTTCTGGTGTGCGACATCATAGCCAGGAGCGTCATCCTCGGCGGAATATCGGTAGGCATCATCACCGCCTTCATCGGAGGGCCGATGATGCTGTTCATCCTGCTCAAGATGAAGAAGAACGCCTGGAGCAATTGATCGGGAACCACGATGAGGAAAACATAGTGCTCCAGCCGGGATTCGAACCCGGGTGTCAGCCTCGAAAGGGCTGAATGATTGGCCACTACACTACTGGAGCCTTGGCTCCCGAACGGCATCACACATTTAATCGTTTGCCGTGAAATTGATTCCTACTGGAATCCGGCAGTGGAATACAAACATAAAACTTGAGTGCCTTCAGGCATCTCAATAACCTCTATACGCCCTATGTTTCTAAAAAAACACGAAAACAAACCTCTGAACGTCTTCGCAAGGTCTTTCTCTCCCTCTGAAAAATAACAGAATTCGACCTTCCCGAGTCCCTCTCTATTTATATAATTCCAAAAGACACATTTTTATAACACGTCGTTTCATGATGCGACATTGGAGAATTGAACATGGTCGACAACCAACCGCTTGAGAGTCCCGACGAGGACGTTACGCGCGTTCGTCTGCCCAACATCAAGGAAGGGGAGATGTTCGGCATAGCGGACCAGCTGCTGGGAGCCTCTAAGATCAAAGTCATGTGCGAGGACGGCGTATCCCGCGTGGGACGCATCCCCGGGAAGATAAAGAAAAGAATGTGGATAAGGGAAGGGGACCTGCTGATCATATCCGTCTGGGACTTCCAGCCTGACAAATGCGACATAAGGTTCAGGTACACCAAGACCCAGGCCGTCAACCTCAGCAGAAGGAACAAGGTCCCCAAGAACCTCGACATATTCTGACGGGAGCTACGGATGCCCTCCTACGACGAGACCTACGCCTACCTGGAGAGGCATGTGGACGCCCTCAAGACGAACAAGACGGGCGACGAGAGGCAGACCGACGGCGAGGTCTTCGACAAGAAGACCCTGCTGACGATCTACGGCCTCATGACCGACGGGTTCATCGACAAGGTCCACTACCCCATATCCACCGGCAAAGAGGGAAACGTGTTCTACGTCACCGACGAGGACGGCGACCCGATGGCCCTGAAGATCTTCAGGACGTCCACGTCCACGTTCAAGAGGGTCGCCAAGTACGTCGAGGGGGATCCGCGCTTCAAGGGGGCCACCGGCAACCGCTGGAAGATGATCTACGCCTGGGTGAACAAGGAGTACAAGAACCTCTTGAGGTACTCGGACGCGGACATCCCGGTGCCGGAGCCCATAGCGTTCGCCAAGAACTGCCTCCTGATGGAGTACATAGGCGACGAGCACGGCCCCGCCCCGCAGCTGAGGGACTGCGTCCTGGACGACCCCACGGACGTGTACGACGAGGTCGTCTCGTTCATAATAGACGGCTGGAAGGACGCCCATCTGGTCCACGGGGACCTCAGCGAATACAACATACTGATGCAGGACGGCCAGCCCATCATGATAGACGTGGGGCAGGCGGTGACGATCGACCATTTCAACGCAAAGGAGTTCCTTGAGAGGGACGTCCGCAACGTGAACAGGTTCTTCAGGCAGAGGGGCGCGGACGTCATAGAGGACTCCGTGATAATCGAGGAGACCCTCAACGGGAAGGACGACGAAGGAGATGAGGAGGAATGAGGTCTGTAAGGATACCCGCCGACAGGGTGGGGACGCTCATCGGCAAGAAGGGGGAGACCAAGAAGGCCCTCCAGGAAAGGTCCGGAGTCAAGCTGGACATCAACACCGAGGACGGGGAGGTGACCATCCACGACGAGGTGGAGCTCGAGGACCCCGTGATGGGGCTCAAGATGATCGACGTGGTGAAGGCCGTCGGAAGGGGGTTCAACCCCGACAAGGCCATGAGGCTGTTCAACGACGACGAGTACCTCGAGGTCATCGACATCAAGGAGTTCGTGGGAGACCGCTCCAGCCAGGTCCCCAGGGTCAGAGGCCGCCTGATAGGCAAGGACGGCAAGACCCGCAGGATAATCGAGGACCTCACCGGATGCGACATGGTCGTCTACGGCAACACCGTCAGCCTCATCGGCAACTCGATCAGCCTGCCCGTGGCCAAGCATGCGGTGGAGCTCATCCTGAGGGGGAGCGAGCATGCGACCGTCTACCACTATCTGGAGAGCCAGCGTCCGATGCTCAGGATCGCCGAGATGGGATTCGACATCTGAGGTGCGACATGGAGCAATGGATTTCGGACAACCTGGACAAGGCGGCGGAGATCGCCAGGCTCGGACTATGCGACCGCTGCCTCGGACGCATGTTCGGGAAGCTCGGAGAATGCATGACCAACGACGTCCGCGGAAGGATGATCCGCGAGGCGCTGGCCGAGAACGGGATAGAAGCGCCGGCGGAGGAGTTCTGCCCCCTGTGCGAGAACGTGTTCGACATGGTCGGGCGCTTCGCGGAGGCCGCCGCCGAGAAGGTCAACGAGGTGGAGTCCGACAACTTCCTCATAGGGACCAAGGTGGAGCCCGAGATCACCAAGCGCGAGAAGGACATCGTCGCCGAGCACGGGCTGGAGAACGCCGAGGGGATAAAATCGGAGCTGAACCGCGAGATCGGAAAGATCGCCATCCTCTCGATACGCCGTCCGGTGGAGTTCAAGAACCCGCAGGTGGTGGCATGCGTGGACACCCGCTTCGCCGAGGTTGAGCTGGACATCGCCCCGCTCTTCATAGCCGGGCGCTACAACAAGTTCAGCAGGGAGATTCCCCAGACCATATGGCCGTGCAGGGTCTGCCACGGGAAGGGATGCGACCACTGCCACGGGAAAGGCAAGATGTACCCCACGTCGGTGCAGGAGATCATCGGGGACGTCGCGGTCGGGATGTGCGGCGGCAAGGAGCACTTCTTCCACGGCATGGGACGCGAGGACATCGACGCGCGCATGCTGGGGGACGGAAGGCCGTTCGTCCTGGAGATCAGCGACCCCAAGGTCAGGAACATAGACCTGGAGGAGCTCAGGAGGAGGTCCGACAACGACCTGGCGGCCTTCAGGGACCTGCACTTCGTCAAGCGCGAGGCCGTGGAGAGGTACAAAGGCGCGGCCTCCGACAAAGTCTATCACGTGCACGTGATAGCTGATGGTAAAGTTAATAAAGAAAGAGTAATTGAGGTAGCATTATCGTTCAAGAACGCCAATATCGACCAAAGAACTCCCCGGAGAGTCGAGCACAGACGCGCCGACCTCGTGAGGAGGAGGCGGATCCACTGGGTCAAGGCGGACGCGATAGGCGAGGACTCGTTCGATCTCGAACTGGAGACCGATTCGGGGACCTACGTGAAGGAGTTCGTGTCCGGCGACGACGGACGCAGCGTTCCGAGTTTCTCCGAGAGGCTCGGGATGCCATGCAAGGTCGAGACCTTGGATGTATTGGCAATCGACTACCATGAGGGATAAGCAATGCAGGCATCCAGAGGAACAAGGACCAAGACCCGCAACCTTCTGAAGAAGAAGGCAAGGGCACGCGGGCTCTCCCCTATAAACAGGGCTCTCCAGACCTTCGACGTGGGAGAGAAAGTCAACATCATAATCGACCCCAGCGTCCACAAGGGCATGCCCTTCTCCAGATTCCACGGCCTCACCGGCGTCGTCATCGGAGAGAGGGGAAAAGCCTACGAGGTCAGCGTCAAGGCCGGCAACAAGACCAAGATCGTCGTCGCCCGCCCCGAGCACCTCGTCAAAAACGCCAACTGAAGGAGGAAAGAGACCATGTCTGAGCGTTACGTATCGCTGGCCGAGATAAGGGAGCTCCTCAAGGAGGAGAGCGAGAAGGACGAGTTGCTCGTCTCTCAGAAGTCCGCGCTAGAGCACGCCCAGAAGGTCTCCTACCTATCCGTCGAGGACACCGAGAGCCTCATCGCCGAGCTGTCCGAGATGGAGAAGGTCAACGACCGCATAGCCGTCAAGATAGCGGACATCCTCCCCAAATACCCGAGCGACGTCCGCGCGATTTTTTACAAGGAGAGAGTGGACCTCACTCCCGAGGACATACGCCAGATCCTCGACGCCGTGGCGAAGTACATCAACTGAGCGGGAGGCATCGTTCTTGGAGGAGTACGCCTACGTTCTAGACTATCTGCCGACCGGGGTCTCCGGCGGCGGAATGGGAAGAAGGGAGCCCGTGATCTATGCGATCAGCGACGAGGAGTTCAAGCTCTTCGCGCTCATCCCTAAGGCCGGCGCGACCGTGTCCATAGAGGACAGGGTCTACATCGGCAAGGACACCCCCGAGAAGAAGAGGGACGTCGTGGAGAGGGTCAGGAGCCGCATCGGCTACAACGACCTCACCAACAACGCCCTCGCCGAGCTCGAGTTCGTGGTGACGCAGATCGTCAAGACCAAGGAGGAGCGCTTCATCAGGTTCTTCAACGAGGCCCAGGGCATCAGCCTCCGCAAGCACCTCCTCGAGGAGATACCCGGGCTTGGGAAGAAGTCCGTGGAGGAGATCCTCAGGGAGAGGGAGAAGGCCAAGTTCGAGAGCTTCGCCGACCTCACCGAAAGGGCGAAGATCAAGGTCCCCGAGAAGCTCATAGCCAGGCGCATAATCGAGGAGATCGAGAAGCCCGACCTCAAGCGCTACCTCTTCGTGTCCAAATGAGCGAGACCGGACGGCTGATCTCCGAAACGGGCGTCGTGCCCAAGAAGAGCAAGGGCCAGAACTTCCTGACCGACGGCCGCGTCGCAGACAGGCATGTCGGATACGCCGGAATCAAGAAGGACGACAGGGTCCTCGAAGTGGGCCCCGGGCTCGGGATCCTCACGTCCCGCCTCGTCGAGGCATCCGATCACGTCACATGCATCGAGCTGGACGAGAAGCTGGCCGACTACATCGAGAAGGAGTACGGAGGCCGTCTTGACCTCATACGCGGTGACGCCGTGAAGGTGCCGTTCCCGGAGTTCGACGTGTTCGTCAGCAACCTCCCCTACAGCGTCTCCACGCCGATAATCTTCAAGCTCCTGGAACACGGGTTCAGGACCGCCGTCGTGATGGTCCAGAAGGAGTTCGCGGAGAGGATGGCGGCCGACGTCGGATGCACCGAATACTCGCGCCTGACCGTGAACCTGTTCTACCGCGCCGAATGCGAGGTCATGGAGACCGTCCCGGCATCCAGGTTCAACCCCCGCCCCAAGGTCGACTCCGCGTTGGTGAGGATCACCCCCAGGAAGGCCCCCTTCGACGTCCTGGACGAGAAGACGTTCTTCAAGGTGACAGAGGTCGCCTTCAACCACCGCCGGAAGAAGATCGGGACCTCCCTGAGGTCCGCCGGCCTCGTCAGGTCCTCGGACGACATCCCGTACGCGGACGAGAGGATCGAGGACCTCCGTCCGTCGGAGATAGGGGAGCTGGCCGACGCCGTGTATTCCGCGCGCGTGACAAAAGACTAATCTGATGCTCCCGATACCCGACCGATCGCATGCAGATAGGAATAGTGGGGAAGCCGAACGTCGGGAAGTCCACGTTCTTCGGAGCCGCGACGATGGCCCCCGTCGAGATAGCCAACTACCCGTTCACCACGATAGAGCCCAACAAGGGAGTGGCGCACGTGCGCGCCCCCTGCCCGTGCAGGGACCTGGGTGTGACCTGCACCCCTCACAACTCCCTGTGCGTGAACGGGACCCGCATGATACCCGTGGAGCTCCTGGACGTGGCCGGCCTGGTTCCGGACGCCTGGCAGGGGAAGGGGCTGGGGAACCAGTTCCTGGACGACCTGAGGCAGGCGGACGCCCTGATCAACGTCGTGGACGTCAGCGGCTCCACGGACATAGAGGGCGTTCCCGGGAAGCCCGGGTCCCACGACCCGGCGGAGGACGTCCTCTTCCTGAGAAGGGAGATAGAGTGCTGGATGAGGGAGATCATCAAGAACGGGTTCTCCAAGATCGCCAGGCAGGCGAAGATGCAGGGCAGCAAGCCCGAGGCCATCCTCCACGAGAGGCTAGCCGGGCTCAACGTCACCGAGGCCCAGGTCAAGGAGGCCCTTAGGGAGGTCCCCCTGCCGGACGACCCCACGAAATGGGACGACGAGCTGCTCCTGAGCCTGTGCTCGGAGATCAGGAAGAGGTCCAAGCCCATGATAGCCGCCATGAACAAGGCGGACATCGCCCCGGAGGGGAACATCGAGAAGGTCGAGAAGATAAACGACGTGTGCGTCCCCACTATGGCCGAGACCGAGCTGGCTCTGAAGAAGGCCGCGGCGGCCGGGATCGTCGAGTATTCTCCGGGCGACAGGACGTTCACCATCGTCAAGGAGGTCAACGACGCCCAGAGGAAGGCGCTGGACTACATGAAGGCCAACATGGAGAAGTACGGCGGCACCGGGGTGCAGCAATGCATCGAGAAGGCCGCGTTCGACGTCCTCGGCCTCATCGCGGTATATCCGGTGGAGGACGAGAACAAGTTCACCGACCACTTCGGAAGGGTCCTGCCGGACGCGTTCCTGCTTCCCAAGGGATCCACGGCGAAGGACCTCGCATACAAGATACACACCGACCTGGGAGACAAGTTCATCCGCGCCGTCAACGCCCGCACCAAGCGCACGGTGGGGGCCGACTACGAGCTCCAGGATGGCGACGTGATAAGGATAGTCGCGAACAAGTGATCCGCATGGAGACGTACGACCTGAGGCTGATAAGCTCCTCCTTCACGCAGGACGGGGAGGAGTCCGTGATAGAGCTTTTCGGAAGGGCACGCGGCGGGAAGTCCGTCACCGTGCTGTCGCCGGGATTCAGGCCGTACTTCTTCGCCGTAGACCCCGCCCCGGGGCTCGAGGAAAACCTGTCCAAGGCCGAAGGCGTCGTCTCCGTCTCCAAGGACAGGCTCCTGTACAAGTCGGAGGACCACGACGTCCTCAGGATCGAGTTCGACGGCCCCCGCAGGATGACCGAGTGGAAGGCGAAGCTCAGGAGGACCAACCGCATCCTGGCAGGGGACATCCCGCACCATCACCGGTTCTTCTACGACAACGACATGGGTGCATGCATAAGGGTCTCCGGCTCGCCCGTGGACAAGGACTACGGGACGGACGCGGTGATCCGCATGGAATCGTTCGAGAACATAGAGCCGTTCGACCCGGGGCTCAGGGTGCTGTCGTTCGACATAGAGAACAGCGTCGAGCACGGGGACCTCCTCACGATCTGCTCGGTGGTCTCCGACGGGGAGAGCCTCCGCGCCTGCGAGCCGATCGTCGGAAGCGAGAAGGAGATGATCTCCGCCTTCGCCGAACTCATCAGGAAGGAGGACCCTGACGTCATATCGGGATACAACATCGACAACTACGACATCAGGAAGATCGACGAGAGGGCCAAGGCCAACAAGATGAAGGACGCCATGCCCTGGGGCAGGGACGGCAGCCAGCCCAGGCTCGTCGGGGACAGGTTCTGGAGGGTCAAGGGCAGAGTCGTATGCGACGCCTGGTGGGCGGTCAGGAGGGAGCTCCGGCCGAAGCAGGAGACCCTCAACGCCGTCTCCATGCTCGTGCTGGGGGAGCAGAAGCTGGACGTGGACCCCAAGCGCATGGACTCCGAATGGGCGGAGAACAGGGAGAGGGTCCTGGAGTACTGCGTGAAGGACGCGGAGCTGTCCCTGCGCATCCTCCTGGAGGTCGGGACCCTCCGCAAGGGGATGGACCTCTCCACGGTGTCCAAGCTCACCCTGGAGGACGTCCTGACGTCTGGATCGTCCCAGCTGGTCGACTCCCTCCTGATACGCATGGCCGACAGGAACAAGGTCGGAGTCCCCCCGATGGGGGTCCGCACCGCCGCCTCGGAGCAGATCGAGGGGGGATACGTGCACAGCATGAACCCGGGGCTCTACCACTGGGTGTGCGTCCTAGACTTCAAGTCCATGTATCCTTCCCTGATAATCTCGAAGAACATCTGCTTCACGACCCTCTCCCCCGACGGCGAGATAAAGAGCCCCACAGGGGCCAGGTTCATGTCCAAGGACAGGAGGGTCGGCCTCCTGCCGAGGCTGCTGTCGGACCTGATGAACGAGAGGGACGGCATCAAGAAGAGGATGAGGGAGACCTCCGACGAGCACGAGAGGAGGTATCTGGACGGCCTCCAGGCGGCCGTGAAGGTCCTGATGAACACCTTCTACGGGGTGTTCGCGTCATCTTTCTACCGCTTCACGGACAAGAGCATCGGCGCGGCGATAACGTCGTTCGCCAGGGCCAACGTCAAGGGGATAATAGAGGAGGTGGAGGCCGAGGGGGTCCCGGTCATCTACTCCGACACCGACTCGGTCTTCATGCAGTCCCCGAGGCACGACCTGGACGGGGCCGTGGAGTTCGGGAACGCCATGGCGGAGAGGTTCTCCAAGGACGGCGGCGTCCTGGAGTTCGAGAAGCTGCTCGAGCCCATGTTCACCCACGGGATGAAGAAGAGGTACGTCGGCAGGGTCGTATGGCCCGTCGTATCCGACGAGCTCCTGGTCAGGGGGTACGAGATGCGCCGCTCCGACTCCTTCGACCTTCAGAGCGACCTCCTGTCGGGGCTGTTCGACAAGATCCTCGCCGAAAGGAACGACGAGGCCCTGGAGACGGTCCGGCGCACCGTACAGAACACCATCTCCGGCAACGTCCCCCTCGAGAGCCTCGTGATCTCCAGGACCTGCAAGGGCCTGGACGCCTACGAGAACCCGGACAGGATGGCCAACGTCCAGGCCGCGAAGAAGATGATCGAGATGGGGTACGAGTTCATCCCGGGGATGAAGGTGTCCTGGATAGTGGTCGACGGGAAGAGCTCGCCCCAGAAGGTGGAGCCTTACGTCAGCGGGGCCCCGTTCAAGGCGAAGCCCGACTACCGGTACTATGCCGAGCGCATTGCCCAGACCGCCTCCCGCATAACCGAGGTGTTCGGCTGGAGCGAGAAGGACCTGATGATGGGGAACCAGCAGTCCACCCTGTTCTCCTTCGGAAACGGCAGCGGAGGGGAGCCTCGCTCCAGGAAGCCCAAGCCGAAGGTCAAGAGCCTGGACGACTTCCTGCGACGGCTTTAAATACGGCGCAATCTTCGGCGTCTTTGCGGAGCGCTTTGCTCCGCGAACGGAAATGTACCGAAAGGCGAATCCGTAAAGGTGATGCAAATGAGCGAAGAGACTCAGGAGACACGCCCGGTCAACGGGAGAAGCATGTACAGCTACATAGCCGAAGCATGGGAAGTGCCCAGCAAATCCTACCTCAAGGAGCTCAACTACGAGCGCCGCATCATGTGGAGGAAGGAGGAGAACTTCTGCCGCATCGAGAGGCCCACCCGCCTCGACAGGGCAAGGGCTCTCGGGTACAAGGCCAAGCAGGGCTACGTCATGGTCAGGGCCAGGGTCAGGAAGGGAAGCTTCCGCAAGAGAGCCATCGTGACCGGAAGGAGGGCCAAGAGGAAGGGGATCAACCAGATCACCGTCGGAAAGAGCCTCCAGAGGATGGCCGAGGAGAGGACCGCCAAGAGGTACCCCAACCTCGAGGTCCTGAATTCCTACTGGGTCGGCGCAGACGGACAGCAGGAGTGGTACGAGGTCATCCTCGTCGATCCCGCGCACCCCGTCATCAAGGCCGACAAGAAGATCAACTGGATATGCGACAGCGTCCACAAGAACCGTGTCTACCGCGGAAAGACCTCCGCGGGAAAGAAGGGCCGCGGAATGAGGCACACCGGCAAGGGAGCCGAGAAGGCCAGGCCTTCCGTCAGGGCCAACAACAGGAGGATCAAGTGAGATCCTCCGCCGTCCGGCGACGGGCGGCATAAACCCTTTCCCGACGTTTTCTCTTCTTTTGACGATAAATTCCTGGAGTCGGCCTTCGGCGACGGGATTCTCTCAGAACCCTTCCCTGATGAGGCCCGCCAGCTTCGCGACCTCGTCGTCGGACATGGCCACGGTCGGGAAGAACACCGGCAGGTCGTAGGCCTCCGCGTCGAAGTCCGCCATGTCCTCCAGGCTCCTGCCCTGGACGTATGCGAGCGCGTACTTGACGTTCTTGTCGTCGCATCTCCTCATCTCGGGATCGTAGCGCCTCAGCGACTCGTAATCCCCCGAACCGCGGAACAGGACCCTGCACCCGCGCTTCATGACCATCCATGCGGACACCAGCCCCCTATCGTCGTCCACTTCCGCGACGACCTTCCCCTGGGTCCCTATGGGGAGCCCGGCATGGCACTGGATGACGTCGCTGAACAGGAACGCGAGGTTGTCCCTTACCTCTATGAAGAACTTGACGTCAGGCCCGGAGAGCTTCACCTTGACGCCTAGGAGCTCGTTCTCCAGGAATATGGCGGATCCGGCCTCCCTGGCGACGTCGAGGCTGGTGTACGGGTGGCTTCCGTCCCTGCGGGCGTCCACGGCGAACGTCTGGCCTTCGGACAGCCTTCCCCTGGAATACTCGGCGGCCGCCCTGCAGATGTCGTCCAGGTCGGAGGAGCATTGCTCCACGAGGGACGCTGACGCCACTCCGAAGACCTTCCTGACGGACCTGATCGCCGCATCCGGATCCTCGGTCTCCACGTAGAACCTGGCGCCTTTCCTGCTGACGAACGCCTCCACCGAGTCCGCCATGAACATGGTGACTATGTTGTCCTTGAGCTGGTTCTCGAACCTTCTGCGGACGGAATCGCTCTTCAGGCCTATCTCGGAGTACCTCAGCAGGAGAACTGCCATGCGACGCCCATCATGGAACGCATAAAATACTTATCGTTCTGGAAAACGATAAAGCGGTCAAGCCCTTTCCGTCGCCGCATGGAAGCGCTGATCCTCATCGGGCTCCTGGCGACCGGCTCGGCCGCGGGCATGCTCGGAGCGTTGTTCGGGCTGGGCGGAGGCTTCATCTTCGTCCCGGTGCTGATGCTGGTATTCGGTCTGGCTCCGACGGAGGCGGTGGCCGTGAGCCTGATTGGGATCATCGCCGGCTCGGTGGGAGCGTCCACGGTGTTCGTGGACAAGGGCCTCTCCAACGTGCGCCTGGGGCTCCTGATGGAGATAACCACCGCCACCGGGGCCATAATAGGCGCGATCGTCGCCACGTATCTCGAGGAATGGATCCTCATGTGCATCTTCTCCGCCATCGTTCTCTACAGCGCGGCCAGGATGATCCTCAACCCCGAGAAGGTCATCCCCCCTTCCGAGGACTCCGACGGGAGGTTCGTCTTCGAATACAGGGACGAGGCCTCAGGCGACGACGTGAAGTACGAGGTGCAGAACGTCAAGGGCGGGATGGCGCTGTGCACGGCGGCGGGAATGATCTCCTCGATGACCGGGGTCGGAGGCGGAGCCGTCAAGGTCCCTCTGATGAACATCTACATGCACATACCGATAAAGGCGGCCAGCCCGACCAGCAGCTACATGATAGGCATTACCGCGTTCTCCGGAGCCATCACCTACTTCCTGTCCGGGCAAGTGCTCCTAGAATACGCCGCGGGAATAGCGATAGGGGCTTTCATCGGTTCGCTGGCCGGCACGGGGATAGCGAGAAGGCTGGAGACGAGGCATCTCCGGAAGTACTTCTCGATCCTTCTGATAACGGTCGCGGTGCTTGTCCTCCTCCAAGCCGGAGGGATCCTATGAATCCGAACAGGTCCACCGCCCTGACCCTCCGCGTCGGAGTGGTGATAGGGATAGCGCTTATGGCCGCGGGGCTCGCCGTATCCATGTCCGGTTATGGGGAGGCGGCACTCTACGCCGGGATCCTGGTGCTCATACTGTCCCCGTTCGCCGGCGTGGTCGCGACCTTCGCATCGCTGGTGTCGCTCAAGGACTGGTTCTGGGCCGCGGTGGCGGCCGCGCTCCTCTGTATCACGGCAGCCGGAGCGGCAGTAGCCATGCTGTAAAAACCCATTAGAAATGACCAGCAAAAGAAAACAGCGACATCCCGGTTGATGGTCCGATGGATTTAGAATTGCGACATCGGTTCATTAATCGCCTAAGAAAAAGGAGCTGATGTCGCATGCAATACATTGGATTGGACGTACATAAGGATAA
>JAFWTC010000040.1 GCA_017519045.1 Candidatus Methanomethylophilaceae archaeon
AGGTCGCCTCGCATTGGGGTGTTCGAACTGAGATTCAGCAAGGAAGGTTAAGTCGTAACAAGGTATCTGTAGGGGAACCTGCAGATGGATCACCTCCTATGGGGGGCGGGCCCGCGCCCGCCCCCGCAACACAATCGACGCAAGACAAAAGCAAGGGAACCTGACGGTTCCCCGCTGTTCCACGGCGGCTTCCCATGCATCAAACGTAGCATCGAACGTCATACCATTATTCTCATCAGATGTGTTCCAAAGTTCGTAAAACATGTGAACAGTATCCCGCCCTGACAACTTGGCTTTAATAAAAGATATAGTAACCCAATAGTATACGGGCGGTGGGAAATGGATGGATGAGACACTCCTGCTTACGAGCATTGCGCTTTTCACACTGTTAGCGGGAGTATGCTCCATCATCTTCAACAAGGCCAAGCTGCCCCCTCTTATCGGTTATCTCACCGCGGGAATAGTCATAGCGAACGCATTCACAGTCGACGAAACCGGAATGTCCGCGATCGAGATCCTGTCGGATTTCGGACTGGTCCTGCTGATGTTCTGCATCGGGCTGGAAATCAACCTGAAGAAAATACGCAAACAAGGCTCGTTCGCCATCCTGGTAGTCATAACCCAGCTGCCCCTGACGGTGCTGTTCGGAACGATCGCCGGGAACATCATGGGATTCGATGCAATTCAGTCGATAGTCCTAGGGACCGTGCTTTCCGGATGCAGCACAGCGGCTGTCATGAGCGTCATGACGTCCCAGAAGACGTTCAGCAAGGAGCACATCAACACGATAGTGCTGATCATCATAATGCAAGACATAGGACAGGTCATAATGCTGTCCATCCTGACCCCGGTCCTTGCCGGGTCTACCATGGAGGTCTCCGGCCTCGTGGTGCTGATCACCTCCATCGCTATTTTCATGGTCGCCAGCATCGCCATTGGGTTGAGGTACATACCCACGCTGATCAACAAGATAGCAGACAACGTGCCCTCGGAGATCCTCATAGTGTTCTCCGTCGGCCTTGCGTTCTTCATGGCATGGCTGGCAACCATCGCAGGACTGTCCATGGCCATCGGGGCCTTCATCATGGGTCTGCTCATGTCGTCGGCCAGGAACAGCGAGAGCATAAACTCGTCCGTGGAGCCGATGAAGAACCTGTTCATGGCCATGTTCTTCATATCCGTGGGGATGGAGGTCCACCTCGCCACCCTTGGGGCGAACATAGGGACGATCCTCATTTTCTACCTGCTGTTCGCCGGATTCCTGGTCATCACGGTATTCCTCGGGTTCTGGCTTGGAGCCAAGAAAGGCAAGATCGGATTCATGTCGGCCATAGGGATGACCGCCATGGGAGAGTTCGCCTTCATCATATCCAAGGAGGCGCTGGACTACGGCGTCGTCACGGAGAACTTCTACACGTCCATCATCGGTGCCGCGCTGCTGTCCATGATCTGCATGCCCATACTCTCGAGATACTCCGAATGGCTGTGGGACAAGGGCTCGAAGATGACCCCCGCCAAATTGAAGGACCGTTTCGACAGGGTCAATGAATCCAGGGACTATCTGTACGACTCGGTGAAGGAGACCACCAAGAAGACCCAGAAGAAGTTCCGCAAGAGCATGACCCACGCGTACATCAACTTCATGGCGATCGTGATTATCGAGATCATATTCTTCGTCGCCGTGCCCGTGATCAGCCCGATTCTCAGCGACATGTACGGCGGGAACCCCCACCTGTGGGACTTCGCGCTGGTCATGCTGAACTTCGTCGTGCTCATTCCGCCTACAGACTATCTCGTTGACAACGTGAAGTTCTTCGACGACATCATCAACGAGACCTCCAAGCAGGGCGCATCCAAGGAGCTGGACGCGATGAACAGAGGGAAGAGGTATCAGGAGCTCCTCGCTATCAACGAATACATAGCAGTGGTGATCATCGACCTGATCATCATAGCGGTGGTCCCCAACCCGCTGAGCCTGGCGGAGCACATTTTCGTCGCCTTGGCGGCGATAGTCATCCTGTTCCTGATCCTCAGGCGCATAAAGAACAGGAACAAGGGCCTCGCCCTCGAAGACGGCGACGAGACCCTTGAGCCTATCAAAGAAGATTGACGGTCCGGATCATCTAAGACAGAGCGATCTCCAGACGTCCTCGGATTCCGCAAGCACGGATTCCGCGTCCAAGGTGGCAATCCTGCCTTCGTCGACCACCACGTCACCCTGGCACATGACGGTCTTCACGTTGAGGCTGTTGCCGGAATAGACGATGTTGGCCACGATGTTCTCCGGCAGGAGCGGCCTCAGGTTGGGGGCCTTCCCGTCCAGGATGACCACGTCCGCATATTTGCCGGGCTCCAGGGATCCGATGGAATCCTGCATGCCCACGGCCTTCGCGCCGTTGACCGTGGCGAAATCCAGAAGCTCTTGGGCGGTGGCGACCGTGGGGTCCCACCTGCTGGCCTTCTGGAGGAGCCCGAGGGTCTTCATCTCCGCGAACATGTCCAGCGAGTTGTTGGTGGTGTTGCCGTCGGTCCCTATGGACACGTTCACCCCGTTCTTAATGAACTCTGGAACCGGCGCAACGCCTCCGGTGGCGAGCTTCATGTTGGATACCGGGCAGGAGGAGATGGACATCCCGGCCTCCCCCATCATCCTGACCTCCCTCATGGTGAGCCATGCGGAATGGGCGGCAACCGCCCTGGGCCCCAGGACCCCTATGTCGTGCAACCACTCGCCCGGCCTCTTGCCGGTCTTCTTCTTGTGGTCGTTGACCTCGCCCCTGGTCTCGGAAAGATGAAGGTTCATGGGGGCCCCGACCTCGTCGGAGAACTCCTTGGCGCCGACGCAGGTCTCCTCTCCGCAGACGTAGACTCCCTGAAGACCCACGCCGGGGACGATCTTCCTCCTCCCCTTGTACTTCGAATGGAACCTCTTGCAGTTGTCCAGCGGATTCCCGACCTGGGTGGTCGCCTCCTCGTCCAGGACGCACCAGCACAGGACGCCCCTGATCCCCGCCTTCTGGGTGGCCTCGGCGATGACGTCTTCCGAATAATAGAGGTCCATGAACGTCGTGGTGCCTCCGCGCATCATCTCCATGCATCCCAGCTGGGTCCCGATGGTGAGGTCCCTGTCCGTCCTGTCGGAATCGATCTTGAACACCTTATTGAGAAAATCCGGGAAGGACAGGTCGTCCACGACGCCTTTCATGACCGACATGGCCACGTGGGTGTGGGTGTTTATCATGCCGGGCATCACGATGTCGCCGGAGGCGTCGATCTCCCTGTCGGCGGTGCCGTTATACTTCGGCCCGACGGAGACGATCCTCTCGTCCTCGATCACGAGGTCCCCTCTGACCACGCTTCTGCAGGCGTCCTGAGTGACTATCCAAGCGTCACGAACCGCGGTTATCATGCCTGCGAATCCTGATCGCCCGTCATAATTGTTTCCACATGGATTTTATCAGGGATGCGTGTGAAAAAAGCGATATATCGAGCATCCGATGCACGTCCATGACTTTCCGCATCACCTTTCTGGGAACAGGGGGCGGCAGGCACACCACCGCTTTCCAGGTGCGCAGCACGGGCGGAATGCTCATAGAACACGACGGGAGGTTCCTCCACGTCGACCCCGGGCCGGGCGCCCTCACCCAGATGCATAGGATCCACTACGATCCCGCGAAGACGGAATCGGTGATCGTGTCGCACTGCCACCCGGACCACTACTCGGATGCGGAATCGGTGATCGAGGGGATGACCTACGGAGGGTGGAGGAGGCGCGGACGCCTTTATGGCTCGCCGACCGTTCTCGAGGGCAAAGGCAACCTCGGGCCATGCATATCGCCCTACCACAGGGGTCTCCCGAAGGAGTGCGTAGTGTTCAGGCCCGGGGACGTCCTGGACGTGGACGGGATGAAGGTCGACATCCACGTGGCGAGGCACAGCGATCCGACGAACGTGGGGTTCACCTTCCATACGCCGCACGGAAAGGTCTCGTACGTCAGCGACACCGAGTTCACCGAGGAGATCGCCAGGCAGTACATCGGCACCAGGGTGCTCATACTCCCCACCACGACTCCGCGCGGAAACAGGATCAATTACCACATGTGCACCGACGACGCGGTCGAGTTCGAACGCATCGTGAAGCCGGAGCTGGCGGTCTTCGTCCATCTGGGCGTGGCCATCATTCGGGCCGGGGCGGAATCGGAGGCGAAGTACGTGGAGGATGAGACCGGGGTCCGCACTATCGCGGCCCGTGACCGCATGGTCCTGGACGTCGGCGAGGACGTGTCCGTCTCGGATGCCGAGAGCTTCGACGACGAGTGGATACCCCCGTCCTCGGTCTGACATCGATATGCGGGAAGACAGGTCCTCGTACAGGCGCAGGGTCTCTTCGACGGAGGACTGGTTGAACGCGTACATCTCGCCCCCGTACGATATCGCCACGCAGGGGCCGACCTTCACGTACGACGCCAGCTGGTATCTTCCGAACATGTCGTTCTTGAACGTCCCGCTGGCTATGGCGCCGTCCGCGTAGCCCATCACACGGATGCCCTTGCTGAAGTCTTCGAAGTACTCGCAGTCGTCGATGTCGTCGTAGGAAAAATAACGGTCGAACATCGGGGCCTTCACGGTCATCCCCTCCTCGCCCATGGAGATCTCGACGGATCCGGAGCCTTCGTGGTCGAACATGTACATCGAAGGGACCAGGGCGATCGCGGACGCCAGGACGACGGCCAGCACGCGCTTGGACGGCGTCATCAGCGGCAGGCGCTCCTTGCGCCTGGGCTTGCGGACCACGGGGATCAGGACCATCGCTATCGAAACGGCCATCAGGACGAATCCGAGCACCATGCTGCTCAGAAGGATGGAAATTGAGAACAGCAGAAGCGCCATGCTGGCTGCAAGCCACGGCCCGTACCCGGACGCCACCGACTTGGACTCCTCCTCGGTCATGCGGCTCCAGTCCACGCCGATGTTGAGGTACTTGTACCATCCCCCGTGCAGCCACATGTACAGTCCGCAGCACACCATCGGGTAACAGCAGAACAGGGATATCGTCGTCAGAAGAAACGACGCCTGGCTGCATCCCGAGGCGAGGCACCACACGGCGAGAATCGAAGGCACCGCGATAGCCAGCGCGACGTATGCCTTGGCCGTCTTGTCCATGCACGGACAGGGCATTGAAGATAAAAATCGGTATCGGCGCATGGCTCTGAGACGGGACTTCACGTCCTCTTCCACGCGGTAGGACTCCGACGCCTTCCTGATCGTCATGCGCCTGGTCTCCTCGTCGAGGCGGTTGTCCCCTTCGAGGTAGGCCATCGTCCTCTCCGGATGCTTCGCCAGGCATGTGGCGAGACACCATGCCTTCCCCATCTTGAAGTAATAGCCGTCGTCTTGAGCCTGGTCCAGCTCCTCCAGGACGTCGTCCACGTGCCCGTCGTCCAGGAAATGGCTCATCATCATGACGGCCGCGAACCTCAT
This sequence comes from Candidatus Methanomethylophilaceae archaeon, assembly GCA_017519045.1. Classification (GTDB taxonomy): domain Archaea; phylum Thermoplasmatota; class Thermoplasmata; order Methanomassiliicoccales; family Methanomethylophilaceae; genus Methanoprimaticola. Next base: position 5,482 of record JAFWTC010000040.1, read on the forward strand.
CCGGAACTCCCCTCCGCGCCTCAGGCATTCGATGAGATAGCTCCAAAGCTGCCGTTTCTCATCTTTCTTGGGCTTCCAGGTGGTGCATAGCGAATCGCAGACCGACCAGTTGTCGATCAGGGGAATGAACCCGTCGTAAAGCCGCAGACGCTCGTCCACCGGAACCTTCGCGTAGGCGATGACCAGCCCTCTGAGCATGTAGTCCTCGAAATATTCCGGGTTCCAATCCTCCAGGTACCCGCGCCAGTCCTCCGAGGCTATGCGCTTGGCCAGCCTTCTCAGCGCCGGGATCCTGGCTCCGAGGAACCGATGCCCGCACGGGGTGAGCGAGGCCTCGAACTCGGCGTTGGAGTCGTCCCTAAGCGACAGAAGCTCGTTCCTGACGTCCATCATCGCCCCTTCATGCGATACCTGTACGAAAGGATGGCGGCCAGCACGAAGAAGATCAGCAGGCCTATCGAAACGTAGGCCATGGTGTGGTCCTTCTCCACCGCTATCTCCTCGTCCAGGAGCTCTACGTCCCCGTAGCTCTCCCTCCAGCCGTCCTGCATCGCAGACGTGACGTAATACGTCACGGAGGACAGGTCCACCCCCTGGAAGGCATCCTCCATGCCGTCCGGCTTGGCGCAGTAGGCCTCTATCTCCTCGATGGACACACAGTTGGAGAACGCTCCCGCCCCCAGGGACCTCAGCGGCCCGCCCAGGACCACGCATTCCAGCAGCGGGACGGACCCGGAGTTCCCGAACGCGTTGCGGCCAAGGGCCTCGACGTTGTTCAGATCCACATACGGGATCGAGCGGCAGTTGAAGAAGGCGCCGTCGCCGATCTCCGTCACTGTGTCCGGGATGGATACCGTGCCCAGGGCGGAGCAGAAGCCGAAGCAGTCCGCCGGGATCCGCGAGACGGTCTTCCCGAGCTTCGCGCCAAGCAGGTTGGAGCATCCGTAGAAGGCGCCGTCGCCGATCTCCTTGACGCCGTCCGGAAGCGCGATCTTCGCGAAGCCCTTGGCCGAGCAGCCTTTGAACGCGCCAGCGCCCAGGAACAGTAGAGAACCGGGCAGCGAAGGAGCCGTGAGGGAAGTGCAGTTCCTGAACGCCTCGTCCCAGATGCGCTCGACTGAGTCCATCCCGAGCACGGTCTTGACCGACGAGCCGTAGAACGCGCGGGTCAGCACGTCGGCGACCGTGGACGGGATCTCGACCGTCTCCAGGGAATACTGGGAATACCTCGGCCCGTAGCCTCCGACGTCCCCGCGCATGAACGCCGCGTCCCCGACGTACCTGACGGCGTACTCCCTCCCGTTGGCCGAGACCGCCTTGGGTATCTGCACGTACTGGCCGGAGACGTACCTGTGCACGACGGCCTCGTCGCCCACCACGTAGTAGTAGAACGAGAAAGGGTCCTTCTTGTAGGCGCCGTCGTAGAGGTACAGGTCCATCGGAACCCCGGTGTCCCATCCCGAGGCGTCGGAAAGGCGGTGAATTGACACGGATGAAGGGGCCTGTCCTGAGAACTCAGGGGAGTCGCCCAGGAAGTAAACGTCGGCGGCCGGACACGACCAGCCCTCCCACGAGAAGCTGGTGACGGTCGGAGGGACCACAACCGCCGAGATGTTCCTGACGTCGTTGAAGGCGCCGGGAAGGATCCCGACCAGGGTCGCCGAGGCGTACGCCGAGGGCACGAACAGGATTCCGCCGAGGCAGTCCACGGCCATGGAGGACAAGGAAGCGGAGCGTCCGTCCTCGGACAGCCCGGAGATCGTAACCTCCCCGTAGGGGACGACCACCCTCTCCTTGACCTCGCCGGCGTCCTCGCTGTCGGTCCCGACCGCGTAGAACTGCACCGCGGAGGACGTGAAGGTGACCGCGCGGCCGTCATAGGTGGACTCCATCTTCTCGAGGGCGCCTCTGGACGAGATGTTCCAGGCGGCGCCGTGGAGGCCCTCGCCCAAGGACACCGGTATGGTGAACGTCGCCGGCGAATCCCCCAGGTCCGTGACCGGACGGCCGTCCGCCTTCAGCGAGAGGCTGTAGAAGGCGGAGTAGTTTATCCTTTTCAAAGCGGACGTTATCTTGATGCTGGAAGGGCCGTTGGCCACCGAGAACGTCAGCGACCCGTCTCCCGCCAAACGGCACATCTCGTCCGCGGACATGGAGATCGCGCCCCTAGACACCGCTATGCTCAGCACGGCGTCTCCGCCCAGCACGTCCCTCACGGCTTTTAGGGACGTCCCGTCCACCGAAGCGACGAACCCGCCGTCGAACTGCGACACGTCGCATACGCATCCCGTTCCGGACGCCTTCATCTCCGTCGCGGTGGACGCGTCGTGTCTCACCGTGACGACGTTCCCGATGACCGACCCGTCCTGGGCGCGGTCCGCGCCGTAATGCCCGGGGACCTTCCTGATGTAGATGTCGGTGTCGCCGATGACCACCGTCCCCGGCCCGGCCTCCTTGGTGAACGCGGGATCCCTGTAGAGCTTCGCCATGCCGTCGCTGAACAGGTCCAGGACGGCCGCCGCGCCTATCGTGGAGTTGTACCTCACGGACGTCTCCGAGATCACCTCCCCGTCCGCATGGAACCTCACCTGGTATTCCCTGGGGATGGGGGCGTAGAAGGCGAACACGAACGCCGTGTCGGTGATGCCGTCGAACCTGGCGGGGCTGTTCCCGTTGGCGGTGATGCTCCAGCAGACGAACTCGTACGCGTACCCGACCGTGGGGCTCCTGGAAGGCTCTTCCGGAAGATCGGTGAGCGTGCCTCCGTAAGGAACCGTCCTCACATGGAGGAGCGTCCTGTCGTAGTCGAAGAAGCGGACCTCGCAGGCCCTCGGCACGGCGGAGAACACCGCGTGGACAGAAATGTCCGACCTCACGTCGGATAGGTCCGCGCTCCAGCCCTCGAACCTGTAATCGTGCTCCTGGTCCGACGGCTTCCCTGGAATCACCGAATACCTGGCCGGAGAGCCGTCCATCACCACCTCCCTGTGGATGCAGGTGCCGCCCGGCGAGTCGTAATAGCTCACCACGTGCGCGGCGGCCCTCCCCACGAACGTGGCCGTGAAGACCGTGTCCTCATGTATCGGCTTGGTGACGTCGCCCCAGAACACCGCCACGTCCTCCGGGACCTCCAGCTCCGGGATCAGGGAGAGGTCCGCCTGCGCCCCGTCGGCCACCTGCTGGACGGACAGCACCGTCCCGTCGGGAAGGGCGAACGACACCGTGTGGCTATCGGCGGCGTCGACGAAAGATGCTGGAAGGACCAGCGCCAGGAGCGCCGCCAGCAGGATCGTGGCCTCGGCTGCCCTCATCCCCCTCCTCCCTGGTCTTGATATACCTCTTGGGGAGGACGTAGATCTCCCCCTCCCTGTCGGTGCCGACGCAGGACTCGACCTCGTACACCTCCCTGATCAGGTCCTCGTCGATGACCTTCTTGGGGTCGCCGATGGTCACTATGGATCCTTTCTTCATTATTATGCAGAGGTCGCAGTACCTCGCCATCAGGGAGATGTCGTGCTCCGCGACGATCACGGTCATGTCGCTGCGCGCCATCTTCTGGAGGTATTCCATCACCTCCAGCTTGTACTTCATGTCCAGATGGGACGTGGGCTCGTCCACGAGCATGATCTTCGGGTTCTGCACGTACGCCTTGGCTATCAGCGTGCGCTGCTTCTCGCCCGATGAGAGGAGAGACACCTGCTTCCTCCTGTACTGGTCCAGGCCGAACGTGCGGAGGGCCTCCCTCACGACCTTCTCATCGTCCTCGGACTCCCACCAGACCCTGTTGACGAAGGGATACCTGCCGAGCATCACCATGTCCATGACGGACATCCCGTATATCGAACCGACCTCCGCGGGGACGTTGGCCACCACCCTGGCTATGTCGGCCGGCCTCATCCTCGATATGTCCTCCCCGTCGACCCTGACGGTCCCGGTCCAGGACGTGTGGAGCTTGTTTATGCACTTCATCATCGTGGACTTCCCGCAGCCGTTCGGCCCGATCAGGCCGACGAGAAGCCCCTTGGGGACGCTGAACGAGACGCCGTGCAAAGCCTCGAAGTCGTCGAACCTCATCCTGAGGCCCTCGACCTCCAGCAAAGGCTCATCCGTCATATTCGCGCCCCCTCTTCACCAGCATGTACGCGAACACCGGGGTCCCGATCAGCGCGGTTATGGCGCCAACGGGGAGCTCAAGCGGCGATATGGCCACCCTCGCTATGATGTCCGCGAACAGCATCAGGCATCCCCCCAGGACTATGGACGCCGGCATGATCAGCCTGTGGTCGCTCCCGAGCATCATCCTGCACGCATGAGGGACGATGAGCCCCACGAACCCTATGACCCCTACGAAGGCGACGCAGACGGAAGTCAGGACGGAGGCCACGACCATCATAATCGCCTTGAACCTCCTGACGTTCATCCCCAGGAGCCTGGCCTGGTCCTCCCCCGACATGAACAGGTTGAACTCCCTCGCCCAGAGCATCGCGATGACCGCGATCCCTATCGACGGGATCAGGACGAGGAAGGCGTTCTCCCAGGTGATGTTGCCGAAGGACCCGTACAGCCACCACATGACGTTGGTGAGGTTGTCCTTGTTCAGCGACAGGAATATCGTCTGAACAGATGAGAATGCGAATCCGACTATCACTCCGGAAAGGATGTAGTTGGTGGCCGACCCTCCGGCTCCCTCGGCGACCGCCAGCGTGAGCCCGAAGGCCAGAAGCCCTCCCGCGATCGCCGCCAGCGGGATGATGTATGCGGAATAGCCGGCGAGGAAGGACAGGGACGCCAGGGTCGTGGACGCGGCTACCGCCAGGCATCCCGCCCCGGAGGACACCCCGGTGATGTACGGGTCCACCAGCGGGTTCCTGATGAGGGCCTGGAACATGCACCCGGCTATCGCGAGCCCGGCTCCCACGCCTATGGCCGCGACCACCCTCGGAAGCCTCGACGAGAACACGTACAGCTCCTCGGTGGTCAGGTCCTCCCCGCCCTTGGATATGGCGGAGACCAGCGCCGAGAACGCGTCGGTTATCGGTATTATGCCTCCGGACGATATGGAGATCGATATCAGGAACATCGCGAACAGGAACACCAGCCCCGCGGCCAGGATTATCCTGAAGCGGCGCTTCTTCACCCCGACCTCGCTCTTGTCGTCCTCTGAGGGGACCATGCTCTCGCTCATCCCCTTGAATCCCTTGCGGAGCGTGGAGAACGCCCCCTTCAGCGGTCCGCGCCCGCTATCCTCGACCATTCACGCACCTCTGTAGAGCTTGACGACGCACAGCGTGAACGCCGCCAGCAATGCGAAAAGGGCTATCCATGACCAGTGGGCCAGCCCCTGCGACTCGTACGTTATGTCCGACGTGGAGTCCCTAGGGATCCCGCGCGTCTCCGATATCACGTAAACTGCGCCGTAGTCGTTGCCTACGAACACCTTGCCGTCCGCCACGGTCGGGGCGCACATGCTGTACGCGGACCCCCCGTACGGGGACGCCTTGGCCTTCCAGACCACCGTGCCCGTGTCGGCGTCCATGCACCAGACCCATCCGCCCAGCGACCCCTCGGATCCCGGCGAGTAGTCCATGCTGTAGACTCTGCCGTCGCAATAGGTGACCCCGCCTATCGACAGGGCGTCGGTGTCCTGGACCCAGCCCATGGAGCAGTCGGACAGCCAGAACGAGTAGTATCCGCTGACCAGCTCCCTCTCCGCGCCGGTGTCGTGGTCGGTCACCGACCTCTCCCCGTCCGGCGTGTAGGAAACGTACGAGTAGAACCTGTCCCCGAACACCGCCGGCTTGCTGCACAGTAGCCCCTTCTGCCAGATCACGGACCCGTCGCGGAGGTCCACCAGCATGATCCCTCCGCGGCTGGAGGTCATGCCGCCGTCCGCATAGCACACTAGGATCCTCTCCCCGGGGCAGACGGATACGGAGGTGACCGCGCCCACCGGATTCCCGGACAGGTCGTGCATCTGCCTGCCCCAGACGGGCCCGCCGTCGACGGCGCTGACGCATGTGAGCCTTCCGGAATAGTTCCCGGAGACTAGAACCCTCTCGCCGCCCAGCTCCGCCAGATACGGCGGATAGTAGTAGAAGCATCCCCTGAGGGAGTCCTCCGGGACGTGGGTCCAGATCTCCTGGAATCCCTCCTCCCTGTCTACGGAGTAGCACCTGGTAACGCCGTCGGAGGCGTTGAAGTACAGTGCGCCGTTCTCGTAGACGGCGTTGGTGACGCCCGCGTTGACGTGTATCCTGTCCCTCACGACGGGCGCGTCGCCCTTCATCACCTTGTACTCGGTGGACCTGGCCATGTTGCACTTGTCCGGGGACGAGCCTTCCGGATACAGCTCGGCCAGAGGCTCCCCAGTGAACCTGTCGAAGCAGTAGACGTGCCAGTTCCCGGAAGTCAGCACTATGGTGTCACCTATTATCACCGGAGTGGTGATCTCTATGTTTCCTGAATCAGAATAGCTGAGGGACCACGCCACCTGCTTGTTCACAGGATCCAGACAGTAAAGCCATGCCAGGCTCTCCATGCCGACGCTCCCGTAAACCCCGGCGACCGTGTGGTAGATCAGGCCGTCGGCGTACAGGATGCTGGAATCCACCGCCCCCTGGTAGGCGTTGTACCACTCCAGCGGAACCGCGACGCTGTCCGGCCCGTAGGAGCGGCTGACGCCATCGGACGAGGAGTTCCCCCTGAAGGAGGTCCAGACGTCCTCGTAATCCGGAGTGGATGCGGGCACGGCCAACCCGGCTGGATAGAATCCGAGCGCCATGCTGCCTCCCAGATATTCCAGATCCACGTCGTATGGCTCGGGATCCCAGGACACGCCGTTCCAGGAATACAGCCTCCAGGAGCATTCCTGCATGCCCGGGGTGGACTCGCTCCCGACGGTCACGGGGCCGCGTCCTCCCACGGACAGGACCCTCACGCCGTCCTGGAAGTCCTCGAACTCTATCGCGACCCCGGCGGAGGAGAGCGTGCCTTCCAGGGTGTCCTGGACGGATCCGGAAGGAGCCACGTCGTACCAGCGGATGTCCCCGTTCCCGAAATCGATCAGGAGCCTCTCGTGACTGTCCTCCCCGTCGGCAGACGAGGCGGGAACGGCCAGAAACAGCAGCAGAAGCAGAAGCGTCAGTCCCTTTGCCATTCCAGCAGCCCCTGCGCCTTCACGTAAGTGAGGTATCCGTTGTCCCCGTCGTTGTAGCTGTTCCCGTAATACTTCACGCCTACGGTATCCGTCGGATCCGCCGCCTCGAAGGAATCCGGATCCATTATCTTCGCCAGAAGCTCCAGCGACTCCGGAAGCCTGGCCCCCGGCCTGGAGAGGAGGCTGGCAGCGTCGGCCGAGAACACGTAGACCTCGCCGTTCCTGTACGCAGGAGTCTCCTTCCACATGTCGTTCAGGCTGGCCAGCACCGTCCGATATTCCCTCTGGGACTTGATCTCGGACAGCTCGTAGATTATGACGATCACGTCGGGCTGCCTGTCGTACACCGCCTCCTTGTCCACCATGAACCAGGACTCGGACTCTGTGGAGAACACGTTGACGGCGCCGAGGGACTCTATCATGTTGGTGACGTAGGTGTTCCCTCCGGCCGTGTACGGCGACTCGCTCACGCCCAGCGAGACGAACACCTTCTTCCCGCTGAGGTCCGCGACCCTGCATATGTTGTTGATCGCCTCGTTCACGTCCTTGATGTAGGCGTTGCCGACCTCGGAGAATCCCAGCGCGGAGGCGCATATCCAGAGGTTCTTGAGGAGATCGTCGGTGTTGTTGGTGGCGTTCAGCACCACGCAGTTTATCCCCGCCTTCCTGAGCTTGTCCGCCATGGTGACGTGCTCCCCGGTCCCGCCGTCCATGAACACCAGGTCGGGGGACTCCGCCGCTATGAGCTCGAAGTTCGGATCGGTGAAACCCCCGACTATGCGGACGTCTCCGCTCCTCTGGCGTTCCACCAGGCTGTGCGGGTAGTCGCAGTAGCGGTCGGTGGCGATCACGTACCGGAGGCCCCCTACCGCGGCCACGGTCTCAGCCACCGAGGGCGCCAGGGCCACGATCCTGAGCTTCTCTCCAGCGTTGTTGAGGCCGCGGTCGGCGTAGTTGTAATACGTGAACCCGGTGGCGTCCACGGCCGGCATCATCCCGCTTCCCGTCCCGGTTCTCGCCCACGATATTATCTTCTGGCTGGAGACGTCGAAGGAGCCGGGATCCTCGACCTCCGCCCAGCGGACGTCCTTCCCCTGGCCCTCGAGCACGTACATGCCCCAGCTCACGTTGAGAAGCTGGGGGACGTTGTTCACGGAATACACCGTGCCGTCGTCGTTCATCTCCAGCTTGTATCCCCTGGAGCCGCACACGGACTCCAGGGCGTCCATGCCGCTCATGCTGTCCTCGAAGCGGAGCTCCGCCCATTCGACGTTGTAGTAGGCGTAATCGATCATCACGCCCTGCTTCTCGTCGACGGTGTCCACCGTGAAGCCGATGAACGGCACCGAGGCCACGACCGCCACGGCTATGACGGCCGCGACGACCAACTTCACGTTAGAGGCCTTCATCGGCTCTTCCTGCTCCTCATGACCAGGAACGCGACCACCAGCAGGGCCACGACCGCCGCCGCGCCTATGGCGACGTACATCATCGTGTTGTCGCCGGAGGAGGTGGGCGCCGAGGCGTCCGTCAGCTTTCCGCCGGAGCCCGCGAACTCGCGTCCCGCCAGGTCCGATGCGGACGTGACCTTCTTGGCCCCGTCCGAGAACTCCACCGAGAACGAGTCTGCGGAGACCGACTTGAGCATGTGAGAGAACGACACGTGCTCCAAGGCCCCGCATCCGGAGAACGCCGAGCTGGATATCGTCTCCGCATGCCCCATCTTGAGCTCCTTGAGGGCGGAGCATCCCTGGAACGCCTTCTCCCCTATGACCGCGAACGGGCCCGTGTCGACGCTCGCGAGGTACTTGCATCCGGAGAACGCCTCGTCCCCTATCTTCATACCCCGGTCCTGCTCCGCCCCCAGCGGCCCGCTCCTGAGCGTGAAGGCGTCCTTGAGGGCCAGCGAGGTTATGCCGGACCCGCTGAACGCCCTGGCGCCGATGGAGTCCACCGAGAACGAGCGCCCGTCGAAGGAGACGGTCGCGGGGACGACCAACGCGCCGACCGCGGAATCCGCTCCGATGACGGCCGCCTTGGCAGGATTCAACGACGTGACCCTGCACCTCAGCCCGTCGGAAGTGAACTCGTCCCCGACGGCTGCGCCCTTGGAGACGGCCTTGAACACCGGGGTCACGTCCATGTCAGACACCACGGAGGAGAGGTCCTTGCTCCAGCCGGCGAACTCGTAGGAGAAGCCGTCTGAATCCGGCTTGTACGGGACGGACCCTTCGAAACGGGACGGGGATCCGCTGACGACGCGGTCCACGTACAAGACGGCCTTCATGGACTCGTCCCAGTAGCGGACCAGATACACCTTGGCCTCCTCGAACTTGGCCACGAACTTCGTGTCGCCCTTTATCTTGGCGGTGGTGTCCCCCCATCCGGCGAATATCTTCCCGGCGGGGGCCTCGGGCTCCGGAACGAGGGACATGTCCGGAACGCCGCCGTATTCGAGGTACTGGCTGGCGATGACCGTCCCGTCCTCGAGCTCGAACGTGACCAGAGGGGTGCTGGAAATGCAGAATATCTCATCGGTCTCCGGGTTAGGCTCAGGGCCGCCCTTGTCGATGACGAAGCCCTCGGCGTACGGGTCCTCGGTCGAGATGAGGTAGATGCACTCGACGTACTTGTACACGGCCGGGTCGTAGAACCCCAGGGTCCAGTCGTTGTAGTACCACTCATGGTCCACCCAGGTCCACTGGCTCCAGTAGGACCAGACGTCGTTCTCGATCAGGACGTCGCCGAGGCCGAACATGCTGTTGATCCAGCTCTGCAGGTCATTCCCGTTGGCGTCCATTCCGGACTTCAGGTCTATCTCGAACCCGTTGGAGTCCATGGCGTCCTTCAGGACCTCCCCCATGGAGGACCCGGTCCCCTTGAGCCAGAAACCCTCCTTCCTGGTCTCTGCGTCGAACGCGGCCAGCATGTCCGGGACGTCGGGAGCGAATCCGTTGGCGAACCTTATGAACACGTAGCCCTCGGCCTCTGGCTTGAAATCCGGGACTGAATACACGTTGGTTCCGTCGACGTTGCTGAGGGTGCTCACGTGGAGGCAGTATGCGGACCCGGAGGCCATCATGCCGTCGGAGTTGGGGTCGAAGGCCATCATCCCCCAGCCCGAGGTCCCCAGCTGAAGCCACTGGTGCACGCGCCAGTAATGGCTGTCGTCCAGCTCGCGGCCGTCCACGGACCTGATGTTGCCCCTGTCGTTGAGCGCCATCGTCTTCCCCTGGTCGGCCAGGGCGGCCTCGATGGCGCCCCTTACGTTGGAAACACCGTCCACCACGGACAGGTCGTACCCGCCGCCCTCGTTCTCCACGTAGACCCTTACGCCGTCACATGTGGCCGCAGAGCTCTCGTCCGACATCAGAAATGCCGGAGCCAGCAGCACCAGCGCGACGACGACCCCTATCATGACGCTCCAGAAGCGCATACCTGTTCCCCCGGTCCGGACCGGTCCGGATCACGATGACGATTGCCGCCTGACCGGACGGCACCATCCATCCAATGATGATGTCAGCGATTATTGATGTATAATAATTATAGACAAGCGGGCTTAATATGCCAATAGCGTACGAACGAAAACCGTCGCCGCATGCCAGTGACCGCGGAAGGGCGATCGAATCTACGTGGAGAGAATTCGATAGAAGATGCACAAGGTGGGCCCGCCCAGATTTGAACTGGAGTTACGTGCACCCCAAGCACGAAGGATACCAAGCTACCCCACGGGCCCACAAAAGGCGTGAACCAATTCCCGATTATAAATCTTGCGATACCGGGAACCAGGCTGGAATGTAGATGGGAAAGAAAAATGGAAAGGGTCCGAGGACCCTGTTTTACAGCCCAGAGGGCCTTGAAGGTTCTGCTCATCCGAGAGGCGCGATCTCTCCGATCAGATCGGCGTGCGCCACTATCATCCTGCGGCAGCAGTATCTCTCGAATCCCAGGTCGTCGAGGACCGCCTGAGGGTCTTCGCCGTTCCTGACGCGATCGACGTAGGGCTTGTAGGAGGATCCCACGACCTTGCCGCATGTGAAGCATCTAACCGGAATTATCATGCACACACCTCAACGGTAGGACTTCTGCTTCTTGGCGCGGGCGCCGGGTCCAAGAGGGTTCTTGGGAAGCTTGCGCCTGTCATCGTTGATTATGAGGGTCCTGTCGTAGGCCCTGAATACCGCCTCGAGCTCCTCGTCCTTGTAGAACTCGACGAGCCCCCTGGCGATGGCGGTCCTGGCGGCCGCGGCCTGGCCCATGACTCCTCCGCCGTTGACGGTGACTGCGATGTCGACGTTCTGGGCCTTCTCGGGAACGAGCCCGAGGGGCTCCTCGATCTTGAGCTTCGCCAGCTCGGGCGTGAATACGTCGATGGGGACCTTGTTGATGGTGACCTTTCCGTTGCCGGCCTTGACGACTGCCCTCGCGATGGCGGTCTTCCTCTTTCCGCTAGTGTTTACGCACTCAACCATGGGATCATCTCACAGTGGAACCCAGGAATTTGGCGACGGCTCCTAGGGTCGTGTATTTGCCGGTGATCTTCCTGCAGGCTTCAGCGGGCCTCTCCTTCTCGGCGTCCTCGAACTGCTTGGGCGTTCCGACGAAGACGTGGAGCCTCCTGTAGGCTTCCCTTCCGCTGGTGGTGGTCCAAGGGATCATTCCCCTGACGCACCTCTTGAACAGGAGGTCTGCCCTGCGGGGATAGAACGGCCCCTTCCTCTTGGTGGTGTCTCCACGGACGACCTTCGCCCTGAAGTCCGCATAGGTGTTCTCTTTCACTCCGGTGATGACGATGGCCTCGGCATTGAGGACAACGATTTCCTCCCCATTCATGATCCTCTCAGCGACGACGCTGGCGAGCCTTCCATGGATGAGATTCCTTCCGTCGATTACTGTGACCATCAAAATCACCTCATGATCCTGACGCCGGTTCCCTTGGGGTTGGACTTGGCCAGCTCCTCGAAGGTGAGCGTCTTTCCGCCTGCCGCCACGATGGCCTTGGCAGCAGCCTCGGAGAAGCTGTACGCGGCCACAGTGACCTTCTTGTCTATTCTACCTGCCGCGAGGACCTTCCCGGGGACGACTATGGTCTCTCCCTCGTTCGCGTACCTCTCGATCTTGCTGAGATTCGCTTCGGCCCAGTTCTTCCTGGGTTTCTCCAAACGAAGCGCAATATCACGCCAGATAGCGGCCTCTGTCTCCCTGGTCTTCGCCTTCAACGAGTCGATGGTGGCGACGAGCTCGGGATTCGTCTTGTTGCTGCTCATATTCTGACTCTCCCAACATTGGGCAGGCGCTCGTATACTAGGGTCGCATATAATATTAACTGATGCCGCGGGGCCCGCCGACGCCACGATACAATTAATAGGAGGTGGGCGATACGTCGCCAGTGATCACATGATAAGATTCGGTCCCGCCGGAATCCCCCTGTCCTGCAAAGGCCGCACCCTCCAGGACGGCGTCGAGGACGTACACAACCTGAGCCTGAACGCCCTCGAGGTCCAGATGGTCAGGCCCATGTACGAGATGAAGGACCCCGACGACGACGAGATCGGAAAGGGCTTCAGGGACATCTCCGACTACTTCGTCCTCTGCCTGGACAGGGACGGGGAGCTCGTGACGGACCCGGACGAGCCCATCGAGGAGACCGACGGCCTGATAGTCCTGGGGGACGACATAGTCCAGAGGTACTCCGACCTCGAGATGATCGGGGACATGGCCAAATGGCTGGACGTCAGCCTCTCCATCCACACCCCCTATTACATGGACCTCGGGTCGGACAGCGACCTCGCCGGGAAATGCGTCGAGAGCATCCAGAACTCCGCGCTCATCCTGAACGCGCTGGGCGGCGACATACTGGTCACCAGCCTCGGCGTCTACAAGGAGGGGCAGGACCGCGAGGAGGTGGACGACACCATACGCGCGAACCTGGAGTACCTCCTGGACTGGTGGTCCGACTACAAGATCAAGCCCAGGTTCGGGGTCGAGATCACCGGGCAGCAGGACGTGTTCGGCTCCCTGGACCAGGTTCTGGACCTCTGCAAGGATTTCGACGGAATCACGCCCGTGGTGAACTTCTCGCACCACCACTCCCGCACCAACGGGTCGCTCCTGGACATGGAGGACTTCATAGACGTACTCGAGGAGGTCTCGCCCTACTGCGACGGGAGATTCCACCTGGCCTTCGCCGGAGTGGAGTACGCCGACGGCGACGAGAAGAGGCTCACCCCCATCAAGAAGGGAGACCTGAAGTTCGACCCCCTGGCCGAGGCCCTTATCGACATGAAGCCCAACGCCACGGTCATTTCCACGTCGCCCCTGCTGGAGCACGACGCCATGTACATGAGGATCATCCACGAGAGGATCCTTTCCAGAAAGGTGTCCAAGATGCTCAAGGACAAGAAGAAGAGCGAGGGCAGTGAGGCAAGTGCCTGACGAGATAGACAAGATACTGGACGTCTGCAGGAGCGCCGTGAAGTCCGTGGACGAGGCCGCCAAGGACGTCCTGCTCGAGGCGATATTCGACAGCAGGAGGATCTTCATCTACGGGTCCGGCAGGTCCGGGCTCGTAGGGCAGCTCTTCGCGGTCCGCCTGGTGCAGCTCGGCTTCGACGTGCACTTCGTCGGAGAGATGACGACGCCCATACTGACGTCGAAGGACCTTCTAATCCTCCTCTCCAACACCGGCAAGACGTCCTCCGTGGTCCAGACCGCCAGCATAGCCAGGCGCATAGGAACGAAAGTCGTGTCCCTCACCGCCAACGGCTCCAGCGACCTCGCCTCGGTCTCCGACGCCGTCCTGCTGTTCGACATGCCCGAGGCGTCCGAGGTCTCCCCGCTGGGGTCGGCCTTCGAGAACTCCGCGCACATGTTCTTCGAGTGCCTGGTGTGCGAGATAATGAAGAAAGGCAGCATCACCGAGAAGGAGATGCGCGCCCGCCACGCGATCTGGGTCTGATCACTCGGTAAGGACGGCGGAGGCGGACCTCAGGCCGTCGCCGGAACGGACGTACAGGGCCAGCTCGTGGGCGTACGCGTCGATGACCACCAGCACCCCGCTCTGGAAGGCGGACAGGAACCTTATCTCGGTGTCCCCGGTGGGTACGGTCCCGCCGGCCTCGTACGCCACGCAAAGGCCGACTACGACCTCCCCTGAGGACGCGATCCCCTCGATCGTCATGTAGTCGCCGGAGGAATCCCTTCCGAACGAGCCGGAGAGAGAGGCGGTCATGTCCTTTCCGCGGGAGACGGAGTCCTCCGCAAGGGAGATGGCGTTCTCCAGCGCCTGCGGATTCATGACCACGTCCGCCTTGGCGCGCAGCCTTCCGCTCATATCCGGCGGACCTCCGGAAAGAAATCCGGATCCGGGACGACGTCGATGACGTCCCCGTCGGAGATGCGGTCGCCGACCCTGTCCTCCGGCCTCAGGAGGTCGTATCCGCTGCTCAGCATGAATCCACCTCCCCAGCACTCGCTAGCCACGCCACCTATCTCGGAGACCGCTTCGTTTTCTGCAAGCTCCACCTTCATGGACATCCCCTCGGACCTGTTCCTGAGAACGAACCTGACCATTTCCATGCCTCCGCGCCTCAGCGCGTGGAAAGCACCTGACGGCGGACTGATAAACCTGGAGGAACGGGATTAAGGTTGTTATTCCCGGGCCGGCAACAATCTTATACGGTCCCGGAGTTGCACCATGCATGGCGACGGTCAGGCTGCCGGAGCATTCGCATTGCAAATACTGCGGGGACCCGGTCCCGTTCGGGGAGGAGTACTGCGGAGAGGAATGCAGGGAGGCCGACCGCGAGAGGGACAGGAAGGAGAAGAACAAAGACATCGCGTTCTATGCGGTTTCCATAGCCACCATCGCCGTCATAATCGCCGCCGGATTCCTCCTTCGAAGGCGGATACGGTTGCGGCGACGTCGTGGACCCTCACCATGTCTGCGCCCCAGGCGGCTGCCTCGCATGCGGACCTTATCGACGCCTCCTCGCGATCCAGCCCCGGATACACACGGGCCAGGAACCTCTTGCGGGAGGTCGCCATGAGCACCGGGAAGCCGCCCGAGAAGTACCTGGAGCTCCTGGATATCACTGCGTTCTGCTCGGGGGTCTTGCCGAACCCCACGCCGGGATCCAGCATTATGCGGTCCCTGCGAACTCCGGCGTCCACGGCGGCCTGGGCGCGGGATTGGAGGAACGAGCGTATCTCGGACATGTACCCGTCCCCCATCTCGAAGGAATGGACAGCCGACGGCTCGCAGGGCATGTGCATTATGACAGTTGCCATCCCCGTCTCCGCGCACAGGTCCAGCATCCCGGGGGCCCTCAGGCCGTAGACGTCGTTCACGATGCTGGCGCCCAGTTCCGCGGCCGCCTCGGCGACCTCGGGCTTCATGGTGTCCACCGAGACGGGGACGCTCAGGGAAGGCGCCATCTCCTTCAGGACCGGCCTCAGCCGGGAGATCTCCTCCGAGGCCGGGACGGGCGTGGCGGACGGACGGGTGGACTCCGCCCCCACGTCTATCACGTCCGCGCCGGCGTCCTCCATCTCGAAGGCGTGGCGCACCGCGTCGCGGGGATACGCCCACATCCCCCCGTCCGAGAAGGAGTCGGGGGTGACGTTAAGGATCCCCATGACCATGGGGGCATCGCCCGGAGACCTGCGCCTGAAGGACGTCATCAGAGGAGCTCGTCCACGATCTCCACCAGGTCCCTGACCTTGATCTTCCTGTCTCCCTTGGCGGAATCCAGGTTGTTGACGCAGAACGGGCAGGTGGTTATCATCACGTCGGCGAACGAGGCCTCGTCCAGCCTGGTCTCGGCGATGTCCTTGGACTCCTGGGGGTATGCGGACCTCACGCCCCCGCCGCCTCCGCAGCAGTGGCTGGTCTTGCGGTTGTACTCCATCTCCCTGAACTCCAGGCCGGGGATCTTCCTGATGACCTCCCTGGGGGCCTCGTACACGCCGCAGTGCCTTCCGAGATGGCAGGGGTCGTGGTAGGTGGCCACGCCCTCCATAGGCTTGAGCTTGAGGTCCTGGGCGGCCAGGAACTCGGTGATGTGGAGCACCTCGAACGGCACGTCCACGTACTTGGGGTACTCGAGCTTGAACATCCTGTAGCATCCGGCGCAGGCGAGGACGAGCTTCTCGACCCCCATGGCCTTGATGGCCTCGACGTTCCTCCTCATCAGCTCGGTGACGTCCTCCTGGGGCCAGCCGACCCTCTGCAGGACGGACCCGCAGCAGACCTCGTCGACCGTGGTGTAGTCGACCTTGAGCTTGTCCAGGATGGAGAAGGTCGCCTGCGCGGTCTTCTTCGACCTGAAGGTGGCGGTGCATCCCACGAAGTATCCGACCTTCGCAGGG
The DNA here is from genome assembly GCA_017519045.1 of Candidatus Methanomethylophilaceae archaeon. GTDB lineage: Archaea > Thermoplasmatota > Thermoplasmata > Methanomassiliicoccales > Methanomethylophilaceae > Methanoprimaticola. Next base: position 22,007 of record JAFWTC010000040.1, read on the forward strand.
CGGGGGGCCTTTCCGAGAGCCTCATGCCTGGAGGTCTTCTCGCCGAAGGGGTTGCCGTCGGCCATGACGTTCTCGCACATCGTCTTGTGCTTGGGCAGGATGTGCCCGTTCTTGACCAGGTCGGCGCGGCACATCTCGATGATGTCCACGATCTCCACCTTGGAGGGGCATCTCCTGACGCAGTCGGCGCAGGTGGTGCAGGTGTACATGTTCCTGACGACGGAATCGTCCGGCTCGAGCTCTCCGTTGAGCAAACCGTAGGTCAGGACTATGCGCCCCCTGGACAGGGCGGTGTCCCACCCGATGGCCTTGAAAGAGGGGCAGACGCTCTTGCAGAACCCGCACATCGTACAGACGTTGAGGGCCTTCCTGACCGCCTCCAACCTGTCCGGGGAGAACGAGGCGACCCTGGGTATGGTGACGCTGCCGTCCATCAGCACTATGACCTTCGCGTCGGGCTTCTCCTTCAAGGCGTCCCCGACCGCGTCGGCGACGTTGCTATAAGGAGTGATGTTGGCGTCGGAGATGAGCTTGGGGTCGAGGTCCGTGACGGCGCAGATCTTCGCCCAGGTGGCGATCTCGGCCATCTTGGCAGCCTTGTGGTACCCGAGCTTGTACTCGGCCTTGAGGTTCTCCAGGACCTGCCTGGGGTCCTTGGAGGTGGAGAGCTGCTTGAGGAATGTGGCATGGCCGACGCCCTCCCTGCACTTGGAGACCATTATGATGGTCCCGCCCTCCTTCAAAGCCCACTTCCCGTTGTCCAGGGCCTTCTGCGACTGATACAGGTCGACGTCCATGGGGTACGGAGCGACGGAGATGACGATGTCGGCCTTCTCCGGGATGGGGACGGAGAACACCTCGTTGGCCCATCCGACGGCGCGGTCGAACGCCTTGTTCAGATCGCCGGACGCGACCTTGTAGATGTTCTGATGCCTGTCCAGGACCATCTGGATGGAGAAGATCTTCTTCCCCTTCACGACCTCGAGGGCGTCCATCATGTCCTCGTGGACCGGGTTCCCCTTCAGGGCCAGGGACTGGGCGTCCATGCTCATGGCGAGCTTGTGGTTCGCCTCCACGGTCTTGAATGACGCCACCCCGGGCAGGAAGGACTTCCTCCCGCCGGTGTATCCCGCGAAGTAGTGGGGCTCCACGGAGGTGATGATGACGAGCCTGTCGGCGTCGACGGCGACCTTGTTGACTTCCATCGGGGTGCCATTCTTGGACGTTCCCAGGAACACGCATTCGGAGTTCTTGGCGTCATGGCAGACGATGCGGTCCTTCAGCTCCTGGCGGTGGGATCCGAAGACGAAGCCGTACTCCTCCTCGGTCATGTCCCTGTGCGTCCCCGTGGCGATGAGATACCTGGCGGACCTGAGGTCCATCCTCTTGGAGAGGGCGTCCAGGACCTTGGCCGTGGGGGTCGGGCGGGTCCCGTCGTTCACTATGAAAACGACGTCCTTGCCGCCCTCGAGGAAGCTCTCCAGCGAGTCGTATCCTATGGGATCGTCGATGGATGCGCCGATCACGGCGTCGGGGTCGCCGCAGACGACGTCCTTGGGATAGAACGTGCCTATGTAGTTGGCATCGGGGATGTCCACCTTCTGGACCCCGTCCTTGCCGTATTTCACGTCGATTATCATGTTATCTGCCCCGTCTAACAGAACACTGATAATTAATGCTACGTCCCTCGCCGCGCCTCAGGCGTCATCCGTCCCGCTCGTCGGCCTTATGGTCAGATTGTCCTCCAGGTGAGAGTCGAGCTCGTCCCCGTCCAGCAAGGCGATGTGCGGACGGCCTTGGATGTCGATGATCTGGCATTCTATCCCGTATAGGATTTTTATGTTGTCCTCGGTCAGGACCTCCGCCGGGGTGCCGTCAGCATAGATGCGGTGGTCGTACAGCATCACGACCCTGTCCGCGTACATCGAGGTCACGTTCAGGTCGTGGCAGATGGTGACGACGGTTATGCCCTTCAGCCTGGCGACGTCCCTCAGAAGCCTCATTACCAGCATCTGGTACTTGACGTCCAGATTGGCGGTGGGCTCGTCCAGGAGCATCAGCTTCGGCTCCTGCGTCAGGCTCCTGGCGATCATCACCTTCTGATGCTGCCCCGCCGAGAGCTCGTCGAACCCCTGCATCGCGTATTTCTGCATGCCGAGGAGCTTGAGGTTCTCGGCGGCTATGAGGACGTCCTCCTGGGTCGTCAGCGTCCCGGCATGGGGGAGCCTCCCGGTCAGGACGGTGTCCAGGACGCTCATGGAGAACGTCGTGTCCTCGGTATGGGGGACGAAGCTCACAAGCTTGGCCAGATCCTTGAGGGAATAGGTCTTGAGGTCCTTCCCGTCGAGGTACACGGTCCCGGACGTGGGGGCCTGGAGCTTGTTCATGCAATGCATCAGGGTGGATTTTCCCGCCCCGTTCGGCCCCAGGATGCATACGAGCTCCGGCTTGTCGATGACCAGGTTAATGTCCTTGAAGACGGGGACGCTTCCGTATGAGAAGCTCAGGTCCTCCAGCCTTATCTCCATCACCACACCTCCTTCTTCTGCCTGATGATCAGGAACAGGAATACCGGGCCTCCGACGAAGGCTGTGACGATCCCTATCGGAAGGGCCGTCGTGGTGAACGATTTGGCCAATATGTCGCAAAGAACCAGCATGGTCGCCCCCATGAGCATGGACCCGGGAATCAGATACCTGTTGTCGGAGCCGAGGAATATCCTGGTGACATGGGGGGCCACCAATCCCACGAAACCTATGATTCCGGTGAAGCTGACGACGGAGGCGGACACCACCGAGATTGTTATGAGAAGAATCACCCTCATCCTCTCGACGTTGATCCCGACCGTCTTGGCGTAATTGTCGCCGGAGTTCATGGCGTTGAGGAATCTGGACAAGATCATCAGGACCACGGATCCTGCCGCCACCACGGACGCCATCACCGGGAGGGAGGACCAGCTCGCCTTGTTCAAGGTCCCGATGGTCCACTCGAACGCGGACGCCGTGGTCTCGGCGTCGGATACGAGCATCATGTACTGCGTCATGGCGTTGAAGATGTACATCACGGAGATTCCAGCGAGGATCATCATCGCCGCGGTAGCCCTCTTGAACCTCGACAGCAGAACGATCACGGCCGCGGGGACGAGGGAGAAGACGAAGGCGAATATCACGGTGGCAGCGCTGTGGGAGCCGATGGATATGCCCAACGTTATCGCGATGACCGCGCCGAAGCTAGCTCCGGAAGAAATCCCAGTGGTGTACGGATCGGCCAACGGGTTCTTCATCATGCTCTGCATGGAGGCTCCGGATACCGCCAATCCCGCGCCGGCAACCACGGCGGTCAGAAGACGGGGCATGCGCTGTTCCCAAACGACGCGCTGGTCGATGTTCTCCAGCGGGCTACCGAGATCGAACAGGTGATCGACTATCACCTGGTATACCTCCCCCATCGTGATGGGATACGACCCGACGGTCATGCCGTAAAGGGAAGCTACCAGCAGAACCACAATAAGGGACGCTATCGCGATTACTTTCTTGTAACGAAATGAAGAATACTGCCTGTAGATGATCCTGACGTCCTCGTCGGTCGTCTCAATTACTTCTTTTTTGCTTATTCTCGCAGCCGTCCCCTCCTTACGTAAGATTGGTGATGGATGATTAGTCCATTTAAATAAATCTTTGTTAATCCACAGCCGATAATATGCAATTTACCAAAATCCATGCAATTATCATCGCAGCGATTGCCATAGTCGCCATTGCGGCGGCGGCAGTGCTGCTAATGAACAACGGAGGAAACGGAGGCGAAGAGAAAGAAGACGTCAGTGTAGACGCATACTCTTCCAATCCCGTTCTCTGGATCCGTGGCAACTGCGACGGGGACAAGGACATCGACGCGGACGACGTCCGCGTGATCAACGCCGTCGTAAAGGCCAGGGGCTCCGCCAGCGCGTACCCCTGGTGCGACGCCAACAACGACGGGAAGGTCGACTCCAAGGACGCCGACGCCGTGCAGTCCATGATCAACGGCACCGCGAAGACGCTCTACTTCAAGGACATCGACGGGGACGTCGAGAAGTTCACCGTCCGCGACGGCGTGAACGTCGTCGCGGTCAACAAGTGCCAGGCCGAGGACGTCCTGATGGTCATCAACAAGGACCCCAAGAGCAAGATCGTCGGAGGGGACCAGCAGGTGTACAAGTACAACAACGAGGTCGCCCTCAACTTCGGGACCGACGCCTCCAAGGGCCAGGTCCTCGTGACCGGCACCTCCAACGGCGAGGTCCAGGCCGAGGTCGTCTCCACCCTCGTGAAGGCGTACGGCCACGTCGAGATCTGCCTCGGCAGCGCCGGGTCCTACGGGAAGAACCTCGAGAACGACTTCGGCAGCAACCCCGACGTGTCCATCGTGCGCCTCCCGTCCTGGGAGGACGGGACCCTCAGCGGGGTCATGACGTACGGGTACCTCTTCGGAGGCGTCCAGAAGAGCAGCTGCTGGGACCAGGCCCTGAGGTACTACGACTGGTACATGGGCTACTACGAGCCCATCGTGAAGGAGGTCTCCAAGATCCCCGCCAGCGACAGGCCGAAGGTCCTGACCGTCTACGTCAAGGACTGCTACCCCGGGGCGACCAACAAGGTGCTCTCCAAGACCAGCGGGGACTTCGAGAGGTCCGTCGAGTGCGGAGGCAACAACGTCGGCGAGTACTTCGGCAACGGGTACGTCGCCTTCACCGCCGAGGACATGGCCGCCTGCCAGAAGGTCAAGGGCCTGGACAAGATCATCGTCGAGCCCTCCGGAATCTACGGCGAGGGCGGGGAGCAGGCCGTCATCGACGCGGTCCAGCTCGGCATAAACGAGCTGAAGGGCTACGTCAGCGACAGCACGGAGATCTACTCCCTGTCGTTCATGGTGACCGCCGGGCCCGGATGCCCCGTGAGCTTCGTCTTCTTCGCGAAGACGTTCTTCCCGGACAACGCGGCCTTCAAGGACTTCGACACCGACAAGGCGTTCAAGGAGTACCTGGACCTCATCGGATGGGGAGACCGTACCGACGTGTCCAAGATCTGCAGCTACGGACCTGGATACCCCACCGCCTGAATTCAAACAGGACGGGCTTGCCCGTCCAACCTTCTTTTATTCACGCATAGCGTCTCTGACCGCCCGCGATACAATCGCGAACGATGCGATCCCATTTACAGAGTAATACGGCTCTATAGCGGCTCAAACATCGGTTACTACACAATTCTTGACGGAAAACGCATGTTCAAGGAATTATTGCATCTGTTCCTCTTGACTTCACATCGTCGGCGGATGCCGCATACCCAAGACAACGTTTTATCCGATGTCTGCAGATTCCCCGGCCGATGACCCTGCTGGGAGATATCGGCGAACGCGAGCTCATAGCGGACTTCAGGACCTTCATAAGACCGGAGGGACGCGTAGGCCCGGGAGACGACGCCGCCATCACTTCGGAAGGAACCGTCGCCTCCACCGATATCGTGACCTTCGACAGGCATTTTCCCGCAGGGATGACGTACGAGCAGTTCGGATGGTATGCGGCCGCAGTCAGCTTCAGCGACCTGGCCGCCATGGGGGCCAGACCTACCGGATTCCTCGCCGCGCTGGCCCTTCCCGCGAACCTGGAGGCGCAAGCCGCATACGACATCATGAGCGGGATAGACCAATGCGCCGAGTTCTGCGGCACCGGGATCATCGGAGGCGACACCAAGCGCGGACCCGGAATCGTGACCGGCACCGCCATCGGCGTGATGGACGGGAGGAGGCCGATGCTGAGGACCGGGGCGGTCCCCGGAGACGTGGTCGCGGTGACCGGCCCCCTAGGAGGCCCTGCCGCCGCTCTGGAGGCCATCGACCTGGGCATCGACGCAGAGGAGGCCAGGAGCACGCTGTACACGCCGATTCCGAGAGTGGCCGAAGGGATGTCCCTGGCGGAGTCCGGGGCCGTGTCGTCGTGCATGGACCTCTCGGACGGACTGGGGACGGCCCTGAACACTCTTTGCAAGTCCTCAGGCGTGGGCATGGACGTAGAACTGGACTTCATTCCGCGCGAGGAGTACGTCGAAGACATCGCAAGAATGTCCGGAAAGCCCGTCAAGGAGCTCCTCCTGGACTGCGGAGGCGAATACGAGCTCCTGTTCACCGCCGACAGGGAGAGGCTGGGCAAGATATACGAGGCGGAAGTTCCATTCCATATAATCGGGGTCGTCACCGAAGGGGATTCCCCGGAACTGCTGGAGAACGGAGAGAGGAGCGCGATTTCCAATGGCCGTTATTAACGAGCGCGTCGAAGCTAGATATTACGAGAGGGACGGGGACGCATACATATGCGGGCTCTGCCCCCACAAGTGCAGGATCGCAGTCGGGAAGTACGGCAGATGCGGCGCCAGGAGGGCGGACGAGGACATGCTCGTCGCATACTCCTACGGCAAGGTGTCGTCCCTGTGCGTGGACCCGGTGGAGAAGAAGCCGCTGTTCCACTACAGGCCGGGTTCCAGATGCTTCTCGGTCGGAGGCGTCGGATGCAACATGAGCTGCAAGCACTGCCAGAACTATGCGATATCCATGCTCCCGTCCGGAAAGAAGCGCACCACCTACGAGAGGCCGGACGAGCTGGTGGCGCTCTGCCGCAAGGAGAGGCAGGACGCCGTCGCATTCACCTACAACGAGCCGATGATCTGGTTCGAGTACATCCTGGACGTGATAAAGGCCGACCCCGACCTGGAATGCATCATAGTCTCCAACGGCCTGATTTGCGAGGAGCCGCTCAAGGAGCTCTGCAAGGTCGCCGACGCCATGAACATAGACGTCAAGGCGTTCACCGACGAGTTCTACTCGAAGGTATGCGGGGCGCATCTGGATGACGTCCTGAGAAGCGTCGTGACGGTATACGAGTCCGGGGTCCACCTGGAGCTCACCTATCTGGTCATCCCCGGATACAACGACTCCGAGGAGGAGGTCGGAAGGTTCTGCGAATGGGTGCGCGACACCCTGTCGGAGGACGTCCCCGTGCACTTCACAAGATTCTATCCAGACAACGAGATGATGGACGTCCCCTGGACTCCCGTGGAGACCGTGATGCGCTGCAGGGAGATCGGCATGGAGAAGGGCCTGAACTACGTCTACGTCGGCAACACGCTCACCGACGACGCCGACGACACCTACTGCCCTGAATGCGGGACCGCCGTCATCAAGAGGCTGGGATACCTGGTGGACATAGTCTCCCTCGACGGGGACAGGTGCTCATGCTGCAAGCACAAACTGAACATCGTGAGACGATTCTCGAATACATGATTGTTGCCGTGACTAGATGATGGAATATACATCCAATAATTTTTATATCGGTTAACGAATGCCAATCCGGTGTCGGGACGGACAAGATCCGGAAGCCGTCCGCAACCCGGCCCCTTTTCTCGAAACAACGCGAACAGGGGGTTCCCCAGCACCGCTGTCGCCAGGAACCCCGCCGCTATGAACGCCACGAACGGCACCATCGGGGTGGCCCTCACCGTCCTTATCCCGGCCTCCTCCAGCCTGTCCAGCGCCCCCGGATCCTCCGACGGGGCGGTGCGGACGACCCTCCCGCCCATGTGGTCCTCGAGGGTCCAGACGAACGACGCCCTGGCCTTGTCGGTGGGCATGACGAACTCCGTGAACATGCCCCTGCCAGAGGTCCCGCGGAACGCGTTGCAGACTCCTAGGAGAAGCATCGGGGCCGCCGTGAACATCGCCGCCAGCGACAGCACGGAGACCGGGAGGCAGAGCACCAAGGAAGCCGGCCATGAAGGGGCCCAATAGAGCGGAAGCCCGCTTATGGCGGGATACGCCGGGAAGGCCAGCGAAAGGGACATCAGCGCCTTGGCGTCCGCCCCTCCCCTTATCAGCCCGGAGACGTACATGCACAGGAACGCCGCGAAAGCCGCCGGAGGACCCAGAAGGGCCGCGCATCCCGTCTCCGCGTAAGCTCCCGCGACGACCGCCGCGGCCAGAGGAAGCGCGACTGCTCCCGGGACCTTCTCGGAGAGCATGTACGCGGCCAGGACCGCGGACGATACGGCGTAGGCGGCGACCGACACGTCCGGGGCCGACCCCAGCCAGATCATCGAGGCGCATGCGATGCCCGCCGCGGATACCGCCGCCCAGTGCCAATCGGGGACGTGCCTGATGCGGACGTCCCACGCTCCCGCCGAGATCAGGACGGCGGCCGTGAACGCGGTGAGGAGAGACCACAGGAGCGAAGCGTACCACATGAGAAGCCATCCAACGTCTTGATATATATTCGGAATATCCCGTATCCATGAATGTTAGAACGGCGGCGGCCCTTCTGCTGCTGGTGCTCCTGACGGTCTCCCTGGTCCCTCCCCATTCCGAAGGGGCCACGGACGAGGAGGTCCGCATCAGCATCCCGGAGCTCAGATTCGATTCGTCGAGGAGCTCCGACATCGGGACCATCGACATGAGCAGCAACAGCCAGCGGTCTCTCAAGGTGTACATGACCAACGAGCTGGACGTCCCCGTCGCCGTCGTCTTCGACACCAGCACCGTCGCCAAGACGGCCACCGTCAGCTCATACTCCAGCAGCATAGACGTGGAACCTCACAACTATGCCGTCGACGAGCTGGTCGTGAAGACCCTCGAGTACGCCGACACCGGCGCATACAGCATTCCGATCACGGTCTACGTCCAATATCTGGACGGCTTCGGCGAGAGGATAGGATACGAGAGGGAGCTCACCCTCACGGTGAACATAACCTCCCTGTACTACACCGACGCCCAGTACAACAAGTTCTTCGGGTTCATACCGAACGACCTGGAGGGCCCTCTCGGAGAGCCCTGGTTCGCGGCACTGGCGACGCTCATCATGACCATCCTGGCGAACATCCTGCTCTGCTACCTGATCGTGCCCCTCCTGACCAACCATTTCGGAGAGAAGGTGACCAAGATCGAGAAGGTCAAGCTGAAGAAGTCGGTCACCAAGATAATGAGCGTCCTGATGTTCGCGTACTCGCTGAACCTGTGCGCCCAGATCATAGGCGCCAGCCCGGAGGTATGCCATGTCATCGGCGCGGTGTCGGTCTTCTTCTACGTATGCATAGGCGCGGTTCTGGCCTGGCGCATATACGTGTTCATCATAAGCGCCATCCTCAAGAGCGTGGACGACGCGGACGTCGGAGGAGGCCTGGACATCTCCCTGCTCCCGCTCTTCAAGATGATAGGCGAGATAGTGATAGCCGTCGTGGCCGTCACCGTCATCCTCGCCACCATGGGAGTGGACTTCGCGGGAATCCTGATGAGCGCGGGAGTGGTGACCCTGGGAATCACCATGGGCGCCCAGAACATACTCAGCCAGTTCTTCAGCGGAGTCATCCTCCTGTCCACCCGCCCGTTCAAGAAGGGGGACTTCATCAAGATCAACAACACGGTCTACATCATCAGGAAGGTCAAGCTCATGTTCACCGAGCTGTACACCTGGGAGAAGGACCAGGTCGTCACCATGCCCAACAACACGCTGACCTCCGCCACCATCGTCAACGTCACGAAGGAGACCCCGGAGTTCAGGGTGTACGTGTACATGTCCATCGCCTACGAGGCGGACCTGGCCAAGGCGAAGGAGCTGATGGTCCAGGCCGGAATGGAGCACCCCCACGCGGTCATAGACGGATCCAGAGCCAAGCCCTCCGTGAGGCTGACCGACTTCCAGGACTCCGGGATAGAGCTCCGCCTGGCGGTCTACGTGGACAACTTCGACGACAGCGGAACCTATGCCGGAGAGCTCAGGGAGAGGATGTTCCAGCTGTTCAAGGAGAACGACATAGAGATCCCGTACACCAAGTACGAGATCACCCTGAAGAACTTCGACGGCCGCAGAAGGCCGGGGGACAACCTCGATTGATTCTGCGGAATCCGCAGGCAGTTAAACCCATTACCCCACTTAACTCATTTTTGCCTATGAATTCCGTCAACCTCATGACGATTTACCATTGTTTATATAACTGGAACAGATAACGGACGGCAGGCTCTGAGAGCTGCGGGGGATAATATGATAGACAACCTTGACAAGAAGATCATCGAGATCATGAAGAAGGACTCCAGATGTCCCTTCGTCGAGATCGCGAACCAGCTGGGCGTCTCCGAGGGGACCGTCCGCAGCAGGGTCCACAGGATGACCGAAGAGGGCGTCATCCGCGGATTCACGATCAGGACGAGCTCCAAGAACGTCAAGGCACTTGTCGAGATAAGGATAGACGTCAACACCGACACCCAGCAGATCGCCAGGGAGCTGGCGGGCTACGACGGGGTGACGGAGGTGTTCGAGGTCACCGGAGACCAGGACATCATAGCCATAATAGACGTGGAATCCTCCCAGCATCTCAACGACATAATCGAAAGGGTCAGGCGCTACGACAACATACTCAGCACCCGCACGCGCCTGATACTCAAGGAGCACTTCGGGGAGGCATGAAAATGTTCGCAGGTACCGGCACAGCCATAATCACGCCGTTCGCAAAGGACGGGTCCATAGACGAGGACTCCCTCAGGAGGCTCGTAGACTTCCAGGAGGAGAACGGGGCGAACGTCCTCGTCCCCTGCGGGTCCACCGGGGAATCGGCGACCCTGAGCCACAAGGAGCACATACACGTCCTGGAGATCGTCATAGACCAGGCCAAGAAGGCGAAGATCCTGGCAGGGGCCGGGAGCAACAGCACCTCCGAGGCGGTCGGGCTCAGCAAGGGTGCGGCGGACCTGGGCGCGGACGGGATCCTCTCCATATCCCCGTACTGCGTCAAGCCCACCCAGGAGGGGCTCTACCTCCACTACAAGACCATCGCGGAGTCCGTGGACTGCCCGCTGGTGGTCTACAACATCCCCGGAAGGACCGGATGCAACGTCAACGTGGACACGCTCATGAGGCTCGCAGAGATCCCCGGGATCGCGGGAGTCAAGGAGGCCAGCGGGAACATGGCCCAGATCCAGTCGGTCCTGGCCCGCAGGCCCGCGGGATTCGAGGTCCTCAGCGGGGACGACAGCCTCACCCTCCCCCTGATCTGCCTGGGCGCGGACGGAGTGATATCGGTGGCGGCGAACTGCTGCCCCGGCCTGGTCTCCGAGATGGTCTGCAACGCCCGGAGCGGCAACTTCGAGATCGCGTCCAGCATACACGGGGAGCTGCTGCCGCTGTTCACCGCCCTGTTCTGCGAGAGCAACCCGATCCCCATCAAGTACGTCATGGGGCGCATGGGATACGGCGCGGGCGTGCCAAGGCTGCCCCTCACCCCCCTTTCCGAGCAGGGAAGGGCCATCATAGACCCGATCCTGAAGGATCTGGGCATCTGACACTAGACACGAGGCATCGCAAATGATCACCGTGATGAAGTTCGGGGGGACCAGCGTGGGCTCCCCAGAGGCACTGAGAAGGGTGGCCGGGATAATCGCCGGCACCGAGGGCGAGAGGATAGTCGTGGCGTCGGCCATGTCTGGGGTGACGAACTTCCTCGTCTCCATCGTGGAGAACCCTCTGATGGACTACAAGTCGATAAGGGAGCAGTTCGTGAACAAGCACGTCTCGGCCGCGGCCCAGCTTTTCGAGGGCGAGGCCATGGACGCGTTCATGAAAGAGATGGACGAGAGGATGGAGGCCTTCGACAAGGCCGTCAACTCCGACAGGAACGACCCGTTCTACAAGGACGGCGTCGTCAGCCAGGGCGAGAGGTTCTCGACGCTCCTGCTGGCCCACGTCCTCAAGGGGATGGGCGTGGAGGCCAAGGCCATCACGTCGGAGGACGCCGGGATCGTCGCCGAAGGGCACCCGCTCTCCGGGTCGGCGAACCTCCAGCTCAGCGAGAGCGGCATGACCATGAACGTCACGCCCCTGCTGGCGATGGGGGTCGTGCCGGTGATAACCGGATACTACGGGGTCACCGCGGAGGGCAGGCCCCTGACCTTCGGAAGAGGGGGGTCGGACTACGCCGCCGCCGTGGTAGCCAACGCCGTGAGCGCCGACGTGCTGGAGATATGGACGGACGTGGACGGGTTCATGTCCGCCGACCCCAGGATAATCCCCAACGCCATCAAGATAGAGGAGATGAACTTCGGCGAGGCCGCCGAGCTCGCCTACTTCGGCGCCAAGGTGCTGCACCCCAGGACCATCGAGCCGGTCAGGCTAAAGCACATCCCCCTGAAGGTCAAGAACTCCTTCAAGCCCGAGGAGCCCGGAACCCTCATCCACCACCTCAGGAAGCCGAAGAACGAGCTCCTGAGGAGCGTGGCGGCCAAGACGGACCTGTCCATAATCACGATCAGCTCCGCGGAGATGGCTTACAAGCCGTCCATGGTGGCCAGGATACTCGACCTCATCGCCGAGACTGACACCATAATCTACTCCATATCCACGTCCCTGTCGACGGTGGCCTTCCTGGTCCACAGCAACGACGTCAAGAACACGCTGAGGAAGCTGAACTGCCTCACGGGATACGAGATAGAGAGGATAGACGTGAAGAACCACGTGGCGCTGATCTGCGCGGTCGGGGACAACCTGCTGGGCAAGTGCGGCGTGTCCGCGGACATATTCTCCGCCGTGAAGGAGGCGAACGCCAACGTCGAGATGATCTCAGAGGGGGCCTCGGAGGTCTCCCTGAACTTCGTCGTCCCCATGAGCAAGGTCATCGACGTGGTCAGGATACTGCATGACAAATACATCGGTGAGCGAGATGATGCGTGAATTCGAGAGCAGGGACGGCCAGATGGTCATAGGCGGCAAGTCCGCCGTGGAGATCGCGGACGAGTTCGGGACGCCCGTGTACGTCACCGACGAGAAAAGGCTCAGGGAGAACTACCGCAACATCCACGACGCGTTCTCCAGGCACATGGACGCCAAGGTGCACTACGCGTGCAAGGCCAACACCAACCTGGCCATCCTGAGGATACTGGAGCAGGAGGGGTCCGGCATAGACGCGGTCTCCATCGGGGAGGTGAGGACCTGCCTCAAGGCCGGCTTCTCCCCCGACAGGATCATGTACACCGGCGTGAACGTCAGCGACGCGGAGCTCAAGGAGGTCTCCGACCTGGGAGTGATGATCAACCTGGACTCCGTGTCGGAGATGGAGAGGCTGGCCGCGATAGCCCCCGGATACCCCGTCTCATTCAGGATAACCCCCGGGGTGGGCTCCGGGCACGGCGCCAAGGTCATAACCGGGACCAAGGGCGCCAAGTTCGGGATCCCCCTGGACGAGGTCATCGGCACGTACGCCAGGGCCAAGGACCTGGGGTTCGACATCAAGGGCATACACGCCCACATAGGCTCCGGAGGACAGTCCGTCGAGCCGTTCATGGACATGATGGAGGTCCTGGTGGACCTGGTGAACCAGATCTCCGAGCTCGGGATAAACCTGGACTTCATAGACATGGGGGGCGGGATCGGGGTCCCGTACCGTCCCCAGGAGGAGGAGATGGACGTCGGCGAGCTGGCGGTGAACCTCACGGACATGGTCACCGAGGAGACCGACATAAAGACCCTCATCCTGGAGCCCGGAAGGTACATCGTGTGCGACACCACGGTGCTCCTGACCAGGGTGAACGACGTCAAGGACGCCGGCACGAAGAGGTACGTCGGATGCGACGCGGGATTCAACACCCTGATAAGGCCGGCCATGTACGACTCCTACCACTACGTGGCGATAGCCAACAAGTTCGGGAAGGCCTGCACCGGCAAGTACGACGTCGTCGGCCCGATATGCGAGTCCGGGGACTACCTGGCTCACGACCGCGTGCTCCCCGACCCGGAGGAAGGCGACATCGTCGCGGTGTACAACGCGGGCGCATACGGGTTCTCCATGAGCAGCAACTACAACTCCAGGCCCCTCTGCAGGGAGGTCCTCGTCAACGACGGGAAGGCCGAGCTCATACGCGAGGCGGAGTCCGTGGAGGAGCAGTGGAGGCACCAGATCATCCCGGAGAGGCTCAGGCGATGAGGTTCTGGAAGTACCAGGGAATCGGCAACGACTTCATCCTGCTGGACGGCACGGACGGGAGCCTCCGGATAGACCCGGAGTGGTGCAGGAAGGCGTGCGACCGCCATTACGGGATCGGCGCCGACGGCGTGCTGTACGTCATGCCGGGGGAGTCGACCGACATCACGATGAGGATAATCAACGCCGACGGGAGCGAGGCGGAGATGTGCGGCAACGGCATAAGGTGCGTCGCGAAGCACGCCTTCGACTTCGGGATCGTGAAGAAGGAATCGTTCACGGTGCACACGCTCGCCGGCGACCTGACCGCGGACGTGTCCGTGAAGGACGGGAAGGCCGTCGCGGTTAGGATAGACATGGGCGCCCCCGTCCTGGACGGAAGGTCCGTGCCGGTGGACGCCGACGGGAGGTTCATCGACGAACCGTTCGAGGCTGGAGGCGTCTCCTTCAGGGGGAACGCCGTGTCGATGGGGAACCCGCATTTCATAATCTTCTCGGATCTGGACGACGCCGTCGTCGACAGGCTCGGCCCGATCCTTGAGAGACACCCGTTCTTCCCCCGCAGGACCAACGTGGAGTTCTGCAAGGTGATCGACGGAAAGATCCACATCAGAGTTTACGAGAGAGGCGCCGCATGGACCCTCGCCTGCGGCACCGGGGCCTGCGCATCCACGGTCGCCGCCGCGCTCAACGGGCTGGTCCCGTTCGACGAGCCGGTGGACGTCCGCCTTCCCGGCGGATGGCTGAGGATCACGGCCGACAGCGGCCTGAGGAGGGTGCTCATGGAAGGGCCCGCCGAGATGGTCTTCGAGGGACAATGCCGAAGGAGATAGGATGACGTTCGAACAGGCAGAGAGGCTGAAGCAGATACCCCCGTACCTCTTCGTGAGGCTGGAGAAGCTCTCCGCGGAAAAGAGGGCCGCGGGATGGGACATGATAGACTTCGGGATAGGGGACCCGGACCTTCCCACCCCCGGATGCATCGTCGACGCCATGCGCGAGGAGGCCGGGGTCAACGAGAACCAGAAGTACTCCTCCTCCGCGGGGGAGAAGGACCTCCGCGCCGCGGTGGCGAGATGGTACAAGAAGAGGTTCAAGGTGGACGTGGACCCGGACACGCAGGTCTGCGTCACGATCGGCTCCAAGGAGGCGATCTTCAACATAGCGCAGGCATTCGTGAACCCCGGCGAGACCATAGTCGCGCCCTCGCCCGGATACCCCGTGTACTCCGGTGCGGCAACCGTGTTCAACGAGGCCAGATGCGTTAAGGTCCCCCTCAAGGCGGAGAAGGGATGGCTTCTGGACGTTGACGAGTGCCCCGAGGGCGCCAGGATGCTGTACCTGAACTACCCCAACAACCCCACCGGGGCCACCTGCGACCTGGAGTACCTGAAGAAGGTCTACAGCTGGTGCAAGAAGAACGGCACGATCATGTGCTACGACAACGCCTACTCCGAGATGTGCTACGACGGGTACCAGGCGCCCTCCGCGCTCCAGGCCGGACCGGACTGCATCGAGTTCGGGTCGTTCTCGAAGACGTTCAACATGACCGGGTTCAGGCTGGGATACGCCGTCGGGCACCCCGATCTGATAGCAGGCTTGAAGAAGTGCAAGGGCCAGACGGACTCCGGGGCGCCCATATTCATCCAGAAGGCCGGAATCAAGGCGCTGGAAATGTACGGCGACGACGGGAAGCTCCCCAAAGCCATCGCCGACAACATGGCCGTGTACGCCGAGAGGAGGAAGATCCTGGTCGACGGGCTCAGGGGGCTCGGATACGACGTCGTCATGCCCAAGGGCACGTTCTACGTCTGGTTCGACTGCAAGACGTCGTCCGCGGAGTTCACCCAGAGGATGATTGACATCGGCGTCATCGTCACCCCCGGATCCGGATTCGGCGAGTCTGCGGAGGGATACATCAGGATGACCGTGACGGAGCCTGTCGAGCGCATAAAGCTGGCGCTCGAGAGGATGAGACAGAACAAGTACATCTGAAACCGTTTCCCGGGCGGTCGCGCCCGGTCCTTTTTCCTAAACGCTCCGACCTGACGACAGACATCGTTAACAACGACCTCGCGATAGCCCGCCGGGATGACGGAGAAGATCAGGTTCCCGTGCGAGCTCTCGCTGCTCTGCGGGCTGCTGCTGGTGGCGTTCGCGGTCTGCCTTTTCATCCAGAGCGGATACGGGGTCACGGTCATCTCGTCGATACCGCTCACGGTCAGCTACGCCTTCCCCGCGCTGGACTTCGGCACCTGGAACATCGTATACCAGCTTGTGCTCGTATGCATGTGCCTCGCGGTCACCAGGAAGCCCGACGCCGGATACGCGTTCTCGATCATCGTTACGCTGCTGTTCGGGATCTTCCTGAACTTCATGAAGTCGGCCATGTCCGGGCTTCCGAGATCGACGGAGCTGGACCTGCTGTATATCGTCGTCGCCCACGTCCTCCTGTTCTTCGGGGTGTCCTTCTTCATGAGATGCTATCTGCCCCTCCTCCCGGTGGACCTGTTCATCCGCGACGTCGTCATCACGTTCAAGATAAGGTACAGGCTGGTCAAGACGGCCTTCGACCTCACCTGCATCGCGATATCCGCGGCCGTCTGCCTGCTGTGCCTGGGAGAGATCGTCGACCTCGGGGCAGGGACGCTGGTGTCGGCGTTCATAACCGGGTATTTCGTGACGTTCATCACCACGCGCGTTTACGACAAAATCTTCGAGTTCGTCCCCGCCACCCGCATGGCCAAGAGGCTGCTGTCCGCGGATGCCCCCTGCAGGAAGGCCGCGAATGATTCCCGACTCCGTTTGGAGAATCGAAGCGATTCGCTTCGATTTTCATAATCAAAGCTTTTTCCTTCGATTATCACATAAGGAAAACGCGCCTCAATACGTCATTTTCCACTTTCGGGCACCCCTAGGTCTCGGTTAAATACTAAACTCCGGATGGAGAGATTCGAGGAATCACAATGGCCCAGAAGACCCTTGAGGACATACCAGGAGTAGGACCAGCCATATCAGAGAAACTCCGCGAAGCAGGATACAACGATCTGATGGCCATTGCCGTTGCTTCCCCCAAAGAGCTCGCAGAGACATGCGAGATCGGCGAGAAGAAGGCGATGGACATCATCGAGGGTGCCAAGCTGTGCGCTGACATAGGCGGTTTCGAGACCGGTTCCGACATATTGGAGAGAAGGAAGGCCGTGACCAAGCTCACGACCGGATCGAAGGCGTTCGACGAGCTCCTGGACGGAGGTCTGGAGAGCCAGTCGATAGTGGAGTTCTTCGGAGAGTTCGGAAGCTGCAAGACCCAGGTCTGCTTCCAGCTCGCGGTGAACGCCACGCTCCCCGAGGACAGGGGAGGACTCGACTCGGACGTCATAATAATCGACAGCGAGAACACGTTCAGGCCGGAGAGGATAATCCAGATGGCCAACTACCTCGGCGTGGACCCGGACGTCACCCTGAGCAGGATACATGTCGCCAGGGCGTTCAACTCCCAGCACCAGGTGCTCCTGGTGGACAAGGCGATGGAGATGGCCCAGAACCTGAAGGTCAGGCTCCTGATAGTGGACTCGCTCACATCCCACTTCAGGGCGGAGTACGTAGGCAGGGGATCCCTCGCGGAGAGGCAGCAGATCCTCAACCGCCACATGCACGACCTGCTGAACTTCGCCACCGTGAACAACGCGGTCATAGCGGTCACCAACCAGGTCGCCGCCAAGCCCGACGCCTTCTTCGGGGACCCCACCAGGCCCATCGGAGGGAACATCGTCGGCCACACCGCAACGTTCCGCATATACCTCAGGAAGGGCAAGGCCGGGAAGAGGATAGCCAGGCTCATCGACTCGCCCAACCTCCCCGAGGGCGAGGCCGTCTTCACCGTGACCGAAGACGGTATTAAGGACTGATTTCTAACGGGGGGCGTGTCCCCCCAATTCTTCTTCGAGCTTTCCGGCGAGTCCAAGGACATGCCGAAGGCGGAGGTCTCCGGATGCGTCGGAGCCGTCGCCGACTCCTTCGAAATCGTCTCGTCCGGACCCGGGTACGTGGTCGCCTCCTTCGACCAGCGCTGCTTCGGGGAGATCGCGGACCGCATCTCGCTGACTCACAGCCTCGGACGCTACCTGGGGGAGTACGATCCGGACGACGTGTCCGGCCTGGAAGGCGCCGAGCTGCCGGAGGGGACCTTCGCGGTCCGCGGAAAGAGGTTCGAGGGGATGATGAAGGACGTAGACTCCCAGGGTCTGGTCCGCAAGATCGGAGGGATCCTGTCCCGCTCCAACGACGTGGACCTGAAGGATCCGGACTTCGTGGTCAAGATGCACATGAGCGACAAGGTCCGCCTCTTCATCGAGGAAAGGGTGACGGACACCGACCTCCTGAACAAGAGGAAGGTCAGCGAGCGCCCGTTCTTCTCGCCCATATCCCTCCATCCGAAGTACGCCAGGGCACTGATCAACATGACCCGCGTGAAGACCGGGGGAACCGTCCTGGACCCGTTCTGCGGAACCGGCGGAATCGTAATAGAGGCGGCCGCGATGGGAATGAAGGCGATAGCGTCGGACTTCGACGAGGAGATGATCGCCGGATGCCGCGAGAACATGGACTTCTACGGATACAAGTTGGCGGACTTCGACGTCGCGGACATCGGGGAGATCGGCGAAAGGTTCCACGACGTGGACGCCGTCTGCACCGACCCGCCGTACGGAAGGTCCACCAAGACCGGCGGCGAGGACATCGACAGGATATACGCCAGGGCGGGAGATTCCATTCCCGACTCGCTTCGCCCCGGGGCCCGCGCAGGCATAGTGCTGCCGCATCCGGCGGAGTTCCCGAAGATGGAGCTTGAGGGGATGTACGTGCAGAGGGTCCACGGCTCCCTATCGAGGCACTACCACGTCTTCAAGAACCTTCGCGCATAATATCGCATCCGAGTTGGATTGGATATCCTATATCTATCTCAGAACGCATGCCGACACGGGTCCGACATTCAATGCGCCGGCCCCGGAGATGTCAGCATGGGAGCAAACGTGTTGAAGGCGACGACGGCCATCGCCATCCTGATCGTCGCGGCGGCGGCGTTCTCATCGTTACAAACCAGCGATGCGGAGCCCGTCAATATCGACGGCATCGAATACGACTTGAAGGAAGGAGGCGGAGTCAGGACCGCCATGGTCACTGCATATTCCGTAACGACCATGACAGGGGACGTGGCCATCCCCTCTCAGGTGACTCATAGCGACAAAACGTACGCCGTGACCGGCCTGGCGAAGACGCTCAGAGGGAACGCGGGGATAACGTCCGTCTCGCTCCCTGAGACGGTCGTTTCCATTGACCCATACTTCTTCAACGGATGCACCTCGCTGAAATCCGTCACCATGGACGGCGTCCTTTCCATTCCGCTCCAATGCTTCGGCAGATGCACATCCCTGACCGAGGTCAGCGCCGTTTCGGCCACATCCATCGGAGCCAACGCCTTCGACGGCTGCTCCTCACTATCAAAGATCTCCATCGGAACTCCAGAGACGATATCCGACTACGCCTTCCGCGGATGCTCCGATCTGACATCGTTCGAGCTTGACGAGAAGACGGTCCTCGGAACCGCCCCGTTCGCGAACTCGGGGATCGCGGAGCCGATGATATGCGACGGGCTTCTGGTCTACGTCCCGTCCAACATAGGATCATACACGATCCCGTCCAGCGTATACACCATAGGCGCAGGCGCATTCTACAACGTCGCACTCGACCATCTGGACGTCCCCGGGACGGTCCTGACCGTCAGCGACTACGGATTCTATTGCTCGAAGATCTCCTCCATCGCATTCGATCCCGCCGTGGCCGGAATTGGAAACTACGCCTTCGCGGACGTGGCCGCCAACAGCTCCAGGCTCACGGAAGTGATGCTTCCGACGGCTATCACCTATCTAGGCGAAGGTGTGTTCCAGAACTGCGGCTCCCTTAAGACGATAGACATCCCCGAGGAGATCGTGATGATAGGGACGGACACGTTCAACAAGTGCTCCTCCCTGGAATCGGTGGGGTTGCACGGCGCCACGCTGTTCGGAGACACCGTGTTCTCCGGATGCTCGGCGCTCAAGAGCTTCACGTTCCCTGAGGGGTGCATTCCCGGAGCAGGCATGTTCAGGGAATGCAGGTCCCTCGAATCCGTCACCCTATGCCAGTCCATCGCCGACATACCCGACTACATGTTCTACAAATGCGCCAAGATGACGTCGTTCGAGATCCCGGACCAGGTGAAAACCATCGGAAAGTACGCCCTGTCGGAGTCTGCCGTAGAGGAGATAGCCATCCCCGCCACCGTCGACCCCGACGGAATAGACAAGCAAGCGTTCAGGGCCTGCGCGTCTTTGAGGAAGGTGACGTTCATGGGGCCTCTCGTCACCATACCCGAATACTGCTTCTTCGGATGCAAAGGCCTCTCCGCGATGGAGATCCGCGGAATGGTCAAGACGGAAAACGCCAACGCGTTCAACAACACCTCCTTGAAGGAGTTCATCGTCCACACCGGAACCCCGTTCAAGGACTCCGTCATGTTCAACAACGCCGCTCTCAAGCCGCTAATCAAGGATGACGAGACCAACGGATGCAAGTACGTGGACGTCAAGGTCCCCTCCGGCTCTGGATACGCCGATGCGAAGGTCCTGATATCCTCAGGCTCGACGCCGATCAAGATAGACGGCAGCTACGCCGGATTCGTCTGGGATGCGCTCGACTCCGCCCTATCCAACGGCGGAACCATCTCTTCTGGAACCTCGGACATCCGCATGATCGACGGTTCCGTCTACCGCGGAAGCGAGCTCCTATACGTCTCGCCGTCCACACCCCCTTCCATAGAGAATGGAACCTTGGCGATACGTCCCTTCGCGACCTCCCTCACCGGCGTCGACACGGTTTCGGTGCCGGCATCCGTGAAGACAATCGACACTGAAGGGATCTCCGCCCCTCAGCTGAAGCACGTGGTGATGTACGGTTCGCCTTCCACCGTCCCGGGATCAATCAGCTCCCCCGAGACGAAGGTGTACTTCCTCGAGGGGAACTATCATCCGGAAGTCAGCGTCGGAACCCCGCTGTCTGGATACTTCGCTGACACCGACGGCGGACGCGTCCTCTTCACCATAAACGACACGGAGCACTCGACGTTCTCCGAAAGCCACTCTGGAAACACCATCGATTTCGAAATAGGCCTGCTGGAAGGCTACACTGACTCCGCCGTGACGGCATCGGCAGACGGAAAGCCCGTTCCTGGATCCGCCGGGAAGTTCTCCCTGAAGGACGTCTCCAAGGATACGGAGGTCATGGTCTCCGGAGTAGATCTCAACAGGTACGACGTCTCCTGCCCGAAGGAGAATGGATTCAAGTGGAGCATATCCCAGAGCAAAGGCATCATCCACGGCGACGAGGTCCTCTTCGGGATACGCGCCCTCCCCGGATACCGGCTGTCGGAATCGTTCGCCGCCATGATAGACGGCGTCAAGACTGCCCCCTTCTATTCCGAAGACGACTACAGGGTCTACAGCTTCACCGCCATCAAGGACGTCACTATAACCGTGACGGGCGTCCAGCCCAACGACTCGTTCACCGTCACCTTCGATGCCCGCGGCGGCTCCCCCGTGACATCGCAAAGAATCCTGGACGGAGCCTGCGCATCCATCCCCTCTGAGCCGACGAGAACTGGATTCTCATTCATCGGATGGTACGCTTCCTCCGATCTGAAGGACCTGTACGAGTTCGGCCCGGTCCATGGCGACGTCACCGTATATGCGGGATGGGCGGACGACTCCGCTGGAAATTATACCGTCTCCTTCGACGCCGACAATGGGTCCGTGACCGCCTACGCCAACGGCTCCTCGACGCCGATCGCATCAGGGACGAAGGTCCCCGCCGGTTCAACAGTGAAGGTCGTATTCTCCCCCGACGAGGGCTGCGAGGCGACCTGGTGGACCATAGACGGGGCCACGGAGTGGGACTGCTCTTCCGAGCGCGTCTTCATCGTCGACAAGGACCTGTCGATCAGCGTCTCGTCCCAATACTACGCCACTGGATCGTTCATCAACTCCGTCGGATTCGACACCCCCACGGCCGGCGACTACGTCCAATCTTGGACGTTCGGAAGAGGCGGAACCACCGGGGC